>NZ_JBEGDL010000031.1:0-59646 GCF_040813775.1 Ammoniphilus soli
AAAATAGATGTCAAGATAAGCGAAGCAATTAAAACGGTATTATCTTTTTTCAAATAATTCACCCTTTCTTAATTACACTTGTCAATCTTCAAGTCATGTGCTTGTAGTTTTTAATAATCCAATCACCTCTCTTATAAACGTTAGCCTCTCGTAAATTGTCTCTTCTGCTGTGGTTAGAAAAAGCAACCAGAGGGAACAAGTCGATCGAGGGAGTTAAACAGCAAATGCGATTGTATGGTCTATCCCAGATGGAAGAGGAGTTAAACAAGTAGTTGGCAAATATAAGTGTAACCATCTAGCAGTTATCGCTGTCTTTCCATAATCAATACTAATACTTTCGTAAGAGTAGTAACATAGTGAAAAATATTGTAAAAATATTTGGAATATACTCTTTGTCGATATGGGATGCTTACCGTGACGCAGGTGGGGGAGCATCCCCGTACTCCTTCCTTCCGTTTGTTTTCTCCGCTTATATGGGAACGATTGGCGTTATTTTCTCTCCGACATTTCAAATGCTTGGTTTCCTTTTAAGTTCTGTTTTTCTCTCCATTCTTTTTATGTTGCTTGGTGTAGGGTTAGGATTTATTTTGAAAATGATCATAGAAAGATGGATGATGATTGAAAAAACAAACTAGATCCAAATCATCTTTCTTTCTAATACAGATATTAGATTAATTGTGGAAATCGTAAGGTAAAAAAAGCCGATATTCTTCTTTTATCTTGAAGGAAAATCGGCTTTTTGGTTTTCACAAACCTATTAGGCCCTGGAACAATAGATCATGAATAAAAAATGAAATTGTGGTTTTAAAATCGATAGGAAAGTTAATAATGAAAAGCAGGTGTTCAGATCATATTTAAATTTATTTATATATAGGAGCTTAAACGATGAAGGTTTGGCGTTGGTTGAAAGATAAAAAAAGGCAGGAGCAACAAACAAACGCCAGTTCTCAGGTACCTGACCAAATCATGGAGGAACACAAGCATGATAAAATCAGTCGGTGTTTGAAAAACACAATCCAATACGTGGAGAATTTATTGGGCCCGAATGATGATTTTGTCGTACGCCGTTTCGACGTGTTGGGTCAACATTCTGCCGCGATGCTGTACATATCGAATATGGTGGATCAAGCGATTACCAACACGGATATTTTAAAGCCATTGATGTACGGACCTCCACACTTAGAAAACCAGAAAATAGAAACTCATCAATTAAAAGAAGTTCTATTGAAAGATTGTCTTTACCATAGCGAAGGAAAACTGGAAAACAATTTAAATAACATCGTGGAGGCCGTCTTAAGTGGGGAGACCGTTGTCGTCATTGAAGGGTTGGACCATGCCTTTCGAATCAGTTCCCGTAAAATCGAAAAGCGTTCGGTTGAACAACCCCAAACCGAACAGGTTATACGCGGGGCACGAGAAGGGTTTATCGAACAATTGGGAACCAATATTGCATTGATGCGATATCGTTTGCAAACTCCTAATTTTCGTGTGAAATCGATCAAAATTGGACGGCAAATCAAGTCCAAGGTAGCCATTTGTTACCTTGAAGGCAATGTTAACCCGGCACTGGTAGAAGAAGTGATGAATCGCCTTTCGGCAATTGATATTGATGGCATCCTCGATTCCGGTTACATAGAACAATTTATCGAAGACCATAAATTCTCCCCCTTTCCGCAGGTGCAGTTTACGGAACGTCCGGATAAAGCGATTGCCTCGATTTTAGAGGGGCGTGTATTGATTATGGTGGATGGATCTCCCATGGGCTTAATCGTACCGGCTGTGTTTAGTCAGTTTTACCAGACAATGGATGATTACTCCGAACGATTTTTGATGGGAAGCCTGGTTCGGTTAGTTCGGCTTGTGGCCATCTTGTTTTCTCTTGTTTTCTCTTCCCTGTATGTATCAGTGATTTCCTTTAATCCCGAATTGATCCCTACGGAGTTTGCTGTGGCGGTAGCAGGGGGAAGAGCTGGCGTTCCATTCCCAGCCGTCATCGAAGTATTAGTCATGGAAATATCCATGGAAGTCCTCCGTGAAGCGACCCTTCGTTTGCCGCAGCAAGTCGGGGGTGCTTTGTCCATTGTGGGTGTTCTAGTCGTCGGGCAGGCCGCGGTGTCTGCTGGGTTTGCCAGCCCCATTACGGTCGTCGTTATCGCCTTGACCACGATCGGTTCCTTTGCTACACCGGCGTATAATGCTGCCATTGCCTTGCGTATGCTGCGGTTTCCACTCATTATCTTAGCCGGAATCTTTGGTTTGTATGGGGTCATGATTGGGTTGATTCTAATCATTAATCATATGCTTTCCCTAAAGTCGTTTGGTGTTCCTTATCTGAGCCCCATTGTGCCCGGTGACTTTCAAGGAATGAAGGATACCGTGATGCGGGCTCCGTTATGGTGGATGCCGAAAAGGCCTGGCCAATTACATCCGCCGAACAAATATCGCTTAGGAAGTGACGTGGAACAGATCAAACAACCGCCCAGCAATACCCTCGATCCGCTTAAAGTAGGAAATGAAAGGTGGAATGAAGCCGATGGAGTATCCTCGACAGATCACCGTGATCCAGGGCGCCGCGATTCTGATTAGTACCATCATTGGGGTGGGGATCCTGCCTCTACCTCGTTTTGCTGTGCAGGCAGCGGATACGGGGGCTTCGTTGGTGACGGTGTTAGGTATTGGACTGGCCTTTATAGGGTTATCCTTGATTACCATACTGGGTATGCGTTTTCCCAACCAAACCATGATCGAATACAGTGAGGACATACTCGGCAAATGGTTGGGACGTATTGGAAGTGTGTTGATTATTAGCTTTTTTGCCATCTTAACCGCCTTAGCTTCACGGGAATTTGGTGAAGTTGTCATTACGGCCGTATTGCGGCGGACTCCTTTGGAAGTAACCGTCATCGTGATGCTGCTTTTAGCTGCCGTCTCCACCCGAAATAACCTTACGGTTTTTGCTTACATTCACCATTTTTATTTTCCTCTGGTTTTGGCGCCAGCATTATTAATCGTAGTTTTATCCTTAAAAAACGCTAATGTGCTGAATCTTCTGCCCATTACAGGAAATAACCCCCAGGGAATGTGGACAGGTTTGCTCACCGTATCTGCCTTATTTCAAGGCACCTTCATTTTTACTGTAGTCATCCCGGGGATGCGACGACCGGAAAGAGCCATGAAGGCAGCCTTTTGGGGCATGGCCATCGCCTCCAGTCTCTATCTGGTGATCGTCATGGCCACCGTTGCCGTGTTTGGGCCGGAAGAAGTTAAACTTCTGCTTTGGCCGACACTAGAATTAGCCCGAACAACCGCTTTGCCTGCCGCGATCCTGGAGCGTTTGGATGCGGTATTTTTGATCGTATGGGTTACAGCCGTTTTTACAACCCTTTTTTCTAGTTATTTCTTAACGGTTCATTCTATAAGCAAATTGTTTAAATTACGGGACCATAAGATGTTCTCTATCTTCATTTTACCTTTTGTTTTTGTCATTGCCATGATCCCGCAAAATGTGATCGAGTTGTACCGGATTATTCAATTTATCGGCCGAACAGGGCTTTGGATTACGATAGCTTACCCCGCTCTATTACTCACGGTAGCCTTCATTCGAAATAAAAGGGGGGATCGGCGTGAGCAACAGCCCGTGGGTAAAAAAACTGGTTAAGTTGTGCTGTGCCCTACTCCTCCCCTTTCCGTTTCTGACCGGATGTTGGGATCGCTTGGAAATTGAGGAACGAGCTGTTGTTTTGGGAATGGCCATTGATACGGCCAGGGAGGAAGAGGTAAAAGAAGAGAAGAAGGTGACCCATCTGAAAGAAGATTTCCCGAAACCGACCACAGGGAAAATCCGTTTAACGGCCCAGATAGCGATCCAAGGGCGCATCCCTTTAGGACCTGCTGAGGGGGGAGGCGGACAAGAGAAGCCGGTGTGGGTGCTGCATGCGGTGGGAGACACCATAGATGATGTGATCATGGTGTTACAGCAGCAAATCGCTTACCGGCTATTCATTGGCCATTTGCGGGTGGTCGTGATTAGTGAGGAGATTGCTAAAAAAGGGGTCCAAAATATCAATGACTACTTCCGCCGCAATTCAGAGATCCGAAGAACCGTATGGATGATGGTTTCTAAAGGAGATGCGGACAAAGCCATGCTGACGGCTCCACCTTTAGAACGGATCCCCACCCTGTACTTGACAGAAACCATGAACCAGGCTGTAAAACTGGGGAAATTACCGCCTGCCTTTCTGGGACTTTTTTGGAGTGCCTCATCGGCTCACGGAAGAGAACCGTTCTTACCCTATATCGAGGTGCAAAAAGATAACATTTTTGTTCAAGGTCTGGCTTATTTTCGCGGGGACAAGATGGTAGGTAGAACCGAGCCGTTACAGATTGCGACCGTGATGCAGTTGATCGGTGTGGAAACCGCGGGTTATTCCGTCCTAATCCCCGTACCCGAAGAACCTAGTCCAGGGGCAGTTATGTTCCAGGGTAAGAGAAGAACGGCCAAGATTCGTTCAGTGATCAAGAATGGACGGCCACACTACAAAATTAATGTGCATATTGAAGGGGACTTAATGGAAAAGTCAAATGAACAATTTGATGTGAATAAACCGGGGATGATTGCCAAAATCGAAAAGGAAATGTCCGAAAGGTCGGAAAAATCCCAAGCTAAACTCATCAGACAAACGCAGGAAAAAGAGTCTGATATCTTTGGTTTTGGTGAATATGTACGGGCGAAGCATCCGGAATACTGGAATGAACACATCAAAACAGAAGAAAAATGGAGGGAAATGTATAAGGATGTAACCTTCGACAGCCAGGTTAGCGTGAGTATCCGACGTGTAGGGATGAAATCGGAATAGCAGGAGGGATAAGTGAGGATCGCGGGCATCACCATTGGATATCTCCAATACGTCATATTTTACTTCTAGGAACAGGAGGTTTGATTTTATATTTGGACATGGGAGCATATAGAATGTTGAAAATGGAAAAAGAGCACAAAATCGGCGAGATTTCTAGGTGTTTTTAATTTTTCATTTGGTGCATTGATAGGTTTCCAATTGGATGATGGGCTTCCTTTAGTAGGCGATGCTTATTACGGTAAGGTGAATGATCATGGTCAATCATCTTGTTTGTCTTTTGTTTTAGTATTTGCTAGGATTCCACAAAACGTACTTGAGATGGGCCTCATTATTCAATTTATCGGCCGAACATGCCTTTACCAAGTTGTCTACCCCGCTCAATTGGTCACGGTCACCTTGATTCGAAAAAAGGGGGAACGAGCGTGAGTAACCTATGGAAGAAAACAATCCAAGTGTGGTGTGTACTTGTCCTCATTTTTCCGTTTCTGACAGGATGTTGGGATCGCTTAGAAATTGAGGAACGAGCCGTCATTTTGGGAATGGCCATTGATACGGCTGGGGAGGAAGAGGTAAAAGAAGAGAAGAAGGTGACGCATCTGAAAGAAGATTTCCCGAAACCGACCACAGGGAAAATCCGTTTAACGGCCCAGATAGCGATCCAAGGGCGCATCCCTTTAGGACCTGGTGAGGGGGGAGGCGGAGGGGGAGGACAAAAGAAGCCGGTGTGGGTGCTGCATGCGGTGGGAGACACCATAGATGATGCAATCATGGTGTTACAGCAGCAAATCGCTTACCGGCTGTTCATTGGTCATTTGCGGGTGGTCGTGATCAGTGAGGAGATTGCTAAAAAAGGGGTTCAAAATATCAATGACTACTTCCGCCGCAATTCAGAGATCCGAAGAACCGTATGGATGATGGTTTCCCAAGGGGATGCAGACAAAGCCATGTTGACGGTTCCTCCTTTAGAACGGATCCCCACTTTATACTTAATGGAAACGATGAACCAGTCGGTGAAACTGGGGAAATTGCCCCCTTCCTTTCTCGGACTTTTTTGGAGTGCCTCATCGGCTCACGGAAGAGAACCGTTCTTGCCCTATATCGAGGTCAAGGAAGATAACATTTTCGTCCAAGGTCTGGCTTACTTTCGCGGAGACAAAATGGTAGGAAGAACCGAACCGTTACAGATTGCAATTGTGATGCAATTGCTCGGTGTGGAAACGGCGGGATATTCCGTTCTTATAACGGTGCCGGAAGATCCAAGCCCAGGGGCCATTATGACCCAGGGAACCAGTCGCAAGGCCAAGATTCGTTCAGAGATCAGGAATGGACGGCCACACTTCAACATCCAGGTTCATATTGAAGCAGACATTGTGGAAAAGTCCAATGAACAGTTTGATGTGAATAAACCGGGGATGATTGCTAAAATCGAAAAGGAAATCGCTGAAAAGCAGGAAAAATCCCAAGCCAAACTCATCAAACAAACGCAGGAAAAAGGATCCGACATCTTTGGCTTTGGAGAATATGTACGGGCCAAGCATCCGGATTATTGGAATGAACACATTAAAACCAAAGAAAAGTGGCGGGAAATGTATAAGGAGGCAACCTTTGAGAGTCAGGTAAACATTAGTATTCGACGTGTAGGGATGAAAGCACAGTAGAAGGAGGGATAAGCGTGACGATTGCGGGCATCACCATTGGATATCTCCAATACGTCATATTTTTACTTCTAGGAACAGGAGGATTGGTTTTATATTTTGACGTCAAAGCCTATAGGATGTCAGAAATGAAAAAGGAGCAAAAAGCAGCGAGATTTTTAGGTGTTTTTAATCTTTCCCTCGGTGCTTTGATATGGGTTTCCAGTTGGGTGATAGAATTCTTTCAGTAGGTGAGGATCTGTGCGAACACCGGTTGGAAAATGTTTGGTTTTCTTTTGAGTCCTGTCTTTTGCTTCCTCGCTGTTTCATCTGGGGTTGGATTAGATAGGTCTTTAACAATAACACGGCGTTGCGAGCATGATAGCCCACAAAACCTTGATGTATCGCATTTTTTGAGAGATCAAGGCGATAGCGGGCCGTGTCAAGGTTTTAAAACTCTTATCTATAAAACAGCTATCCCATATAAGATAGCGAAGAGTTCGTTTGGTTTTCCTTTTTTGTTTCTAGAAACGGTAGTAGGATTGGTTACTTAAAACAAATATGGATAAATGTAAGGAAAAAATGATGAAGGATTTTAAAGAAGATATCATACAACTTTACGAAGAGATTCTAAGCCGTCGTCGACATGCTTTCCCTCCCCATTTTTTTGTTGGAGACCAAGGAAGACGATATGCAAGCATGATTACCCGATACATCATACAAGAGAAATTACGCTGGAATCGGAAATCAATTTGTTTATACCTTTGCCGTGGAGTGTTTGAAACATACCGCCTAGCCGGGATGGTAAAGACGTATTTTGAAGACTCCGTTTTTAATGTGATTGATAATGCCTATCCAGGTGAATTTCAGCCATGGGAATTAGTTCGTGCTCGCCGCCATCTGTTTACCGGACAAAACGGAAGACTGATGGCGAGACGAGCTGTAAGATGGTTGATCATTGAAAAATTACATTATACAACATCTGATCTTCGCAAAGTAACTACAAAGGCTTTTGAAAGGTACCATTTGGATGGTGTATTGGACACGGTTTATGAAGGTTCCACTTGGAAAGCAATTCAAGATGCCGGCCTCTGGGCTGGTCAACCATGGGAGATCGGACAAACGCCAAATGGATATTGGAAAGGAGAGAGAGGACGCACGCACGCACTTCAAGCAGTCAAGTGGCTGGTTGAAGAAAAATGTAAAATTCCACTTCATGAGTTGCCTAGACACATTCGTTATGATCATTTCGAAAAACATGGACTACCCTCCATGCTAAAGATGGTCTTCAAAGGTTCACCCTTTGCTGCAATTGATGCGACTTACCCCGGCTTATTTAAACCATGGCAATTTGGTTCGGTACGCAATGGATTTTGGAACGGATCGGAAGGATTGAAACATGCAAGGGAGGCGCTGGAATGGTTAATACATGATCAACTCAAACTAGAAGAAGAGGAGATTCCGTATGTTATCGGTCATAAAATCTTTAGTCAGTATGGATTGGGAGGTATGTTTTCTGAGCTTTTTCACCACTCCACTTCTAAAGCATTAGATCTTCTCTATCCCGGTCGCTTTACAACTCAACTTCTACAACAAGCAAAAAAATTACACAAATAGTGATTTACAAGAAATCTAGAGAAATAGTCTTCTATTTAACGGGATAGCGACAAATAAATTTTCTTTTAATCCGAGAGCATGGTGTTGAAAAACAATGGTATGAATACAGTGAAAACAAGATCAAGGAATTGGTCATTGAATGGTGTGAAAAACATGATATTGTAATCGAACAGTGAAGGCCTATCTATCGATCCTAAGATCAGCTCTAATTTTCTATTAATCTTAAATACAAGTTTATCTTAAGTTCAGTTACAAAATTGGTCAGGTACTGACTTATTAATATTGTATTTGAACCGAGAGCGACGGAGTCGTACATGAATGACTTACATAAATTTCTAGACGACCTTGGCATTCAACCTAACGATTATGTGACAGAGACTGATGTTCGAAAATGGATCAGCTAGTTGATCCGACCGGAAGAAGGTCAGCCTTTGGCCAATACCACGATCAATCGCCGATTAAATACACTGCGCAGCTTTTATGATTGGGTGCAGCGGAATAAAAAGGTTAAGCATAATCCCATGCATGATATTGAGGATTTAAAATCAGCTGATGAGGATCATGAAAAAGATCATGTGGTTGACCGAAGAGGAGTTTCAGGATCTTTTAAACCGGATGCGAGAACACCGGTGAAAAGTCGAGGGGTAGACTCCGAAGAAAAGTATCATCGCGATCGAGCGGTGGTTTATCTTCTGACATATGCTGGACTGCGAGTGGAGGAATTATTCAAAGTTGACGGACCTTGATTTTGAGATGAAGAGGATTCAAGTACTGTGTAAGGGGAACAAAGTGCGGACCATTCCGATTTCCAATACGTTACTCCACGAGCTGCACGATTGGTTGAAGTTTCGATTGGAAACCAACAAAAAAGAACATGTCACTGATTCTCTTTATGTTTTCTATAGTTAACGATCCCCCCAAGTTTTCGATTCGAGGGATACAGATGATGATTGAAAACTATAGTACCCCGAAAAAGAAGCTTACTCCTCATAAGTTTCGGCATACCTTCTGCAAATGGATGTTGAAAGCAACGGTTAATGATATTGAGAAGGTGAGGAGACTGGCTGGGCATAGTAATATTGCGACGATTTCCAGGTATTTAAAGGATAGCTATCAAGATTTGGCTGATGCAGTAGATTCATTACCAAGTTTCTAATGAGATGAAATTCTCTTAATTTGGTTAAAAAGGATCGGAAAAACAGCGATCAAGATTCTCCTTTTTTCCGATCAATAGAATAGATTTCTTAATAAAAACCGTAATATTTTTGTACTGGAATAATCATTCTTTAAGTCCAACCAAAAAACTTAAGACCATAGCCGATAAAATAGCAATACAAAGAACTATATAAGACATTCATCTTCTCCTTTCGGCAACCCACCGTCATAGTTAGGAACCTTAGACCTGTTGGCTTTGCGTCCTTATCTTTCGATAAGTTTGCGGGCTATCCAAAGTATTTTTCGCATTCGGTAGCCCCGCTTGTAATACCAACTAGAATCCTATTGCACATCCATCTTTTCTCGGATCAGATCCGCCTTTAAACAAGCCGGTTTCCGGATCGATGAAAATTCCTTGGTAACCCCCAACGACAAAATCATCGCCATCAGACTGTTCCAAAAGCGTATAGCCTTGCTCGGAAAGCTCTTGGCGGATCTTTTGGCTGATTTCCGATTCCAGGAAAATTCCATGGTTATAATGGCGGAAGCGGGGGGCATCTCCTGCCGCTTGGACATTCATGCCAAAATCGATCATGTTTACGAGTGTTTGGACTTGCCCTTGCGGCTGCATGTCGGCACCCATCACGCCAAAAGAGATCAAGGGTTTCTGGTCTTTCAGCACCAATCCCGGGATGATGGTATGAAACGGACGTTTGCCGGGTTGTAGCGCATTGGGATGGTTCCGATCCAAAGAGAACAAAGAACCGCGGTTATGCATGAATATCCCCGTATTGGGTATGAGCACGCCGCTTCCGAATAGGCTAAAGATGCTATTGGTCACTGAGGCTACGTTTCCTTCTTTATCTGCGACGGTTAAATAGACGGTATCTCCGCCCAGTTCTACGCCCGATTGGCTTATCTTCTGTCCGGATTGGATCAGATCCGCCAATTCTTTCGCATACTCCTTAGAAAGCAGACGGTCAATGGGGATGTCTGCAAATTCGGAATCAGCAATATATCGGTCTCGATCCGCATAAGCTAATTTTTTGGCTTCGATAAACAGCCGGACATACTCCGGGGAGTTATGGCCAATGGCTTTCAGATCGTAATTCTCAAGTATATTCAGCATTTGAAGGACGACAAGACCTTGACCGTTCGGGGGAATTTCCAAAACTTCGTAGCCGTGGTAATTGGTCGATATCGGTGTGACCCACCGGGAACGATGTTCTTTCAGGTCTTCTTTTCGCAGCAATCCGTGATGATTCTTCATGAATTCATCGATTTTATCGGCAATCCCGCCCTGATAGAAGGCATCCCTTCCATCCTTTGCGATTTGTTTGAGGGACCAAGCCAAGTCGGGTTGTTTAAATAGCGTTCCTTCCTTTGGAGCTTTTCCGTCGATTAAGTATTTTCTAGTGGCTTCTTCGGACTGCAAAAGGAGCTGTTCAGCTTTTTTCCAGTAGTAGGCTACCATTTCCGGTATAGGGTATCCTTCTTCGGCATAACGAATGGCTGGAGCCAATACTTCTTTAAAGGTAAGGGTTCCGTAACTTTGAAGAAGCTGTGACCAACCATCGACAACTCCTGGCACGGTTGATGACAGTATGCCAGTAGAGGGAATGCTTGTGAAGCCATTTTGCTCAAAAAAATCGAGGGTTGCCGCTTGCGGAGCGTGTCCGCTCGCGTTCAGGCCTTTGACCTCTCGCTTTTTGGCATCATAGATGAGGGCGAACATGTCGCCGCCCAAACCCGTCATCATGGGCTCTACGGCGCATAGCACAGAAGCGGTTGCGACGGCTGCATCAAAGGCATTTCCCCCTTGCTGCAGGATTTGCAATCCGGCCATGGCCGCCAGGGGATGACTGGTGACAACCATTCCATTTTTCGCATGCACTACGGAACGGGTTTGTTTAAGATAACCTGATGGTCGATCTGCCATTGTTATTCCTCCTTAATTACAAGCTGTTTTGGACTGGATTTACAAGAGGTTCAAATCCATCAATGCGGCACTCCACGACGTCCCCATCCCGAATGACAGCAGGCCCGGGTGTTCCGGTCATAATTATGTCCCCCGGAAGCAAGGTCATGACTTGCGAAAAGAAAGAGACGATGAACCATGGGCGGTAGAGCATATTGGATACGACGTTGCGCTTATGGACTTCCCCATTCAATACGGTAC
This sequence comes from Ammoniphilus soli, assembly GCF_040813775.1. Lineage (NCBI taxonomy): Bacteria > Bacillati > Bacillota > Bacilli > Caryophanales > Paenibacillaceae > Ammoniphilus > Ammoniphilus soli. The sequence continues at coordinate 11,442 of NZ_JBEGDL010000031.1, forward strand.
TGACTGCGACATCCATAAGGTTGGGGAATTCGTCCGTAGTCAGGAAATGGGGCCCGAAGCTAAAGAAGGTATCGAAACTTTTCGAACGCGTTAAGAATCGCGGATTTTTTTGATGAAGATCGGCTGCGGTCATATCCAATGAAGTTGTGAAACCGGCGACAACATCTGCTGCTTGGGATTCCGGGACCTGTTTGCAGCGTTTCCCGATAATGATGGCCAACTCCGCCTCCGCTGTTGTTTTCTCGGATTGAGCCGGGATGCATATCGAGTCGAACGGGCCAATCAGACTGGTATCAGGCTTCATGAAACTGACAGGCTCTTCATTTTTGGGGATGGAAGCGAATAGGGAAGGATCCTCGACATAGTTAAAGCCCACCCCTACTATTTTCCGGGGATAGCGGTACAGAGGAGCGTATGTCACGTCACTATGGGGTATAGCGGGAAGTTCTCTCAGGCGTTTTTTCCCCTCTGCCTGATACCAGTTATTGATGTCTCCTAGCTGGTCTTTTTGCAATATATCATAAAGATAGGTATCCCAATTTTTGTTATCCGCTTGATTGATTGTCTCTATTAAAACAAGACCGCTTTCTGTGACGAGAGAAGTACGTTCCTTCCCTCCGATTTGAATGGTGGCTAATTTCAAAGCATTTACCTCTTCCTATTGTTTTATTCTCCTAATAGGTGATAGACCCATTCAAGAAGTTTTTTATCTTGGCCATGTCCTGCGATAATGGACAATCCGACGGGAGAACCCTGTGCAGCAGCTAGAGGCACAGTCACCTGCGGTAATCCGGCAAGTCCGGCAATGCAGCAGAGCTGTAAGGTTCTAGCCCGCCGAAGATCTACTTCATTTCCAGACATGCCCTTCAGCGGGGCAATCCCTGGTGCCGTCGGAATGACTAAAAGTCCATGATTGTCCAATAGTTCGGACAGTTGATCCCTGATATTCTGCCTCATGCGCAAGGGGGCCTGGCTTTCGTTTGCCTGCAACTGACTTGCCGACGAGAAGCGTTTGCCGATATGAGTTCCGAATCGCGGTTTCGTCTGCTTGATCCAATTTCCATGGGTCTCCCAGATTTCCAAGCCCTGCAAAATCCGGAAGCTGTCCATCCACTCGGCTAATCCGACGGAGGCTAAGGTGATCCCTTTGCACTCCTTTATTTTATTTTTGAAGATCGGCAGGGATGCTGACCAAGCATCTCGGCACTCTTCATCGACGATGGACCAAGCATCCTCGGCAAAATACATACGCTTAAAATCGGTTTTGTCGGTGGGGTGGACGTCCAGTAATACCTTCCCGACATCAAGAAGTGTCTTTGCGTCTCTTGTCATCCAGCCTACTGTATCAAAACTGGGGGCTAAGGGGATGACTCCGCTGATATCGACCAGACCGTGAGTAGGGCGGAATCCATATATCCCGCAATAACTGGAAGGAATCCGAACGGATCCCCCTGTATCCGTAGCTAGAGCGAAATCGACCAAACCGGCAGAAACGGCCACAGCCGAACCGCTGGATGATCCGCCGGGAATGCGTTCTGGCGCCTTAGGATTGATAGGGGTACCATAATGCTCATTTTCCCCATCCAAGCTGTACATGAGTTCGTCGGTATGTGAGGTTCCGGTTAGACGAGCCCCATGGCTCAGCAACCGCTCGATGCTTACGGCATGGCGGACAGCGGGACCGTGCGTTCGCAGCCAATCCGGATTACCCGCACCGGAAGTATATCCTTGAATGTCAAATACGTCCTTTACGGCAAATGACAAACCGTCAAGTGTTCCTGAACGGGTAGGTTCCACCACAAGCTCTTTACAGACAAAAGCTCCCCAATCTTTGTTCATCTCTTTTACACACCTTCCATGTGAGGTTAATTCACATCATTATCTAAGATTAATATTAGTGGTTGAGAGATAGGAAGTCATTGTATAACGGAAATAAAATTAGGATCATATATTGTGCACTTTGAACAAAAGTGGTTGTGGTTAAGTCTGAAGCAGAGAACGGACCATGAGAGCGATCCTCAATTTCAGCACCTCATTCGGATCTTTTAAACTCCTGCCGAGAATCTCCTCGCATTTGTTCAGCCGGTAGGAAACGGTGTTTCGATGTATATAGAGCTGTTTGGCCGTTTCCGTAATCAAGCAATTATTCTCTAAATAGACGGCGATGGTTTGAATTAAGTCCATATGCTCCCGATCGGTAGAGTCCGCAAGACCTTTAAGAGTATTGTCATAGAATTGCTTTAAATTCTTATAGGGAATCATGCGCAGCAATTCGGCCAGCTCCTTAACGCGGTAGGATTGGATAAATCGCGTTTTCTTGGATTGGTATCCGGACCGCAAGGCCTCCAGGGCTTTGTGGAAACATGGCGGAATATCCATCAATTGTTCGGCATAATTGCCGATTCCAAAAGATAGGCTCACGTCCAACTCCTCATAAAGCTGATCCTGAAGGTTCCGCAGGATGCTGTTCCAGTCTTGTTCTTCGGTTTCTTGAGTGGCCTGTGCTGCTGCAACGGGGATCAGGAGCACAAAATAATGACCTTTCGTAAACAAGATATATGGCTTCTCTAGTCGGTAAAACAGATCATCCAAATATTCGTAAACTTGATCCTTAAATCGGCTGATGGCTTCTTCCCGATGAACAAACTTTTTGCTGTAGATTTCCGAGCTATCGTCGATCTCCGCTACGATACATTTGTAAGCTTGTCTTTTTTGCAGGCCATAATGTTTTCCGCGGTTCATAATCTCTTCCTCTGAAGTAATCTGCCCATCCAGAAAATCAGCAAAAAACTCATTTTTAATCCGCCTTAGGCTCTCTTCCAGCGCGTGCTGCTTCATAAATTCAAACCGTACAACATTCGCTGCCTGTTCCACGGCTAGAACGGAAAAAGGATCATCCAGCATGGTCCCAAGAACGACTAAATATCCTTGCTGTTCTTGATAGATTTCAAAGGGAAAGGCGCTTACCGGCTCTTTCGTGGCTAAAAGAGAGAAATAGGAGACCCGATGCGAGCGAATCGATACCAAAAGATCCGTGATCCTCTTTCGTTCGTCTTGGGAGAGGGATGGCGTTGGACGCGATTCAGCCAGCACCTGTCCCCGGTGATCAAGAAGAAAGACCGGTTGTTCAATTAGCGCGCTTAATCTGTTCATGACCCCCGGCATTCCTTTCCCCTCCATGACGATGCGGGAAAACGTTTGGTGGGTTTCCATCGCATAGCGCAATTCATCGGTTCTTTTTTCCAAGATATAACTGAGAATTTGTGTCGTTAATTCTCCTAAAGGAGAATCAAGCGGGATTTCAATAATGGGGAAGGCTAAATCATTAGCCAATTCAAGGACAGAGGAAGGGATCTCGGAAATGAAACGTTTCGTTTTAATTCCTAACCCTGCACATCCCTTGATTGCCATCTGTTGGACTAATTCCAGCAAGTCATTCGGTGATTCTTTAATGGCAAAAGCGGTGGTTAACAATAATTCATTTGGCTTTAAATAATGAATGATGTCAGGAGCATCCATCATATTGACGCTTTCTACTCTTCTGGTCATGCCGAGGTGCCCGGCAGCGAGTTTGGCATGTTTAAGAAGAGGCATATGAATCACATCGGCCATTTTCATAACTATCACCCCAATCAAGTTGTTGATGTTAACAAATATAACATAGTAATTGTACACTACGCACCATCAAATGGCGAAATTTTATTCAATGCACACAATGACTTCTAAAAAAGGATTCACTACAATAGAAATATCACTTGAACTCCCATAAGAGATCAGGAAAGTTGACACGAGATAAAAAGGGGGACACACGGATGAACATACCGGATCTCCATCAGCAAATGGAAGAAATGGTACAGTGGTTAGCGGGTTACGGAGCGGATCCGGAAGGTGGCGTGACGCGGCTTTTGTATACGTCATCCTGGACAGGGGCTCAGCAGGCACTGGAACAGAAGATGAAAGAAAGCGGCCTTACAACCTACTATGATGAAGTAGGGAATTTATATGGCAGACTTGCTTCGGGCGACCCTGAGGCAGGTACCATTCTCACCGGATCGCATGTCGATACAGTCAAGTGCGGCGGTAAATATGATGGGGCGTTCGGAATTCTCGCCGGTTTATGGGCGCTGCGTTATTTGAAAGAAACATACGGGGCTCCTGTAAGGAATATTGAAGTAGTTTCCTTGTGCGAAGAGGAAGGAAGCCGGTTTCCGTTGACGTTTTGGGGATCAACCAATATTACGGGGACGGCTCCGATGGATAAAATCACGCAGATCCGGGATGCGGGGGAAATTCCCTTCGTGGAGGCGATGAGAGAGGCTGGTTTCGGTTTGGGGAAATACCGGGACGCCCGGCGGGAGGACATCCTGTCCTTTGTTGAACTTCACATCGAACAAGGGGCTATCCTGGAGCGGGAACAAGTGCCGATCGGAATTGTGGAGCAGATCGTGGGACAAAAACGGTATACGATCGAGTGCACTGGGGAAGCCAATCATGCAGGCACGACACCCATGGCTTGGCGCAAGGATGCTTTGCGGGGATCTAGCCAAATGATTTTGGCGATCATGGATGCTGCAGATCGGGTCGGTGCCCCATTGGTCGCGACGGTGGGAAAGATCGAAGTGGAACCGAATGTATCCAACGTCATTCCCAATAAGGCAACGTTCACCTTGGATATCCGCCATCCGCAAGGAGACGTGATGGATGCTTTCTGTGAAGAGGCGCTGGAAGCATGCCGGACCATCGCTCACTCCCGGGGGCTTCAACTCAAGGTGGAAAAGCATCTGGATGCTCGTCCTGTGGAAATGGATGGATCGCTGGTACGCCGAGTTGAAGCGATTTGTCGGCAACAGGACTTGCCTTATAAATTGATGCCAAGCGGAGCGGGGCATGATGCTCAAATCATGGCTCCGCATTACCCCACTTCGCTGATTTTCGTGCCGAGTCACCGCGGGATCAGTCATAACCCTGCAGAATATACGTCAAAAGAAGATTTGGCAGCTGGCGTACAAGTTCTGATTGAGTTTCTTTACCAGTTAGGTTATACAAAGGAGGAAGAATAAATGAAATACAGAGAACTCAATACGTCAACCCGGACGATTATGACTCCTGGTCCGGTGGAAGCTGAACCGCGCGTGCTTCGGGCGATGGCAACGCCGATCCTTGGACAGTTCGATCCTGAATTTACGCACATGATGAACGAAACGATGGAAATGATCCGTGAGCTGTTCCAGACGAATAACCACTGGGCATTTCCTGTCGATGGAACATCGCGCTCCGGGATCGAGGCGGTGCTAGCCAGTATCATTGAACCGGGTGACCGGGTTCTTGTGCCCATTTACGGCCGGTTTGGCCATCTTCTTACAGAGATTGCAGAACGGTACGGAGCGGAAATCTACAACATCGAAACGGAATGGGGAACGGTTTTCCATCCGCAGGATGTCATTCGCGAAATCGATCGCGTTCAGCCCAAAATTGTGGCGATGGTGCATGGGGAAACCTCTACAGGATGTATGCAGCCCTTAAAGGAAATAGGCGAAGCTTGCCGGGAACGCGACGTTCTCTTTGTGGTTGATGCGGTCGCCTCCATAGGGGGGGCGGAAGTGAAGGTCGATGAGTGGAAGATTGATGCAGCGATCGGCGGAACCCAAAAATGCTTGTCCGTACCGTCCGGGATGGCGCCGATCACCTTTAACTCCCGTGTTGAGGCGCTTCTCTTGGAACGGAAAAAGATTGAACAAGGGTTAGTCGAACCTGGACTGAAAAGGATGGTGCAGCCCCGGGTCATCCGAAGCAACTACTTCGATTTAAGCCAGCTGATGGATTATTGGGGTCCTGCCCGCTTAAATCACCATACCGAAGCCACCTCGATGCTTTATGCGCTGCGGGAAGGGTTGCGGATTGTCTTGGAAGAAGGGCTGGAGAGACGTTTTGCGAGGCACAAACTGCACGAAAAAGCGCTTGTTCGCGGAATTCAAGCGATGGGATTGGAATTGTACGGCGACCCTGCCTGCAAACTCCCTGTCGTCACTTGCGTTGCGATCCCGGACGGAATGGATGGGGAATCGGTTCGTTCCATGTTATTGCATGATTTCGATATCGAAATCGCAAGTTCTTTCGGCCCCTTAAAAGGGAAGATTTGGCGGATCGGCACGATGGGCTACAGCTGCCGGAAGAAAAACGTGCTCCATGTTTTAGGTGCGCTCGAAGCCGTGCTTCTGCGCCATGGGGCAAAAATCCAGGCAGGTCAAGCTGTTCAGGCTGCATTGGATGTCTATCATGCGAACGCAATAGAGGTAACGTCATAAGCAGAAAAAAGGGGTGACTCAAGAGGTCTTCTAAGCGTGGCCTTGATGAGTGCACTCTTTCTTTTTGGCAGATGATGACCATCAGGAGGGGAAGAAGTGGGAGCTTCATATAAAGAACTCATATTGGCTATGTTTCGCACGGGGATACTCGGATTCGGCGGGGGACCTTCAGTGATTCCGCTCATTCGGTATGAGGCGGTTACCCGATACCGCTGGCTGGAAGATGATGAATTCGGAGAAGTTTTGGCGATTGCTAATGCGCTGCCTGGCCCGATTGCTACCAAAATGGCCGCGTATTTGGGCTATAAGCTAAAGGGTACCATGGGGGCCATTTCTGGCATAGCGGCACATATCATGCCTACGTGCCTGGCTATGGTTGCCCTGCTTTCTTTGGTTCATGTACTTAGTTATTCGGTTATCGTTTCAGGCATGATTTCCGCCGTAATGCCTGTCATTGCCGTTATGCTCGGTCAGATGGCTTATGAATTTGGCGAGAAAGCGGTAAAGGGGCTGGGCAAATTATTGGGTTTCCTGCTTTTTGGTCTTTCCTTTTTCATGCTTCAGACGATGTCCCTTCACCCGGCTGTCGTCATTATCCTATTTCTGGCTTATGGTGCTTTCCATTTCAAATGGAAGAAAAAATTCCAACGCAAAAACTCGAAAGAGAAGGGGATATCCGCATGATGATTTGGGTTGGCTTATTTTTAGGGTTTTTTCTTGCCAATGTCCTTGGCTATGGCGGGGGGCCTGCCTCCATTCCGCTTATGTACGAAGAAATCGTAAATCGCTATCACTGGCTGAGCAATACCGAGTTTTCTAATATGCTGGCTTTGGGGAATGCGCTTCCGGGGCCGATCGCAACCAAAATTGCTGCCTATGTTGGATATGATGTTCTCGGGTGGGGCGGTTTTTTTATTGCTTTATTTGCTACCGTATTTCCATCGGCCTTCGCCCTCATTGTTTTGCTGAAGATCATTCAGCGGCATCGGGAATCTCTCCCTGTAAAAGGAATGGCTTTATTAGTGCAGCCTGTCATTGCGATCATGATGCTCCTATTAACGTGGCAAATGGTAGAGGACTCTATCGTTTCTATAGGAATATGGCAAACCTTAGGGATCGCGCTCCTTTCTTTCTTCGGTTTAACGAAATGGAAGATTCATCCGGCGCTTATTATTATTTCTGCTTTTGTTTACGGAGGGGTCATTCTGCCTCATGTGAGTTAATAATAGTATGTTAAATTTTCTGACACAAAAAGCGAAAGAGGGCAATGGTTTTCGTATTATAAGTTTATAAGAATGTTAAACAATAGGTGAACCCAAGTGAATGCTTCCTTTAAAAAGCAATTATCGCAATTATACAATGAGGTCAACCAAGAGATTTATAGCGCGGGGGTCAGTAAGCAAAAAAATGACATTGCGGATAACCGCATCGTCATTTTTGCTCAGACGAAACGCTCGCCTCTGATTTCGGTATTAAGCGGGAGATATCCTGAACTGACATTATCCGTCGATGGGGCTTTAGCGATGGAATATAAACGTCGCTTAAAAGAAAAGTTCGAGAATCAGTTCGGGCTGAAGGTCACCACGATTTTTAAGGACTACGATCCTGAAAGTCAGCATGCTTGTACGGTAGTGTATCTGGAACAACCGTTTGAAGTCTAATTTTTTTCTTGTTGGAGAAATCTTGATTTATCATGTTTTCTTCACGGACTTGCTTTAAGATTCAGGAGCTTAAATTTCGTTCAACGTGATTTAGGAGCCGTAGATTTAGGAGGGGATCCCTGCTATTTCTGCGGCTTTTTTATATACAAAATGAAGGGGGAGTTCAGATGAATGTAAAAATATTCTCGTTAGGCTTTCAGCACGTTATGGCTATGTATGCTGGGGCAATTCTTGTTCCGCTGCTGGTAGGGAGAGCGCTAAATCTCAGTCCGGAGCAATTAGCTTACTTGGTCGCTATTGACCTCTTAACCTTCGGCATCGCGACCTTATTGCAGGCATGGAAAAACAAATATTCCGGCATTGGCTTGCCCGTAGTCTTGGGTGCTTCGTTTGTTGCCTTGTCGCCTATGATTGCTATCGGATCGCAATATGGCATCCCTGCGCCAGTGCTTGGCGGAGCTACCTTTGTGCTGTTTGGCATGGTCGTTGTTCTCAGGGATCAAAATGCTGAGCTCGGTAGATTACAGCAATCAATACAATGCGCTTATTATTGCCTGCTCGATTTCGTTGGGACTCGGTGCCACCGTTGTACCTGAGCTATTCAACCAATTGCCTCCAGCCTTGCGGATCATCGTGAGCGATGGAGTGATTACGGGAAGTCTGACGGCGATCTTTGTGAATCTATTTTTTAACTTCCGTAGTATTCTTGCTCCGGCATCTCTCCAGCATGAGGAAACTGAAGCCTTGCACGCTTAAGAACAACGATAAAACGAAAGGGGACATAAAAGATGGTTACTGCGAATGCGTTAAACGAAATACCGTTATCTGAGTTTGTGGAAGAGCTGGGAGGCATATTCGAACACTCTCCTTGGGTAGCCCAACGGGCAGGGGAGTTGCGTCCTTTTGACTCCCGCGAGGATCTTTATAGACAGATGGTTGCTGTTGTTAAAGCAGCGAGTGAGGAAGAAAAGCTAAATCTGATTCAAGCCCACCCCCATTTGGGAGCGCGAAAAACCATGAGTTCATTTTCCCAAGCGGAACAGAAAAATGCCGGTTTGAATCAGCTATCGGATGCAGAATTGAGCAATTGCTGGAGATGAATAAAGGATATGTCGACCGGTTCGGTTTTCCCTTTATTTTGGCTGTTCGCGGAAAAACCAAAGATGATATTCTTCAATCGATGCAAGCTCGATTGAAGAATTCGAAGGAGCAAGAATTCAATCAGGCTTTATCCGAAATCTATCGATTTGCCCGTTTCCGATTAGAAGATCAAATCATTTAAAGAAGGATGTTGACTGTATGAAGGGACTTACGACACATATATTGGATTTGACGCATGGGCATCCTGCCTCAGAGGTTGTCATCGAACTCTACCGTTTGGAAGGAGCAGCAAGACATTTGCTGAACACGGCAGCAACCAATGCGGATGGCCGATTGGATCAACCTCTGCTGGTTTTACGTGATATGCGGTCAGGGGAGTATGAATTACTCTTTTATATTGGTGACTATTACCGGAAAAAGGGGCTATCACTTCCTGATCCTCCGTTTTTGGATAAGGTGTCGGTGCGGATCGGTATTCATGATTCATCGTCGCACTATCATGTGCCTTTGCTTGTTTCTCCGTGGGGCTATCAGGTCTATCGAGGAAGTTAATTGATAAAACGTATGTGGAAAGGAATAGAAAAGTAATGAGCCTAGATGCTTTAAAAGAACAAGTGAAAAAAGATCTTCCCAACCTTGCATTCGGGGGTAAGGACTGGGTGGGCCCAGTCCATCATCCTGAAGGTCATGTGTATGATGCAGTGATTATTGGCGGCGGTCAAAGCGGGTTAGGGATAGCCTTCGGCCTGCTGCGCGAGCGAATCTCCAATATCCTTGTCATCGATGAAAACCGCGAAGGACTGGAAGGGCCCTGGGAAACCTATGCCCGCATGATGACGCTGCGTAAGCCCAAGCATTTGACCTCCATAGACCTCGGGATCCCTTCCCTAACCTTCCGCTCCTGGTGGGAAGCGCAATTCGGGCCAGATGGCTGGGAGGCATTAGATAAGATTCCGCGGAGAGATTGGATGAATTATCTGCGCTGGTACCGGAAAGTGCTCGACTTGCACGTCGTCAATGAAGTGAAGCTAAAGCTCATAGAGCCTGCAGAAGGGATCTACCGCTTGCATGTAGAGGGGGCGGGAGCTCCAACCGGTCGATTGCTGGCGCGCAAGGTCGTTCTGGCCACTGGCATTCAAGGAGGTGGCGAATGGCATGTACCGCCAATGATTACTGAAAAATTTCCCCGTCATCTCTATGCCTACACCTCTGAAGCGATTGAATTTGAGGCGTTCAAGGGCAAGAGGATTGCTATCCTTGGGGGTGGGGCCTCGGCTTTTGACAATGCCCATTTTGCGCTATCGGAAGGTGTAGCTGAAGCTCATGTCTTTGTCCGCCGCAAGGAGATGCCGAGAATCAATCCCATCCGGCAAATGGAGGGGTCAGGGATGATTGAGCGTTACCATGCCCTGTCAGACGCTGATAAATATGCGGCTATCGCCCATTTCTTTAAGCATAATCAACCGCCGACGAATGATACTTTCGCACGTGCCGCCGCCTGGCCAGGTTTCCATCTGCACTTAGGTGCGCCATGGCTAGATGTGGAGGCCGAAGCTGAGGGTGCGGCGGTGACCACGCCTCAGGGAAAATTCGCTTTCGATTACCTGATCATCAGTACCGGTCTTCTTACGGATCCCGCTTTGCGCCCTGAATTGAAGCTGGTTGAAAGGCATATTGCCCGTTGGGGAGACCGATATGTGGCTCCGGAAGAGGTGGCGAATCCCGTGCTCGATGTGCATCCATACCTCAGCCCTGGTTTTGCATTCTTGAGTCGCGATGAATCGGCTAAACAGTCTGTACATGGGCTTTTTGCTTTTAACTATTCGGCTTTAATCAGTTGTGGCATTTCAGCTTCTGGGCTTTCAGGCATGAGATTTGGTATTCCCAAGCTCGTGTCTGCGGTGGCGGATCAGCTTTTCCTGGACGATCGCGCAGAGATTTTGAAAAACTTCTTTTCGTATAGTGAGGTCGAATTTATTGGTGAATGGAAGGAAGAGAGAACGAAAGAATTGTGTTAGATAATCTAACATTGTTAGGTGGCTGGAGGCCTTGGTACTACTGATGTTTATGCATTTTGAATAATGCTGGTTTGTTAATTTGTGTAGTGTGAATAATGATATATTGCCATCTTTCGATTATATTAGTCATTAAAGATAACAGGACATGTTGCTTAATCTAACATAATTGGAAAGGTGGTTTTTATGTCTACAAGTTTAGAAAGAATCGTTGCAACAGAGACGAAGATTCAACCCGAAACTGGTGTGGATGAATCGCTAAAACCCAAAACCGATTCGGGCAGGACTGTCGGTACGCTGGACTATATTTTTATGTGGATTGGAGACGGTGTTAATTTAGGCAATATGACGCTCGGAGCCAGTTTAGTAGTAGCGGGAATCGCAACGCTAAACATTTTTCAGACATTTGCCGCAGCCATCATAGCCATTGGTATCATTTCGACTATTTTCGCTTTAAATGACAGGCTCGGGTACAGAACAGGAATACCCTACGTTGTTCAGCTCAGAATGTCCTTTGGGCTGCAGGGCTCCATCATATCATCCCTTTGCCGCGGTATTCCCGCCATCATATGGTACGGTTTCCAAAGCTGGATTGGCGGAACTGCCTTAAATGAAATCGCCAAGATTGCTACCGGCGGCGCCTTTGATAATGTTGCCATCTGCTTTGTAGTGCTTCAGCTGGTGCAAATTGTTCTTTCGCTGTACGGCTTCCATGCCATCAAATGGGTTGAAACGCTAGTTTCTATTGTTATTATGGCTGCGCTTCTCTATGTATTCGGCATTCTTCTGACATCCCATAGCGATGTCATTGCAGAAAAATGGGTTCTTGCAGAAGGCACATGGGGCTTGCCGTTCTTTGCGTTCATCATGATGTTTATGGGCAATTATGCGGCTATCTTTTTAAGCGCAGCGGACTATTCAAGAGAGCTGAAATCCGGTATCAGTGACACCAAACGCGGACTTTTGTACTTTTTTCCTATTTTGATCGCGTACGGTATGACCCTTGCTATTGGAGCAATGCTTGCTTCCGCAACCGGCATTTCCAATCCTGTAAAGGCGTTTGCCATCGTAGTGGATAATTCATATATTACGGTCTTCGTTTCTGTATTTATCGTGATGGGTGCGATTGGCGTAAACATGGTTGCCAATATTATTCCTCCGGCCTATGTCATTACACTGCTAACAAAATTAAAATATAAGCCTGCTGTTACCATAACTGGGCTGCTTGCGTTAGCGTCGTTTCCTTGGGTACTTGTGCAGGACTCCTCTGCAAAGGGACTTGGCATGTTCATTCTCATCTATTCCGCATTTTTAGGACCCATTGTTTCCATTTTATTGATTGAATATTATGTTTTAAGAAAACAAAAAGTAAATGTTTCAGATTTGTACGAAGAAGATGGTCCATTTGTTGGATATAATCCAGCCGCAGTGATTGCCATGCTTCTCGGCGCAGGTGCCGCCTTTATAAAAGTGGAGCTGGCTTGGATTATCGGTTTTGTTGTGGCTGGGGTTGCCTATATTCTTCTGATGAAGTATGCATTTCGAGATTCAAAATTCAAAAAAGGTACGATATTTGAAAAGTAATTAATAGAGAGGGGAACATGCCATGAAATATGATTTAATCATCAGAAACGGTAATGTCGTTTTAAGGGATGTCGTGAAAAAGGCGGATATAGCGATTCAAAATGGCAAGATTGCTGCCATTGCCGAAAACTTAAATGAAACAGCCGATCGAGTGATGGATGCGACAGGACAATATGTGATGCCGGGGATGATCGATACGCATGTACATATATGCGAGCCTGGACGAACCGAATGGGAAGGCTTTGAAACGGGTACAAAAGCATTGGCAGCCGGAGGGACCACTTCCTATGTGGATATGCCCTTGAATGCCCTTCCCGCCACTACAACGAAAAAAGCACTGGAATTGAAACTTGCAGCCGCTGAAGGCAAAAATTACGTCGACTATGCCTTGTACGGTGGATTAGTTCCGGGAAACCTTGAAAACCTGCAAGAGCTTTCCGATGTAGGAGTTGTCGCCTATAAGTGTTTCATGGCCACATGCGGCACAGACCTGCCGGAAGATTTTAGAAATGTAGATGACTATACCCTTTATGCTGGAATGAAAAAATTAGCCGAGCTTGGCCATATCCTATCCATTCATGCAGAAAATGCGGAGATTACGGACCGTTTAGCCGAAGAAAAGATCAAGCAAGGAAAGTTAACAGCTTCTGATTATGTTGCATCCCGTCCTGTCTTCACGGAGGTAGATGCGATAAAGAGAGCCTTGCTCATGGCCAAGGAAACCGGGTGTAAACTGCACTTTGTCCATATTAGCAGTGCTGCTGGAGTAGAAGAGATTATGAAAGCCCGCAATGAAGGACAGGATGTGACTCTTGAGTCATGCCCTCACTACTTTACGATTACAACGAGTCAGTTTGAAGAAATAGGGCCTCTTGCCAAATGTTCTCCTCCTTTGCGGGATGAAGCGGAGCAAGAAAAGCTATGGGAAGCATTAAAGCAAGGGAAAATCGATATGTTAACATCGGATCATTCCCCTTGCCCGCCGGAAATGAAGCATAGTGAAACCAATAATATCTTTGAAGTTTGGGGCGGAATTACGGGCTGCCAGAACAACGTGGACCTGATGTTCGATGAAGCGGTGAAAAAACGTTATGTACCAGTAACCGATTTTGTCCGGATGATTGCAACGAAACCTGCTGAGAGGTTCAATTTAAGGGAGAAAGGCGAGATCGCGATATCCAAAGACGCAGATATTATCTTGGTCGACCCTAACCAATCGTATGTCGTAAAAGCGGAAGACTTCTATTACCGCCATAAGCACAGCCCCTATACAAACAGAACCATCAATTGCCGGGTCACCAAAACATTCGTGAGAGGGCAGTTAGTGTTTGATTTGAATGAAGGGATCGTAGGAGAGCCCATTGGGCGGTTCATACAACCCATGAATGTTTCAGATAATAGAGTCGTGCAAATGTAATGTTTATAAAGCCAGGTACTTCTTCCTGGCTTTCTGCATTGTGTTGCCTAATGGGTGGGCGAGGCAGGCTTATCGCTTCTTGTTGATTGTGAATGTAAATTTGAACAAATGCTTTATGAATCATACGGTCAAGGGTATATTATTTGGTAGTAGTCCATCGAAACGTTTAGTTAATTTGTTACTTTGGGATAGGAATGAATTTAGGTTAGAAATATTTTTCTTGGTGGGAAATTTTTAATAACTCTTCTTTATAATAAAATACAGTAACAAAACCTGGATTTGTAACGGCAAAAAGACCGTTCGGACATCCGGAAACAAGAAGGGATTACTGGCTAACGGGAGGATAGTTGAACAATCGTTTAGCAAGTAAATCCAGTATAAGGTAAATGACTGATAAAGGAGTATTTACTGCTATGGGCTACGGAAGCATAATTGAACAGACTATCAATTTTTTAAAACATCGTTTAGAGATGGGTCAAGGAGTATTTGAAATTTACTCTGGCGAAGGGGATTTATGTTCATTTAAATGCAGTTTTAACCAACCAGCTACAATAAAAGAGATTGAAGAATTCGAAGCCTCGATGGGTGTTGTGTTGCCAGAGTACTATAAGAATTTTTTATTGGTTGCAGACTATTTGACCACCCCCAGTATGGTGGAGAATCATATTTATATACTTTGGACGAAATGTTGAAGACCCGTTTGAGCGTTGTTTTAAGGTAGCTTACATTTACGGAGAGAACATAGTAATAAATTATACAAAATACATAAACGGAGAAAAGAATTACTTATATGTAAAGGACAAGATTGATTCATTTGAAGACGAGAAGCCCTTAGATATAAATTTTGAATTATGGTTGGACAGATTTGTAATTAGCCAAGGTTCTAAGTTTTGGAGTTGGTCGATATATACAGCAGAAAATTATTACAGACTTCGTTGAAACATTGACCCATCTATAATCGGTAATTGTTCAACGGGTATCAATAGCATAATAAACGAACCAAAGCCGATTCTTCCTTATCATAGGAAAAGTTGGCTTTTTATTTCCAAAAACTGTATTAGCGTATGTTTTCCGCGTTGTTGTTTTATTCGGATTCTGAGAAATGAGGTTGAAATGTAAAAATTAGAGAGTTTGTATTTTCTTGGCCTTCTCTTATCCCAATATTATCATATATATTAAGGGTATCCATTGGTGTAACTCCGGTACTACGATGGCTTTTCGATAAAATTCTTTTTTACTCTTTAGGTAGTAAAAGGGACTTTATGCTTTTTTGTAAAATCTATAACTGTTTTGTGTCAACAAAAATTGCGTTTTTTAATGTTATTTCTCTAATATATTCCATGGTTTTTTCGCATGCTTCATCTGCATTATAATTAGCTCTATTATTTAAGAGAGAATTGATCATTCCGTTCCAGATGAGGATGGTCATTTCAATAACGGATTCAACATTTTCTTGTTTGATATATTCTTCTTCTATAGCTTTATGAAGAGCATTCATCGTTCTTTTAG
Source organism: Ammoniphilus soli (assembly GCF_040813775.1). Classification (NCBI taxonomy): domain Bacteria; kingdom Bacillati; phylum Bacillota; class Bacilli; order Caryophanales; family Paenibacillaceae; genus Ammoniphilus; species Ammoniphilus soli. The sequence goes on from NZ_JBEGDL010000031.1 coordinate 27,034, forward strand.
ACAAATTATGTTCTAAAAACATGGGTTTAAGGTCTTCAGGTAAATCGATAATATCTTGTTCATAGACTAGATAGTATTTCCTAAGCATTTCTTCAGGGGAATCTCCTAAATTTGAAATGAAAATACTATAATAGATTTGGGGTTCTTTAAAAGAATGTCTACAAAAACATTCCCAACATAATAAATATTTTTCTAATGAGTTTTCCCCTTTTGCCATATAAACTGGAAGTTCATCAATGTAAGGTTTTAGGAATCTAAGTGAAGCAAAAAATACTAAATGTGATAATTCTTCAAAGTAATTATATATTGTAGAACTTTGATAACCGGCAATATCAGCCACTTTTCTGGCTGTAACTTGATGAATTCCTTCTCTTTCAATGATTTGGGTCGTTGCCTCAATAAAATACTGCCACATACGAGATAACTGCTTTTTGGTCATTGAAGCCTTTTTTTTCAAAGAAAGTCACCTCTTTATAAAAGATTTGTAATATACCTATTAGCATCCCATAAAGAAGGGCTGTTGTGTATTTATGTTTAGATTTCAATATTTAAATGAGTTGTTCTATAGTAATATTGGCTATCCAATCCTTCAGCACTTAATTAGAACCTTGTCTACCTTGATACATTAAATAATCCCATTGTACTCAATTGATTCGTGGCATTAATTTGGAGTTATTATGGGAAATAGAATGTAATTATTATTCGTTAGCTTTTCAATAAATAGGATAACGTTCTGAGGTCAAATTTTGCGACACAACCATCGACACTCCAAGATTCTTTGCTTCTTGTTCTGCTCCTTCAATGATTTTTTTTGCTAGCTCCAATGATAATTTTTTCATTTTGACTCCTTCTTTCTTGTAGGATTTTGGTGAATCTGATTGCAATTATTATTCAGAAAAGTAAATGGATTCAATTACTTTGGTAAGTTTTATGACATTCTATTTTAAAACTGTCAAATAAAGTAGGAAAGTTATAAATATTGAGTAGTAAACGATAGAATGTTAAAAAAGGTTAAACTTAAAGAAACATTGTAAAATATTCTGACAGTGTTACTATCTTTTCAAAAAAAATCAAATTATAATTTCGGTATCAAAATCATATTTTCACCGTGAGAATAGATTTAAAACAAATTTTGTGAAGAGTTGTTCCTCCAAAATAAACGATAGGTGGTGAAACTGGATTGCCATGAAAATGAACATGTTCATCTAATCAGGGTGTTCTTCTATTAATAGGATCACCGAGGGTATGGATTAACGGACTATCCTCCTGAAAAAATCGTTCGAGTTAAAGGGCGTTTATTTTTTTATAGTTTTATATGTAATAGTTGTCTATAAAATATAATTATTATTACTATATTTAGTAATTTTTGCAATTGTTTGATCAAATGTGAGGAGGGAATGTGTTTGACTGCCGACAGAAAGATTGTCATTATCGGTGCAGGTGTGGTTGGAGTCAGTACCGCGTATTATTTGAGTAAAATGGGCCAGCGAAACATTACCGTTTTGGAACAAGGGCCATTAGTCGAAACAGGAGGTTCCACATCCCATGCTCCGGGACTGGTATTTCAGCTGAACTCCTCAAAGACCATGACCAAGTTGGCCACTGACACGGTTCAATGTTTTTCTGAACTGACGCTGGATGATCAACCTTGTTTTTATCCCGTAGGGAGCATTGAAGTGGCGAAAACACCCGAACGATGGGAAGACCTTAAAAGAAAAAGCGGGTTAGCTTCATCTTGGGGAATGAGAGCCTCTCTATTATCTCCGGAAGAATGTGCGACCAAGTATCCGTTTTTGGATAGCACACAGATTTATGGGGGATTATTTGTTCATTCTGACGGTATCGCCAAACCGCTGCGTGCGGTTCAAGCCATGACTCGTTTTGCTGAGGAACGCGGAGCAAGATTTTATGGTCATACGGAAGTCACGGGAATTGAGGTGGAGAAAGGGCATGTGAAGGCGGTAAAGACAAATGCTGGAACCTTTGAGGCAGATATTGTCCTCTGCTGTGCCGGTTTTTGGGGTCCGCGTATCGGCAGAATGGTCAACGTTACGATTCCTCTTCAGCCGATGGCTCATCAATATGTGTTTACGTCTGACTTAAATGAATTATCGCAACAAACAGAGGAAGTAGCTTATCCGATCTTGCGTGACCAGGACAGTTCGATGTATTTCCGTCAACACTTCAACAGTATAGGTGTGGGTTCTTACCAACACCGAGCGATTCCTGTAGAAGTTGACGAGATTGCCCGGTACGGAGAATCGAAGGACATGCCGTCGGTTCAGCCCTTTACCCCGGAGGACTTTGAGAAACCTTGGCAAGACGCCATTCAATTGATTCCTTCACTCCAAAATACAGAGATCAAAAAAGGGATTAACGGGATCTTCTCCTTTACGCCTGATGGTATGTCGATACTGGGAGAAGCCCAAAACGTTCGCGGATTCTGGGTGGCAGAAGCCGTATGGGTCACCCATTCAGCCGGAGTGGGGAAAGCCATGGCGGAGTGGATTGTGGACGGCATTTCCGGAGTGGATCTGGAGGTATGTGACCTGAATCGGTTCGATTCGTATGCACAAAGCCCAGCTTATTATAAATCCCGTTCCATCGAGTCCTTTGAAAAGGTTTATGATATTCACCACCCTTTGATGTCGGATAAATCATCCCGGGAGATGCGAGTAAGTCCTTATTTTTCAAGGCAGCATGAATTAGGTGCCTATTTTGCGGATTCCAACGGCTGGGAACAGCCTCAATGGTATGAGGCCAATGCTGCGCTTGTGCTGGCGCGTAACCTGAAGATTCCGGATCGTACGGGTTGGGCAGGTAACTATTGGTCTCCAATCATTGGAGCAGAACAGCTCTATACGCGGGAAAAGGCAGCTCTCTATGATTTGACCTCCACCAAGATGCGAATTGAAATCAGCGGTGAAGGGGCGTTGGAATATCTTCAGCATTTGACGACCAACAAGATGGATATCCCGGTCGGCCATGGAACCTACACCCTTATGCTTAATGAACAGGCGGGGATCAGAGGGGATTTAAAAGTCATCCGATTAGAAGAGTCGAAATTTTTAGTTTTCTGCAGCGGGCCATTGGAGTGGGATTGGATGAAGCGCCAGCTTCCCTTGATCAGCTCCGTCCAAGTAAGGGACCTTTCCCCGGGAACATGTAGTTTAGCGGTGATCGGTCCGGATGCAGCCCAGATCATGCAGTCGATTGCCAGCAGGGACTTCGCTCCTGAGCAATGGGAACTGTCTCAAGGGAAGGAAATCTACATCGATACTGTTCCTGTTCTTGCGATTTATGATTCCTATTTTGGAGAAACGGGATGGCAGTTCGTGGCTGCTCATGATCAAGGATTGAGGCTATGGGATTTGCTTTGGGAAGCGGGGAGAGCTTATGGGCTGATCGCAGCAGGAGATCGAGCTTTAGAAAGCCTAAGACTTGAGTCCGGAAACCCAAGGTATGGCAAAGATTTTTGGAGTGAACATGATCCGTATGAAGTGGGGCTCGATGTGGCAGTCGATCTCGGAAAGGCAGACTTTATCGGTAAAGAGGCTTTAGTTCAGCGAAAATCCAAAGGGCCTGAATGCTGTCTCGCCACTCTATTTTTCGATGACCCATCGCATGTCGTCATGGGGCATGAACCGGTTTTTGATGGCAAATTTGCGGTTGGGTTCATCAGCAGTGCGGATTACGGGTACGGGATAGGACGAAGTATCGCCTATGCCTGGTTACTTCCTGAAGCGGCACAAGCCGGGAAAGTACTCACTGTGGAATACTTCGGCCAACGCTATAACGTGACGGTCTCTGTCGAATCGGTTTTAGTTTCCGGATAGACAAACCAAATAATAAGAAACCTGTACTGGGGAGGAATAGAAATGTCGAAGCATTTTGATGTCATTGTCATCGGGTTGGGAAGTATGGGAAGCACGGCAGCCTATCAACTAGCCAAGCGGGGCCAGCGCGTTCTCGGACTTGAGCGATTCGGGCCGGCGCATGATCAGGGATCTCATCATGGCGGATCTCGGATATATCGCCAATCCTACTTTGAAGATCCGGCTTATGTTCCGCTTTTATTGCGGTCTTACGAATTATGGAAGGAAATTGAAAAGGAAAGCCAAACTGACATCCTGCACGTTACGGGAGGGCTGCTGATGGGGAAGCCGGACAGTCTGACTGTATCAGGCAGTCTGGAAAGTGCCAAGCGATGGAATCTTCCCTTTGAAATGCTGGATGCGAAAGAAATCCGCGACCGGTTCCCGGCGTTTAATCCCAATGGCGATACCGTTGCCTTGTATGAAAAGAACGCAGGGTTCGTGCGTCCGGAGGCCAGTGTCTATAACCATCTTCTTCAGGCTGAAAAATACGGGGCAGAGCTTCGGTTCTTCGAGCAGGTTCTGTCTTGGGAGGCCCATCCCTCAGGCGAGGGGGTTAGGGTCATCACTTCAAATGGCGCATACGAAGCAGGAAAATTGGTGATTTCACCGGGAGCCTGGTCGCCGGTAATCCTGGAGGATTTAGGATTGTCCTTTGAAGTGGAGAGGCAAGTCATGATGTGGTTTGAACCGACGGATGGCATCGATCCTTTCCGGGAAGGAAAGCAGCCGATCTATATATGGGAAGCGGAGGATGAGATGCAGATTTATGGATTCCCAGCGCATGGTCTAGCTTCAGAAGGCGCCAAGATTGCCTTTTTCCGGATGGGTCAGCCGTGTACGCCTGAAACGATTGATCGCCAGGTCCATGATGCTGAGATTGAACGGATGCGGGGATATATCGCTACCCGCCTCCCCCAACTGAATGGAAGGTTTTTACAAGCAAAAACATGCATGTATACCAATACGCCTGATCAGCATTTTGTCATCTCCACCCATCCGAGGCACCCTCAGGTTGCGGTTGCCGCGGGGTTTTCCGGTCATGGATTTAAGTTTGCCAGTGTGGTGGGGGAAATTTTGGCTGACTTAACGATAGAAGGTAAGACATCCCACCCGATTGAGTTATTTCGTCCTCAACGCTTTGCTTTGTCTATTAATTAATGAGATTAGGATAAGAATCAATTTATAAAAAAGGAGAGGAATTCTCATGGTACTAGATCCAATTTCTGAATCCGGCGGCAATCAATTGATTCCTACATTAAAAGGAGAATTTTATACCGATTCTTCCATCTTTGAAAGAGAAATGGCGGAAATTTTTTCCCGCTCCTGGTATTGCATCGGTTTTGCGAATGAGATAGCGGATCCCGGACAGTACCTGACTACGAAAATCGGGCACGAGAATATTCTCGTGGTTCGTGGGAGAGACAACCAACTCAGGGCGTTTCTAAACGTATGCAAACACAGGGGATCGAAATTATGTATCGAACCGAGGGGTCAAGTGGGAAAAGTGATGCAATGTCCTTACCATGCATGGAGCTATTCGCTAGATGGCTCCCTAGCAGGGGTGCCTCATACCAGCGGCTGCAGCGAATCGCTGCTACATAATGAGGATTACCACTTGACTCCCGTACATCTTCAGATCTGGCATGGCATGATCTGGCTGAATCTGGCTGATCAGCCGGTTCCGATCGATCAGCAGCTGGATTTTCAAATCTTAAGCCGATTTGGCAATTTGACGACCTTCGGCAGGTATCGACTTGAGGATCTTCAGATCGCACATCGCAAAGAGTATGTTGTGGATGCGAATTGGAAACTGATTATTGAAAATTTCCAGGAGTGCTATCACTGCACGATGATTCACCCCGAATTGACTGCTGTCCTTCCGGGATTCCGGGCGGGCAAAGGAACCCAGAATGCCATTGGCAGCGGGGCATCTTTCAGTCAGGAGGTGGAATCTTTTTCCCTTGGCGGGAAGGGAAGCCGCCCTCGCCTGAAAGGACTGCTTCCCGAGGATGATCGCATCTATTATGGGATGACGCTGCTGCCACACGTGTTTATTAACTTAGTTCCGGATCATGTGATTGTCCATCGTCTCATCCCGCTTGGTGCAAATAAAACGAAGGTGATCTGTGATTGGCTTTTCGATCCTGAGGTGATGGCGCAGGCCGAATTTGATCCTTCCGATGCCATCGAATTGTTCCATCGGGTCAATGTGCAGGATTTTGACGCCAGTGAATGGTGCCAGGATAACATGAATTCAAAGGCTTATCAGAACGGAGGAGTATTTGTTCCGATCGAGCATCATATCGCGAATTTCCATCACTATATCATGAATGCTTTAGGCGCCTACGTGGAGTAACCCCCATCGATTCGGTCTTGTGATGGGCCTCCTGTTCATTGGAGGTTCATCCGGGGGGACCCTAGCACACATAGATCCGAAGGAGGTAGTTGATATGAAACAGAATGTTCCGGCAAAAGAACCAATTATTCGGGTTTCCGATGTATCCAAAGTGTTCGGGCGGCATAGTGCGCAAGCGCTGGAGATGCGAAAATCCGGAATGAGCAAGTATGAAGTGGAACAGTCAACGAATACAACGGTAGCCATCCTCAATGCTAATTTTGAGGTTCATAAAGGAGAAACCTTCGTCTTGATCGGTTTATCGGGAAGTGGAAAGTCCACCCTGCTGCGATGTCTAAATGGGTTGGTTGAACCATCGGAAGGCATGGTAATGCTTGAAAATGAAGATATTTCCCATATGAAATCCAAACAGCTTCAGGAAGTGAGGCGCAAGAAAGTCGGTATGGTTTTTCAGCATGTCGGACTTTTGCCTAATCGATCCGTCCTCGACAATGTAACGTTCGGCTTGGAAATCCAAGGGGTTTCTTATGATGAAAGGAAGAAGCGGGGAGAAGCGGCGATTGAGATGGTGGGTCTGCAAGGCCAAGCCTATAAGAGAATCCATGAGCTTTCGGGAGGGATGCAGCAGCGTGTCGGTCTTGCCCGGGCGCTGGCCTCCGATCAGGAGATTCTGTTGATGGATGAGCCCTTCTCTGCGCTTGATCCGCTCATCCGAAGGGATATGCAGAAGCTTTTCCTCGACATTCAAGGTGAGGTGCAGAAAACGGTCATCTTTGTCACTCATGATCTGGATGAAGCCCTGCGTTTGGGCCACCGCGCTGCTGTCATGAAAGATGGGGAGATCATTCAGGTGGGGACGGCCGAAGAAATCCTGAGCCAACCGGCTACGGAATACGTCAAGCAGCTGGTTCGTGATGTGGATTACGGCAAAGTCCGAAAGGCATACAGTGCGATGGTCCCTGTGAAAGATATGGCCTATGAGAATGAAGCACCGCATGTAGTACTAAGGAGAATGAAAAACAAAGGCCTATCCAGCCTTTTTGTCGTCGATTGCCATCAGCGCTTGATCGGCCGGACAGACGTAAGCAAAATAACGGAAATAGCGGAATCGAATAAGCCAGATTTGAAGGGGGCCATTGACCCCCAGGTGCGGCTGGTTCATCGCGATACCCCTTTGAGGGAAATTCTGCCCCTACTTGCAGATCATCCCCACCCGGTAGCTATGATTAATGATCAGCATCAGCTGGAAGGACTCATTACACATAGCGCCATCGTCGCTAGTTTAGCGGAGCATATAGAATTGGACGGCAATAAACTTGAATCCTATCGGAGGGAGGCGGCGAGATAATGGAATCCACACTTATTCCGGAATTGCCTTTGGGTCGTTGGGCGAATTCATTCGTTGAGTTTATAACTGAGCATTTTTCCGGCGCGTTTACCCTGTGCGGGGATATTATGACCTTCGTCATTGGCTCCCTGGAGTGGCTCCTGATTGCCCCTCCACCATTGGTGATGGCGTTGGCCTTCGTGGCGCTGGCCTGGTGGCTAGTTGATTGGAAAATGGCCACATTTGCCGCCTTTGGGCTGGTTCTTATCATGAGTCTGGGCCTTTGGGAGGAATCGATGCTGACCCTCGCCATGGTACTCGCTTCAACGATCATTTCCTTATTGTTCGGTGTTCCACTTGGGATCTTGGCCTATCGACTCGAACAAGTTGGAGCCATCGTGAAGCCTTTATTGGATATTATGCAAACCATGCCTGCCTTTGTGTATTTGATTCCCGCCGTTTTGCTTTTTGGATTAGGAAACGTTACGGCCCTGATCGCCACTTTCATTTTTGCCATGCCTCCGGCGGTCAGATTGACGATATTGGGCATGCAGCAGGTTCCCAAAGAGACCGTGGAAGCCGCGAAAGCGTTCGGGGCAAACGAATGGCAGCTGCTATTTAAGGTTCAGCTTCCGTTGGCTCTGCCCATGATTATGTCGGGAGTCAATCAGGTCATCATGCTCTCCCTGTCCATGGTCGTTATTGCCTCCATGGTAGGCGCAGGAGGATTAGGCGCCGAAGTGCTGCGAAGCATTAGTATGCTGGATGTCGGGCTCGGATTTGTGGGCGGTATAGCGGTTGTCATCATTGCCGTTTTATTGGATCGGGTGACTCAGCATCTGGCCCATAAAAAGAAATTCACATCCGGACAAAGTAATCCCTAGATATTGAAGACAAAGAAACAAGGGGGAAGCGAAATGGTGATAAAACCGAAGAAGAACAAAAGATGGTTCGGAATCATGAGCCTAATTTCCGTCCTGTTTATCCTCGCGGCGTGCAGCGGGAATTCTTCAACTGTTAATAATGCGGAGCAGGAGACCCAAGCGCCAGCCAATGAAGCGGAAACAGAAGGGAATGAACTGACGATCGGATATATTCCGTGGGATGAAGACATTGCCGTCACCTTCTTGTGGAAGGCTTTATTGGAGGAAAAAGGGTATAAAGTGAATACGGTTCTGGCAGATGTTGCTCCCGTTTTCTCCGGGGTGGCTCAAGGAAGCATTGACTTATTTATGGATACATGGATGCCCGCGACCCATGGGACTTATATGGAGAAATATGGGGAACAGGTTGAGGTATTGGGCACTTGGTATGATCAAGCCGATAATGGCCTTGCCGTACCAGACTATGTCGATGCCAAATCAATTGAGGATCTGGCGAAATCTGGGAAAGAGTTTAAAGGACAGATTATCGGAATCGAGCCTGGTGCCGGTTTAATGAGGATCACAAAGGAGGCGGTCCCTGGCTATGGCTTGCAGGATTGGAAATTAGTTGAAAGTAGCACGCCAGCCATGCTGTCGGAATTGGATAAGGCCATCGCCAACAAGGAACCGATTGTCGTTACGTTATGGAGGCCGCATTGGGCTTTTAGCGAATATCCATTGCGTTACTTGGAAGATCCGAAGCAGTTAATGAATCCTTCCGGAGCTGAACAGCTTCAAGTGATTGCTTCCAAAGGATTCTCCAATGATTTCCCGGAAGTAGCGAAATGGATCGGTCAGTTTAAAATTTCCGCCGACCAATTGGCCAAGCTGGAATCTTCAATTCAAAAAGCATCCAATGAACAGGAAGGGGTACAAAAGTGGCTGGAACAAAACAAGGATATCGCCAACCAGTGGCTCAAGTGATAGAAGAAGGTGCTACCGATGGCCAATTCGTCCATTGAATGGACCGACTATACGTGGAATCCCGTAACAGGCTGTTCCAAGATTAGCGAAGGTTGCCGACACTGCTATGCCGAGCGCATGGCTAAACGTCTCCGATCCATGGGGCAGCCCCGATATAAGGATGGATTTAAGGTAACGCTCCACCATGATGTGTAGTGAATCTTATGGGAGCGAAGAGCACGAGCAACCAATTTTTCCGTAGTCTTAGGGTTTTTTGGTTCTTGTTTCTGATTCTTCTTTCCTTTCTTTCGAGGTTTACGGAGGTTGCGCTTTATTCGTTTAGTCAAATGAGGAGAATCCGTCAGCCAGAGTTGGCGAAAGAAGTCGTAGAAGGTACCAACACCCGGGGTTTTCCCTGAAGGAAAACCGCTAAGGATGGAATAGACCGGCGTGATTCGCATCGCGTAGACCCATTGATCTACGCTCATGTGAAGTTTAGTCATCAATAGAATGCTTCGAAGCAGATTCGCTGGATCATGCGGTTTTCTACCTTGAGTTTTCGCCGAATAACGATCCTTCATGAGAAAAGCTGTAGGAGACAGATCCATTGAAGTCGTCCAGAGGATCGTTTCTGCAAAGTAATCTTGTAGAAAGTGGATCGAATCTCCGTAGTGTTGATGTAGCGTCTGAGTAACAAATTGAAGATAGTCGTGGTGAGAACGTACAGTTGGAATCATGACAATCACCCCATCGTCCGTAGTAGGCCTAACACCTTCCTGGCGATTTTGTAGGGATTTTGATTTGTCAAGAAGAAAGTTAGTTCCCACCTCTTTTTTGAGGTGAAACAATAAATAGCCCTAGTCAAAAGACTAGAGCCATCAAGGAAGACTTAATTCCGAGAGTCTTATTGTATAATAAGAGGTGATAAACACATTCAATATTGAACTAATTAGCGTGTAATATATTTTTAATATTCAGATGATATATAAATAATGAGTTTCTATGAATAAAGCACAAAGATAGTGGAATGATACTTTCACAAGTAGTTTTCAAAAATTTATGAGTGGAGGTATGTAAATTGCCAAATCGTAATTCAAATCAAAAACTTGTACAGCAAGCTGAGAGTGCTATCGACCAAATGAAATGGGAAATTGCTCAAGAGTTTGGTGTACAGTTAGGACCAGACACGACGTCCCGTGCCAACGGTTCTGTTGGGGGAGAAATCACCAAACGATTAGTACAGTTTGCAGAACAGGCTCTAGCAGGAAGAATCCAATAAACCAATCGATGGAGTAGGACTTTAATAAAATAAACAAGCCATGAGAATCAATCCAATCGATTCCCATGGCTTTCGTTTTATACCTTAAGCCGTTTCACTGTTATTAATCTTTTCCTTTAAATTCTTACGGGCTGAAAAGCAGGGATTTTCGATGCAAGGCTGCTTTCTCCGTCATATATTTAGTCTGAATTGCTGAGGCACCAAAGGGTAAGGGGATGTTCTGGAACCTCCTTTGCAGCAGTTCGGGCTATTCGTGTTGGCTTGTGTAGTCGGTCATCTCAGCTTCTGGCTTCAAAACCCGTCCGGGGAGTAGGGGATGTAAGAATGGATGTATGACGACAAAATAGTAGAAAAATAAATAGAAGGCTTGATGGACGAAATCCTTCCATTCTTTTCATATTGATTGAACCCACGGAAATGTTATGGTGATTATGGAGGGATGATATGTTAAACAAGCCCTTGAAGCCCATGCTGCTTCATAAGTCAGACACCATAAAAGAAGGTGCCGAATATTTTCACCAGCTCAAATTTGATGGCCACCGAGGGCTATTCCATTACGATAACGGGCGGGTGAAGGTCTTTACCCGCCAAATGAATGACTGCACAGCCCAGTACCCCGAGCTTCAAAACGTACGACTACCAGTGGAGACCTGTATATTGGACGGAGAAATGGTTGTGCTGGACGAACAGGCCAAGCCCTGCTTCGAATCGGTCATGAAACGATTTCAAGCTCGTAAAGATTCTTCCATCTTCCGTCTTTCTCAGACCTTACCCGTTCATTTTATGGCCTTTGATATTCTTTATCTCAACGGAAAAAGCTTAATGAATGACCCATATACATGAGCGATGGGTTATCTTGAATGAAATCATAGTAACGCCAGATTGGATATCCTTATGCCCCACGTTTGACGATGGAAGTGGTTTATTTCAGGCCGTTGTTCAGCAAGGGTTAGAAGGTATGGTAAGCAAACGTAAGGATAGCAAATATCATCTGGATACTCGCAGCGATAACTGGCTTAAGGTGAAGAACTATCAATATGAAGTGGTTGAGATCGGCGGAATTCGGAAGAAGGAATTTGCATGGTCGATCCTAAAGAATGGACGTTATGTAGGGACATGTGAATTCGTACCCCCCAACGAACGGAAAGCCTTTTATCAAATTGCCAAACAGCTCATTCAAAAAGAGGATGATCAATGGATCTATCTCGATCCATTGGTTAAAGTGAAGGTGAAGTTCCAGTGTTGGACGAAAGCCGGGCTCATGAGGACACCTAGTTTTGTTGAGTTTGTCTTTTCGTAACGCCAACCGCTAATTTTCATGGTTTTCATGAAAAGAAAAAGTTTAATAAAAAGTTCAGGTTGAGAAAAACTTACCTCCCGGTTAAATCGGGAGGATTTTTCATTTTGAAATCAAAGGTTCAATGTATGTGGGAACGTCGTTTTTGACGTTTCCAACCATTGAGGATACCGCGTACGCCATCATCTTATTTGCATCGAAGATGGCAAGCAAGTCCCGCAGTAAATTCGTGTCCAACGAATGTGAAAAGACCACCAATCTATTTAATTTCCTAGCTTATTACTTTTATTTTTATATCATCTTCAAGGAAATAGAGGCTTTAGGACTGCTCTATAGAGGGGATCCACTCCTCTTCAACTTCTTTTAATCGTTTGGTCTTCGTTCCCATTTTTTCAAGAAGATAGCCTAAAAGAGTACCCAGAGAAACATCCGGAGAGGGGAGGTTGGATTGGTTGATGATCTTTAGGACTTCTTTTAACTGCTTGAATCGTTGAGGGTCTAATTCTTCTTCAACGAATTGAACTAATAACCGACCTAGTGCTTGTTTATCTTGAAGGGATATATCTAACAAAAGGGCGATGGTACTGGAAATGGTCCTATCCAAACTATAAGCTAGGCTAGGGGCAGCAAATCGTTCATAGTCTTATTTACGAAAACGAAGATTAATCCGGTGTTGACCGGGTTTCCACAATAGACAATATCTCCTTTAATAAGGAAAATGAAATCCCTTCTTAAAAAAGGTGCTATTTTTTCTATAACGGTCCGTGTTCGGATTCCTTGAAAGCAAAGTTCTTCGCCAATATCTTTCAGTGGACGATTGCAAATGTAAGCTAACCGATAAAGTACATCATACAAAGGCAACAGTATAGTTAGATTAATGGCCCGTTTCTTATCGGGATCGCTCTTTCCGCTTTTTCTTTTACTCCTCGACTCATCTTTCGACCTTTTCTCTTCCATGATCCTTTAAACCGTGTTTACGTGTTTAAGACTTTATTAGTACATCTAATGTGGAGAAGAAGGGGGGATGACGAGGATTAAGGTTGGACTTTTCTGGTTAGACTGGCAATTAAGAAGAGAGTTAAGCCCGAGAACGTTGTAGAAACAACAGGATGCCAAAAAGTTAAAGCAGGATATCTTAAAATGGGCAAAGGAAAACGATTGGCTAGTAAGAAAAAACTTCCGAAAAAGAATAGTTAAATTAAAGGATTACAGAAGATATAATTTCTTCAGGTGAATAATATTCACCTTGGGCTACGTTAAATGCGAGAGCCCACATGATTGCAGTCATTCATAGCCAAATGATCAAGCAAGGTGCTGTAGGTGGATTCCTGGTTACAATAAGTAGTTATTAGGAAAATGCAATTGAGTATGCCAAAGGACTAAAGATCGAACTCGTTGACAGGGAGAAATTCGTTGAACTATGGTTAAACGCTCTTGGGAAGACAAGAGAGACTTTTATTCCAGTAGAAACAACCCCGTAAAGTAATGAAGGAGGTTCCCGGAATGACAAATACTCAGTTTCTGTTAATGATATTGCCCGGTTTAGTTATTTTAATTATGGGCCATATAAAAAGAAAACCTAAAGCACGGTGGATTGGCCGGGGACTGCTTTTCCTTGTAATTGCTATTGCCTATGTAATGCCCAAATTTAATACAATGTAATAGAGACGATAAAACATGGCATAACAAAAGCACCCCGTTCGGAAACAGGGTGCTCTTTTCTTTTTTAGTTAGACATCACCCTTACCCTTGAACGATATGTTTCCAAAATATAAATTAGGATACGTTTTAGTAAAACTCTTGGTACTATCGCAACTAGAAACTTGATAGGGAAGTTAGCTCGAATCTTAATCAAAATTGTTCATGGAGAATTTATTTGTCTTGATAAAGCTGCTCCTATCTATGATCAGACCGCATAAAACGAAGAAGTTCTCCTGGTTCACCTTCCTTTCGGTCAGGTTCGATACGGAGTTATATCCTCTAATTCACGAAATTTTACCTTACGTAGATTGGCTCGTTCGCAGGATTTTACAAAGAAAGCAGGGAGGACCGGGTTCGAGTCCCAGAAGGGCATAGACTTATTAACTAAACCGTCATCCGTCTCCACATCTTGGACACAGGTGTAATGAAGGAATGTAAGGGCATGGACCCGTAGAGCAGTGGGAGGTGAACTTCCAAGGAAAGGTAGTAGAGGATACGTCACGTAAAAGATTTCCAAGGTGAATCGACATCACTTCTTCTATATTAAACATGCTTCAATTCAACACCACCGGTTCTATCTGACATACTCTCCATCCAATCATCTCTTTTCGAGGTAGTGAAATTCTGCGAATGAGAGAGCATGTGGAAAAACTTCCTTAAATATCGAGGGACGGGGATCAATTGTTCAATAACCCTTTTTGCCGTCAGTATAAAGAGCTAACGTTGGATGAAAATAAATATGAGCGGGGTAACGATGGAGCAGAGATAAGGGTGTAACCAATTATTTGATTATTCCAAGCAAATGTAGGGAACTTTAGTATTGTAAAAATACTAAGGAGGAACTTTATGATAACTATTCAAATAACAACCTCAGGTGGAGATTCAAAATTCCATGTTATTAATGATCACAGACAATTTGACTTAACTACAGATGAGGCACTTAGGATATCAAATAATAATCAAAATATTGGTGCTGTATGGCCTTGGGTGGCAAGAGGATTAAACTTAACTAAAAAGGAAGAAGAAAATATACGATTTATCAACGATAGAGGAGGAGAGTATACCCCTGAGATTTACACTTGTAGAGCCGAATAGGCTCATTTTTTATTAAATCTAAAGGTGACATCAAATCAAGAACAATTATTTAGGCAAAAAGTTGATTTTTACGCTATCGGAGATTGATAATCGAGGATCGAGGGTTACGATCCTCTTTTGCGTTGCTACGGACGAGTAGTTTAACGCAACAAACGATTTTGTCTAATATGATTTTGGGAACAATATCCTCCAGAGAAAAATTCAACGGAGAGTCAGCTTATTTGCCTATTATTTCATGGTTGTAATCAGGAAGCAAAGTTGATGCTGAACCTGAAATTTCCTACAAAGAGACCAAGCTGAAATGATTGATTCATTTTGTTTTTAGAAGCAGAGACAACATAAAAATCGTAGTGGTTGCTGCTCAATATGTTATGTTATCGTCAAATCTTCAACAAGAAACAAGAAACAAGGAACCAATTTGAAACAATAAGCAAAGTACAATACACATAGAATACATTTGATAAATAATTGGAAATGGGACTAAAGGTGATTACGGTGGAAAAAATCCAAAGCAAACTATACCACGCTCGCAAACGTTCCTAATGCTTCTTCTATCAAACAGTACGCTAACGGAATATATGTTGGAATCTACGGACACAATCACTTTTTATGGATTTTTACATACTTCCCTTATTGAAAGAGTAAAAATTGTGGTTAGGTAGTAAAACTGAAGGTGAAAATGGGAGGGGGGAAGGTGAGATATCTTTATTGGATTTATTAAAATATTCCGTTAGCGTACTGTTTCTTAAATGGTATATAATAGAATAAGCGTGATATGAGAGGAGGAGACACGATGAACCCAGATCAAGAAGAGGTGCTAACCGTAAAAAAAATAGGGCTTAGTCACAGGGAACTGTTTATGTTATTCGTACTGCAAGCACTCGATCAACGGACAGAGAGCGGATCGGCACTCTTTCTTAAAATGGGCCAAGAACTATTAGGAAGACGAGTAAGCCAATCCCATTTTTATGCGACGTTAACTTCTTTAAGAGAGCAAGGATTCATACAAAAAGTACCTTCCACTGATCACCGTCAAACTTTATTAACGATCACCCCGACAGGCAGACAGAAACGAGAGTGGTATAGTCAAAGTTATATAGAGTCTTTTACGATAGTGAAGCATTGGGCCGATCTGTTCGTATTTGAAATTACACGGATGGGTAGCAAACCTTCAATTATCCATACAAATAGTAAACACCAGAAATTTTTTAGTCGTTTGGTTCATGTCCGCCGCTTAGTTGAGTGGATGATCTTAAAAGAACTTCACCACACACCTCGATTAATCCCATCCACGATATTCAACGAATCTCTCAAAAAGTATGGTTGGCAACCGGCCAAAACCTATTTTTATGAAGTTCTTTGGGATATGGAAAAGAAAATATGGGTAGAAGGGGAATGGGAAGGAGAGCGGAGGTCCCATCGAGTATACCGGCTTCTACCTAAAGGAAAAGCGGTCTATTCAAAAGTGGAGGAAGAAGTCCTTACCTCCGTTCGAAAGGTACAGGTGTTTATTAGTTCCGTACTGCAGTTGCTCCAAGTATAGCCTTCAATTTGTTCCTAAATTAAAGATTATCAAATAGAACAATAATTCCTACTCTAATGATTGTACTTTCCTCTTTAACCTTGAAGATAGATACTACGTTATTGCAGCAGACCAGTGCAAATTGCCAAAAGAAGAGAAAGTGAAGCATCTGCTTTTACAAAATGAAAATTTTCACTTAGCGAATCTCTTGTTCATTCTATCCTTCTTAACATTTAGAAAAATAAATCATTTAAGATATAATGATAATTATTTACTAATGAATGACTTCCTAAAGAAAGGGGACTTTATGGATCAATCGTTACTGGTCTTTATATCTGTAGCTGAAAAGCAGAACTTTTCTCGCGCTGCCGAAGAACTGCATATGACTCAGCCTGCTGTGAGTCAGTACATTCAAGCATTAGAAAGAACGATAGGAACTAGATTATTGGAAAGAACAAATAAATATGTGCGTTTGAACAAAGCTGGAGAAATTGTTTACCATCATGCAAAGGAAATTACGAGTCTTTACTCTCGGATGCAAGGCTTAGTGGATGATTTGCTGTATGAAAACAAAGGAGATTTATCCATCGGCGCCAGCTATACCTTTGGTGAATACATTTTGCCTCATATCATCGCTTATTTGCGTCAAGAGTATCCCTTGATAAAACCGAACATTACGATAGGAAATACAAAAAAAATTGCAGAATTGATCCTTGCCCATCAATTAGACGTTGGAATTGTTGAGGGAGACTTTAAACATGAAGATTTATCTATTGAGCCATTTTCAGAAGATCACATGTTTGTCATTGTTTCAGCTCATCATCCATATGCTCATCTCAAGGAAATTCAATTAAGCGAATTGACGGATGAAACTTGGATTGTGAGAGAATTGGGCTCGGGAACACGAGAAGCAACGGAGAAAATGTTTTCTGAATTTCATTTTTTTCCAAAAGACATTATGGAGTTTGGCAGTACTCAAATTATTAAAGAATCCGTAGAGGCTGGCCTAGGTATTACGCTTCTATCCCATTGGGCAGTTAAAAAAGAGGACTCACTCGGTAGTTTAAAATTACTGAAAATCAATGGTAACCCTATTATTCGTCAATTTTCAATTGTAAAAAAAGATACGGAGTTTCATACCAAAGCAACGAAAGTATTTTTAGAGATCTTGTGGAAAAATAAGGACTTGCAAGCTTTTAGATAAGGAAAACCCTATGGCTTCTTACAGGGGATTCGCCATAGGGTTTATGCACAAAACTAACCATACTCACTTTTCCTAACCTGTTTTTGTGATTTCTCTAATTGTGATAAAGGGTAATAACGTAATCACAACAAGGCCAACTCCTAATCCTTTAACCACCTCAACGAGTGTTCCTTTCACGCATAATCCCGACCTCTCCGATTTGATTTATTTGTTATTAATTTTTGAAATAATCATACATCGGAAATTTATATATGGAAAATTAATTATTGTTATTAAAATAATAACCATTTACTTATTATCGTTAAATTCACTAAAAACAAGAAACTAGTAGCAATGACAAATTAAAACCCCAATATAGAATAGGTTTTTATTATTTATAAGTAAATACTTATTGTAATGATTAAATATATTAATTTTTCATATGTCCACTTTTCAATGTATTCTCAATTTAAGGTAATTTACAATAAATCCAATCGAAGAAATGGGGAATTAAGAAATGACTGAACAAGAACAATATCGTGAGATGATTGCTAAAGTAGAAATTGAACAAAGAGTGCTTTACATTCGTGAGGATGGTATTTGGGAGTGGCGTTAAATTTTTATAAAAGTTACAAAGAGTCTACAAATTAGCTTCATAATCAGCTTTTACAGCTTCATAAGCTTTCTGTGCGTTTTCTATGTACTCAAGTTTCTGCTCTGCATCCTCCTTTGCATACTTCAAGACGTTTGAGACGGAAACTCGATAAACTCTATCCAACTTGCATTGATAATCTAACTTGTCAAATTTCGGTTGACCTTTGAAGAATACAGCAATGTGAAAAAGGTCGGCAAAATATTCGATACTATAAAGTTTGTGGTCAAGCATGATATCCACTCCTCTTACATTTTCTTCCTATACAATAATACCAGGAAGGAGAGTGGAAGAGGTATAAAAAAATTATGAATTGTTTTATACATTAGACTAACCTATCTAATTACCGTGCATACTTACTATAATCCCTTACTTCAAGAATAGTGTTATTAGTTAAAAAGAATAGATGCATTGAATACAGTATGCGTACCCTATTATGGAACGGATTAAAAATACATGCATTTCCTTTTTCATTTGTGAATGGGATCTGTGTTGCAATTGAACATAGAACCGGAATAAATATTACTGGCAATAAAAAGTACAGTAATAAACTAATTTCACTAAAGTTCTAATTTTCAAAACTCATCAGGTAATACCAAAAATATGTTCTCTAGAGTTTAGCAAGTAGGGGGTCCACTAATCATTTTGTTTCAATTTTTATAATTTGCAAACCGATATCTTCTTTTATTCGTTTACTTAACTAGGAATAAAAAAGGAGGTATCTTCCATGATACAACACTATTTAAAATCATCTTATGTGGTGCTATTTATTGTTACATTATTACTGTTAGTCACAAGTGCATGCAGCAGTGGACAAAACACTCAACCTGTAGCCATGGGAAATAACGAAAGTACTAATGAAGAAAGCACTAAGACAGATAATGGCCACTCCCCCTTAATCTATGTCAACAATCAGGAAGAAAACACTGTTCAAATCATTGATCCTACAACATATAGCGTTGTTAGTACGTTGAATGTAGGGGAAAAACCTACATATGTTCAAGTAACGCCTGATGGAAGTTATACGTATGTTGTAAACAGCAAATCAGAAGAAGTTTCAATTATTGATACCAAATCAAAAGAAATAATTAAAAGCATTCCGGTTGGTAAAACACCAAAAGGAGTGAACTTTACAACAGACGGAAAATGGGCCTATATAATAAATGAAGGTGAGGGTACTGTGTCAGTCATTGATGTTAAACAAATGAAAAAAAGTACTATCATTCAAGTTGGTGAATTCCCTCATAACGGAATTTCTAGCCCAGATAGCAGTAAATTTTATGTTACAAATACAGGCTCAAATTCGATATCCATCATTGATACAAAAAATCAATCTGTTATTAATACAATTAAAGGTGTAAAAGACTTGCCTCATAATTTAACAATTACACCAGACGGAAAAGCACTTTGGGTAACATTAACAAAATCAAATGCCATTGGAATTGTTGACTTGGAAAAAGGAGAAATGGTTGAAACGATTGCTGTTGGCAAAGGGCATCACGTGATTGATTTAACAAATGATGGTAAGTTTGCGTATGTTGCGAATATAGGAGACGATACCATTACAGTCATTGATACAACATCAAAAGAAGTCATAAAATCGATTAAAGTAGGACAAGGTCCGCATGGTATTGCAATCACTCCAGACAATAAAGAAGTTTATGTACCTGTTACGGAAGAAAATAAACTTGTTGTCGTCGATACAACAACGAATGAAGTGATCCAAACGATAGAAACAGGTGCCTTTCCGTTTTTCACAGCGACAATGGGAAGCCGAGGTACAGCTTATTTTACGGAAGGTTTAATGACGGAAAACCATCATTCAGAAAAAAAGGTATCCCAAACACAAGAGAACTTAGATGATTCAAAACAAGAAGCATCAAAAATGGTTCTTGAAAGCACCCCTCTTTTAAAAACTGACGAAACATATACGTATACATTTAATGAATCTGGGGAATATGCTATTCATTGCGATCCTCATCCATATATGACAATGACGATCATTGTTAAAGACGGTGAATTGCTGGAGGGACAAACAGTCGAAATAAAAGACTACACTTATACACCAGAAACACTTGAAATCACACCTGGTACAACTGTAAAGTGGATAAATAAAGATACCATCCAGCATAATGCTGTGATTAAAAAGTAACGTTTTGTAATAAGAAGGCCCTCGTGCCTTCTTATTTTATAAATTCTTCAACATAGTTGTTATCTCTTGTTTTTATACTTTTTCGTTATGTTTTAAAATCAGTTACGTTTGATATTTCAAATATTAATTGAATACCTTCACATACCATATTGATTCTTAGGATTCGTAATGATTATTTGTTAAGCGGATACAACTTCTGCACCTTTTAGAGAGAATTTTTGAAGGTTTAGATGAAATTGCACGTATAAGAACTGAAATAATGCCACGATATAAAAAGTTTAATTTTTGTAGCTTTATCATTTGACTAAGAATAAATAAAAAAATTACTAAAGATGTTTTGAATAGGCCTTCAAACTTTTCCTGCTGGTTTGATTTATTTTAGAGAGGTCTTCAAATGATTGGCTTCGAAGCAATAAACTATCATTTGGAGTAAATATTTAAAAATAGAATCAAACCGGTTGTTGTTTTTTTACGTTAATAAAAGTATGAGTAAAAAACAAGGAGTGCCTATCTCATGCGAAACAAGAGTGATACAGAATTAATGCGGCTGGTCATGGAAAAGAATCGCCCAGCATTAGAAGAATTATATGATCGTTATATTAAATTAGTCTATTCCTTTGCTATGAAATCAACCAAAGATGAACATATGGCAAGGGTAATCGTTCAAGCCGTTTTTACACGCTTATGGACGACCGAGAAAGGTTATGATTCAGAAAAGGGCCAGTTCGTGAATTGGCTACTGACCATAACCCGGAATATTACGATCGATCATATCCGAATAGAAAGACGCAATCAGTCCTTCGTTCCAATTGAGCCTGAGCGTTGGGATCGGATTCCTGATCAACCGGAAAAAAATCCCGCCAATATCGTATCACGGAAGCTACTTCGGGAACAGGTTGAAAACGCTTATCAATACTTATCGAAAAGCCAAAGAGAACTCATCCAATCCTTATATTGGGAAGGCCATTCACTTAGTGAAATTGCCCAAATGAGAGAAGAGCCCATTGGCACGATCAAGAGCCGTCTTCATCAAACACTTAAGATTCTGCGAAGCCACTTGGTACTAGAGATGGAGGAGTTTAAAAGTGGGAGTTTATGAACATTGCTCATTATCTAATGAGATTCTAGCTTATGTAATCGGAGAAATTTCAGAAGAAGAAAAAAACTTCATGGATAAACATCTTTTAAACTGTTCCAGTTGTAGTAGGGAAGTAAGAGAATTGCAGGAGGCTTGGGATATGATTCCATACAATCTGGAGGAAGTGGATGTTCCCGACGATCTCAAGAAAGAAGTCATGCAAGCGATCTTTTTTTCTGAAGAGGAGGATAAGCCTGCGAGTAAATGGAAATGGCCAGAACGATTGACATTTCTAGGCCTTCCCTCCTATATATGGATAACTGCCGCCTTGACAGTTGCTTTGGTTGGTGCTTTATGGAACAACGTAATTATGCGACAACAGTTGCTGGCTTTAGAACAACAATCCCAGCTTCCCTCTCAGGTCCTTCAAGCCTATTCTTTAAAGTCGGCAGATCCCTCCCTTGTATCAGCCAAAGGGAACGTCTGGCTGTTTGAGCAAGGAAACGCCAAAAAACTCGTCTTTCATCTCGAGGGACTGGAAGCGACAAAGGGAACTGAGACCTATCAAGTATGGTTGATTCAGTCGGGAAAGAGGCGAAGTGCTGGGGTATTCCGTGTAGATAAGCAGGGAAACGGTGTTCTGACTTACGAAATGAAAGAAGAACAGTTACCGTTTGAAGCTATTGGCATTACCTTGGAACCGGATGCCGATGGAACCCAACCAAGAGGAAAAAAGGTGTTAGGAACTTAATAGAACCGTTTTAACAGGGGTTGACTAAGGATCTGGGACAACCCCTCGTTTGTTATTGTAACAGGTCCTAAAAAGATTGTCCCTTTATCCAGGTATTCGAATTCTGTCTTTTTCCTTCTAAAACCTTTCGTCCGATACCCCCTTATTCAGGTTATAAAATTTCGTTAACAAGGCAACCCCCCTTCCTCTTCTATCAAAAAATATTTTTATTTTGTACAAACCGACTGAATTCTTCGTCGTTCTCTTAGTAAAAGCGAGAAATTCTCGCAATTAAACTTAGGAGGAATACGAATGAAGAAAATGATGTCTTCCATATTATCTGGTCTGTTAATATGCGGAATACTGGGAACAGGAGCTCAAACTGAAGCTACTAATATGAATAACGCTTCTCTAATCAAAACAGTAGTACTCCTTAATGGAAAAGCCCTTGAATTTAGTCAGGAACCTGTACTTGTACATAATCGCTTATTGGTTCCTTCTGAAACTTTTGCAAGAGAAATTGGGGCCAAGATGACTTACGACCAGGTAAACAAGACAATAAGAATTATAAAAGGAAGCAATATTTATTTACTTCCAATCGGTAGCAATGCAGCGAACTTTAACGGGACCACTGTAAGTTTGGATGTGTCTGCCGCTATTATCAACCAGGTGCCATACGTGCCGCTTCGTTTTGTTTCTGAAAACTTGGGGCTTAAAGTCGGTTATAGTCAGGAGACCCGTACTGTATCCTTAAAAGCCAACGACAATCCTTCTTTTAAGGTGATATCTCCTTCCCAAGATGATATTCTTTACACCAATCAAGTAAAGATTTCCATTGCCTCCTTTAATCATGAACTAGTGGACTTCCGACAACAAAAGCAACCTCAAAACGGGAAGGGACACATCCATCTTTGGCTGGATACAGATCCTTCCAATCCTATGTTAGCTTATAAAATGATCGATGGAGAACCCGCCGTGTTTGAGAATGTACAACCTGGAGATCATACTCTTACGGTCCAGTTGGTGGGAAATGATCATAAGCCAATTACGCCTGAAGTTAAGCAAGTCATTACGTTTACAACAGCAACAACTCCATCACTAGCCATCAAAGGACCTAAGGAAGGTGAAACCATCTTCGGGGACAAAGTAACGGTCACCTCAGAACTGACCGGGTTCAAATTCTTAGATTTCCGTACGAAGAGTGAGGTAGCTGTTGAAGAAGGCCATTTACACCTCTGGCTAGATACGGATATTACCAATCCCAAATTGGCCTATAAGCAAATTAGCGAAAAACCTGTGATTTTCGAAAATATAAAGCCAGGCGATCATACATTGACCGTTCAACTCGTAGGGGCCAATCATAAGCCGATTGTTCCTGCAGTCAAGGAGGTAGTAAAATTTAAAACGGCAGCCCATCCGTCACAGAAAACAGAGAAAACATCTACAAAGCCAGCTAATCCAGCGAAAACCTACACGGTAAACATTGAATCGTTTGCTTTCAAGCCAGGTTCATTGACTGTAGAAGTCGGATCTACAATCACATTCAACAACCTGGATGATGTCGATCATACGGTGTCGGCTAAAGATGAATCTTTTAACAGCGGCAATATTGGCAAAGGAAGATCATATACCATGACCTTCAAAAAAGAGGGGGAATATCATATTTATTGCAAGCCGCACAACTTTATGGTTGGTATGATCACCGTAAAGTAATTAATAGAAAATTTAAAAAAATGGATTTTCAGGCCCCAACTAATAACGAATGCTGTCTTCATCGGGTGGGGTGATCCGACTGATTTTGAGGAGCATAATCAGTAAGTCTTTAAACACCTTAGGTCCCAAATGATTAATTCACTGAAGTTCCATGGGCTTTCTAGATGCCACCTCCTGTATCGTGATCGGCTCCAATGCGCTATGACCTTTGGCTCGTCGACGAGGAAGGATCTTTTTTAAGATGTTGATCAGACGAGGGGTGATCACGGGATAGAAATGATGGGATAGTCTAGTGAGCTCTTCAATGGGTTGTTCTAAGATGTGTTCAGGGATCGATAGTAAAGCTTGAAATGAAAGTTGGGGATGTTCTCGGATGAGTTCTTGGAAGCTAGGTAGTAAGGTCGGACATAGAATGGTTCAAGGTTAGACGATAAAGGGCAGAGAAGGCATCGGAGTAAAAGAGGACGCGCATGCGATCTTAAAGTGGGGGATTCTCTTTCTGCTCTTCATCAAAAACTCCGCTCACCCGGAGGTTTTGCGATTTTACGTTTCCTCCACAACCTCACGGCCTACGGTAACCATTCGCAAGGTAACAACCCGTCACTTTGAAGAAATACGTATTCCGGGAAGGTTAGCTACATAATGGAATCAATACGATTTGATGAAGTGGATAAAATAAATAATAAGAATTAGTACCTGGAGAAGGATATGGTCTATTCCTGTTTTGAATGGAGGTGTATTTTCTTGACGAAAAAGTACTTTACTCTTTCCGAAGCTCAAGAGCTACTGCCCATCATCCAAGTTGAGCTTCATCATTTGCAGAGACTTCAGAATGAGTTTCAGGATAAATATGTCGAGTTACGTACCATAAACGATGGAGAAGGAACTTTCGAATTGGAATGTCAGCTCGAGTTTCTGCAAATGGAAGCTAATATGCATATTAACAATATACATACCCAAGGAGTCCAATTAAAGGATATTGATCATGGATTAATTGATTTTCCTGCTTGGATCGATGGTGAAGAGGTTCTGCTTTGCTGGAAACAAGGGGAGGATCAGATTGACTATTACCATGGTATCCACGAAGGCTTTATGGGCAGAAAGAAAATTAAATAGCATCTGTCAAGAAAGAGAGAAATCGCACCAACTTCCAATAGTTAGGCGTTTCTTTTTATCTTAGGTCTGATTAGACATTAATGACATTTTACTTTGTTGATTTTATTAGAATAACGGGATTAAATTACTTAGGAAGGCTGCTTAGGACAGTCTTCTTTCTTTTGTTGTTGCGCTATTGGGCAGGATAGCACAATAGTGCGCCTAGCAAAGCTAGGCACAGCTCATTGGTGAAAGTCCAATCGAGGTAGGGGCCAAGCCGCCTCGTAGCTAGCAGGCATCTGGTGGTGAGAGCCTAAGGATGGAGCCCTGTGAAAAGCCCTGACTAAGGGTGAAGCAAGACTGCAGGCCGTAACATGAAGTGAATCCTGCCGCATCGTCATTTACAACCCGAAAGGGACAAGAGGGAGCCGAATCTCGTATTGTGTGATGAAGGCCATGGAACGCGTGAAGAACTTGGAGAAACAGCGCGGAAGAACCCTCCGGTGTATGGGGATCGGCATGCAGTGACAGTTGTGTCTGGAACTAGGGAGACCCTACCTCGCACGACGGAGTCGTAAAGCGTGAACCTATAAGCCCAAAGGGGTGAAGTGGCCAGCGGCGAGAAGGGAGTCGGAGGGGGCCATAGTACCGGGGAAGCGAGGACAACACAACCTCGTGGAGGGAAGGGCGTGTGTAAACACAGTACCCCACTTTGTTCACGGGTATCAAAGGAGGTAAGAGCGAGTGAATGCAGTGAAATTTGCTAACTACATCAAAGGAAAAGTTCGAGAACTCCAAAGAACCCTCTACCTTGCGGCTAAGGCGAATGCCAAGCGCAGGTTTCATGCTCTGTACGATAAGGTGTACCGAACAGATGTCATGCGGGAAGCATGGAAGCGAGTCAAGGCAAATCGAGGTAGTGCAGGAATCGACGGTGTGACGATTCAGCACATTGTACGGGAGTACGGGGAAGAACAATTTGTGAGAGATACCCAACAGCAGTTGTTGGAGGACACCTATCGACCTCAACCCGTACGAAGGAAGGATATACCCAAGGGTGATGGTAAAACACGGCCACTGGGGATACCTGTCATTCAAGACCGACTGGTGCAGATGGCGGCAAAAATCGTCCTGGAGGCGATATTTGAAGCAGATTTTAAAGACTGCTCGTTTGGGTTTCGACCGAAGCGAAGCGCCAAACAGGCGATTGAGAGGATACACAAAACGGTGAACTACGGGAGAGTATATTGGGTGGTGGATGTCGACATCACCGGGTACTTCAACAATATCCCGCATGACAAACTGCTCAAACTCGTGGAACAAAGGGTGAGCGACCGAAGAGTGTTGAAACTCATTCGAAAATGGTTGAAAGCTGGAGTCATGGAAGAAGGCCTGTTCCGTGACACAGAAATCGGAAGCCCCCAAGGTGGCGTGATTTCCCCATTACTTGCGAATATCTACCTAAACTATCTCGATTCTATATGGGAGAAGAAATTTCTCCATATTGGCACACTAGTGCGTTATGCTGATGATCTGGTTATTTTATGCGAAAAGAAAACCCACGCTCTTGAAGCCATTCAAGTGCTCAAGGCAGTTTTCGGGAAACTGGAACTGACCATGAACACGGACAAGTCCAAATTAGTGAACCTGTGGTTGGATAAAGAGGGGTTCGACTTCCTCGGATTTCATCACCGGCGCATGCCGAAGTTGTTTAAGTCGGGGAAATTCTACGACTTGCGGAGTATTCCATCTAAGAAGGCGATGAAGAAAATGCGTGCCAAGGTGAAGGAAGTAACCGCACCACGCGCACTTCTCTATTGGTCGCCTAAACAAATGGTAGACAAGCTCAATCCTATTATACAAGGATGGAAGAATTACTACGGCAGCGTGGACCCAGGCATGTCAAACAAATTCCTGGCAAAAGTGGATTGGCACATTATTCGGAGACTGACACTGTACTGGAACAAGAAGTACAAGCGAAACCATTTGCATCCGAGAAAGGTAGCAGAGGAATTCGGACGTATGGGACTGAAACGAGTTAGCGCTTGGGGTAGCTATACTGCACAAGGTGAAGAGCATCGGAAAGCCGTATGCGGGAAAACCGCTCGTACGGTTTGATGAGGGAGGACTGGGAAACCAGTCCCCTACTCTACATCAAAAATAATAAGCAGGAGATAATATCGTAACTCCGAATTGTTAAAGTATAAAAATATTAGGAGTTTAGAAAAGGGGTATCTACGTAATTTTATTACGTAAAACGATCTTATTACGGTAATTACGAATTGAATTTCTAGAATAAAAGTTAATATGACATATCCGAAAACCAAATTTCACATTTTACTATACTGTGACTTATCTTTGTTATCATGAACTGTGACAAGATGTTAATCGTTTGGAAGGAATTAGTAATTCTTGATAGAATAAATATGAAGATGATCAGGTAATAAATTTGTACACATAAGGAGATAAAACTATGGCAAAAAACAAATTACTAAGAATGGACAATGTTGGCATCGTTGTAGAATCCCTTGATGACGCAATCTCTTTCTTCGAGGAGATTGGCTTGAAGCTCGAAGGGCGAGCTACTGTCGAAGGTGAATGGGCTGGTCGCGTAACCGGGCTGGGTTCACAGTGTGTAGAGATTGCTATGATGGTTACCCCAGATGGCCACAGCCGACTTGAACTTTCGCGATTTCTCACCCCACCTACTATATCAGATCACCGAACTGCTCCTGTAAATGCCCTCGGTTATCTACGCGTCATGTTCACCGTTGAAGACATTGACGAAATGGTATCCAGACTCACTAAGTATGGTGCTCAGCTCGTTGGCGAAGTGGTTCAGTACGAGGACTCGTATCGGCTCTGCTACATTCGTGGAAATGAAGGACTTCTAATCGGTTTGGCGGAACAACTCGGTAATAAATAAGTGACGTTTAAAAGAAGACTTAACTGAAATATACATTACTAGAGTAAAAATAGAAACAGAAAAGCAGTGTGAAAGTATCTCGAAGAAGTCGGGTGCATCATATAAACACCGCATTCACGCTCCGGGTCTGGGCGACCCTCGGTCCCGGAAACAAGGAACGAGGAAGTAATTGCCGGGACACATCCGCACCGACTAACCGCATCGCGGCCGGCAGCAAGCTGCCTTAACTCGGTGGGACTTCGTGATGCATGAACTTTAACGGAAATCAATGCAAAACCAAATTAAAGGGACTCAACTAACGGGGATCGCTACTTCAACAGAATAAAATGATTAACCCTCTCCCATTCCAGTAATGCTGGATCTATGAAGATAAATTCTGGGGAGGGGTTTCTTTATGTATTTAAGTGAGTTGTGGAACTTATATAAGGCAGACAAACGTATTCTGGGGTTCAGTCCTTATACATTAAAAGCGTATTCTCTTCAGTTAAATGTCCTCATTCGTGAAGTAGGTGATCTGGAACTAGAAGATGTCACGTTGCCATTGTTAAAGAATTATCTGGCAAAACAGTCAGAACGTCTAAAGCCCAGTAGCTTGGGTCATCGCATCCGATTCATAAGGTCACTTTTTCGATATGCATTTGAAGAAGGATATATCGCACGAAATCCGACTCTCAAACTTAAAGAACCGAAGTCCGACAAGAGAATCCCCAAATTCCTGATCGAAGAAGATGTCATTCATCTCAAGATATCCTGTCAGTCCCTCCGAGACCATGCTCTGCTCCAATTCCTTTACTCCACAGGCTGTCGTGTGGGAGAGGTTCATTGACTAAACATCGAAGATATCAATTGGGAGAAAGGATCTGCGATTGTGAATGGGAAGGGTTCAAAACAAAGAGAGGTTTATTTTACAACGGAGTGCAAGGTGTGGTTGAAAAAGTATTTAGATAGTCGGGAAGATCATTGTGAGGCGCTTTTTGTAACGAACAGGAAACCAATTCGAAGATTGACCATCCCAACCCACCGTTACGCTGTAAAGTTGATTGCTGCCCGTGGTAGGATTCCTGTCAATATGTATCCTCACCGTTTTCGACACACCTACGCTTGCCAACTACTCGATAATGGCGCACCATTAGATTTCATTCAGGGGATGTTGGGGCATGAAAAGGCATCTACAACTCAAATTTATGCTCAGTTACGTGGAGAGCGTCGTAGAGAACTATATAAACGATTTTTCTAGGAGTCTCATGGCTCCTTTATTCTGCTAAAGGGAGTTTAGCGGAATAACAAACTATAATTCTACACCTTATACTTGCATAATCGATAATTCTTATGGAACTGATTACAAAAAAATGGGCTGGAATATTAGTTTAGAATCATTGCGATTTGTACATTAAATAAATTTGATTTGCAATATAATCTGAACTAAAATGAAGCCCCTTCCTGATCCACCACATGATGATGCCTACCAGTGAGGCTGTTTTTATATCTACTGAAACGTAATTTGCAGGTAAATCCTTCTTCGTATTCTTCCTTCTTGTTTCTATTAATTTCTTTAATAATAAAAACAATTGCTCCTCAAACTGATTCACACTAAATAAGATAAGTAAATAATTTCGATGGGTATACAAATAATCAAGCAATTGCGTTAGCATTTGTTTTTCTGATAAATCTTTTGTATGTATTAAATCATCAATTTTATCAGAAAGCTCATTTAAAATCTCATTAGTGATTTGCGTTAGTAAATCTTGAATATCCTGATAATGTAAATAGAAGGTTGTCCGATTTAATCCTGCTTTGCCTGCGACTTTCTGTACCGTTAAATTTTTTACAGTGGAGTCCTCACATAAGAGAGAAAAGACGGCATTTTTGAACATTTCCCTTGAACGAATGGTACGAGGATCTTCATTTTTAGGTGTAGACATTTTTAGACTCCTTATAGATTTTTTATTAACTTTCTCAACATGACATACTTTCTGTGTCGAGTAGTGAACATTTTCAAAAAAACTGTTTATGGTTAATGAATAATTATTTTGTTACTATGATTTTATCGACACAGTGTTGATAACTCAAGTATAAAATGAAGGAGTTTATAAATGCCGATGGAAATAACGGAAGGAAATAAAAAAAACTTAATAATTGTCCTGATTGCAGGGTGTTTTTTATCAACATTAAATCAGACGCTATTAAATGTAGCACTGCCTAACTTAATGGAAGTATTTAATGTTACGGCTGCAACTGTACAATGGCTATCTACAGGTTTTATGCTCGTAAACGGGGTATTAGTGCCGATTACTGCGTTTTTAATGAAACGTTTTACAACAAGGCAGTTGTTTATTAGCTCGATGTTCTTTTTGTTCATCGGGTCTGTGCTTTGTGCCTTTGCCATGAATTTTGGCATTCTGTTAACAGGAAGAATGATTCAAGCCATCGGGGCAGGAATCATTATGCCACTAATGATGACGGTTATTTTACACTTATACCCTTTAGAAAAACGTGGAAGTATTATGGGGACCATTGGCTTTGCCGTGATTTTTGCGCCAGCCATCGCTCCAACATTATCAGGTTTTATCATTGACTATGCATCTTGGAGATGGTTATTTATTGGATTGGCTCCAATGGTTTTAATCGTCATTATTCTAGCGTTTAAATTTTTAATGAATGTTGCAGAAACAACAAAAGCAAAATTAGATACTGTAAGTGTTATTTTATCAACGATTGGCTTTGGTTCAATTTTATTTGGATTTAGTAGTGCAGGAAGCAAGGGATGGGATGATCCAGTTGTTATTACAACCATGATCATCGGATTCATCGTTACAAGTCTCTTCTGTTTACGTCAAATAAAGTCTAACGATCCATTATTAAATTTATCCGTATTCAAGTATAAAATTTTCACTCTCACATCAGTCATAAACGTACTCATTACGCTGATCATGTATGCCGATCTTATCCTTTTACCGATCTACTTGCAAAATGGACGAGGTTTTACCGCATTGGAAGCAGGTCTACTTCTATTACCCGGAGCTGTGATTAATGCCTTCTTATCACCTATCACAGGCAGAATGTATGATAAATATGGGGCGAAACCACTGTTTATTACAGGTCTAGTATTTATCATGATTTCGATGTGGGGTGTCATTGATTTGACTGAATCCACGACATATATGTATTTAATGGTTCGGACCATTATTTTACGAATTGGATTAAGTTTTATTACGATGCCTTTAAATACAGCAGGGTTGAATGCTTTGCCAAAAGAATTGGGTTCACATGGTTCAGCGGTAAATAATACCATTCGCCAATTAGCAGGTGCTATTGGAACCGCAGTTGTCATCACAGTTTATTCGATTCAAGCAGCTTCACATGCGTCTGAGTTATCTATTGAAAATGGAAACATTTCAGCGGTGCAACTAGCGAAATTAGCTTCTATCTTCGGGTCAAGTGATGCCTATGTATTTATGTTATTCTTATCTTTTGTGGCATTAATTTTTGCATGTTTAATGCCTAATAAAGTAGCAATCCAAAAAAGTGAAAGTGAATCACATACTAAAGTAAGTTAACTTATTGTTTCACTCGTACTTTGTTCAGCTAACGGAGATCGATAACATGGGTAAAGGTGATATCGAAAATATGAATAAAAAAGATAAAAAAATAGTCACTGGTTTCTTCATATTTGCATTCGGATTGTTCTTTTTAGTGATTTGGATTTTGCTTGCGATGATTAATGAAACTCATGAGTTGATACCCTAAATTTATTTAGGATTTTATTTCTAACGGGATTCCATAGTTCAATAACGGTTGCTTGCGATGGCAGCCCTTTTTTCGTTACTCAACTAAACCAGTTATGTTCAATACCACTTTGAGTATCGAACATTGCAAGGAAGAGAGAAAAAATGGGAAATGTAGATAATAATAAAAAATAAAAAAGCCATAACCAATTACCTTTAAATGAGGTTACTAATATGCCTTTTGCTATTGGGCTGTGTATTTTGTCAGTTCTTCTTTTTTTATTTTTTAGTGACAAGAAGAAACTACCCGTTTTTACCCACACAAGTTTGGTCGCGTCACTTATCGCTACCATGACCGATTTGTTAATGATTCCTTATCCACTTTGGAATTATCCTAGTCAAACTTCGTGGAACTTATTTTACAAGCAAATAATTCACACGTTCACTGTATATCCTGTGGTTGTATATTTGTTTCTTCAAACACTTCCAAGAAAACAAACCTTTATAACGGTAGCACGACATATTTTTTATTGGACAATTCCATGTATCTTATTGGAATGGATTTGCTTAAAAATTAAATACATTGAACACGGATTATGGTGGAATTTAGGGTACTCTTATCTTGTTGATTGGATATTATTTAGCTTGTTTTACATCTACCACAAGTGGGTAATGAAGCATATAAAAGAGGTAACTGAATGACTTTTCTAATTAAATCGTTAAAGTAACAACTTAATTCCTGTGGCTGTTCTGTTAACGGGCAGTTTTGCTTAACAGAGACAATTTTTAAAGTCTGCAGGTAATCATATAAAATGGTCGAAAATTAAGTTCAAAAAGTATTGAAGGCTTCCTACTTTATGATGCTTTTTTAACTGCATATGTGCTGTTGCCTTTGACAATTTATAAAATATAGAATAAAATGACAATGACAGTAAGTGATGACAGTCATCGTGGAAAAGAGGGATGAGAATGAGCAGCAGTAACAATCTGGGTAGTGATGATAAGCTGCTGTTGGCGGCGATCGATCTAATAGCAGAGAAAGGCTACAACGGTGTATCTACCAAGGAAATAGCCGAAG
>NZ_JBEGDL010000032.1:0-58021 GCF_040813775.1 Ammoniphilus soli
GAGTAAAGCGTTGATGAAGATACTTCCTGATTTGTTCTTCCATTTCCATCCTCCTCCTTTTGCCCTTTTACAGTCATTATAGCACATGGAAAGTGGGAGTGTCCCCATCCGTGTTCGTCCTCCGATTACGGAAGAACGTTTTACACATCAACGAAAGATAACCCACGCCTATTTCCACGTATTCTTCGCGACAGTGAAGAATGGAAACAGCGATACGCTTTGAGAACCGGAGTGGAACGCTGCATCAAGCGCCAAAAAACAGATTACAAACTTGAAGCTTCGAAGGGGCGTAGTTCCCGCCATTGGACGATTCGAATTTACCTGATTGCCATGTGTCAGCATGCAGATGCCTGGTTGGAAGAAGCGAAGAAGGCGCAACTTCCTTCCATCGATCAATGGTTTGACACACATCAAGCAGCCTAATTTTAAAAAAACGATCCAGTGACATTTATTTGGCATGCACTTTTTTGAAAACTGCATTCATAATAAGTACCCAGAAGCCAAAATAACTATCTTACCCCTCAGTCAGACCCAGAATTAAAACCTTAATTCCGAGACTCTACCTTTTTTAAGCAATAACTGTGCCAAAGATATAATTCTCAATATATCAACAGAATACTATGTTCCATGGGTCGTGGTTACCTCATTTCCTTGTATACAAAATAAGAAAATGTCTCATTCTGTTCCATTCTGTCCACTTACCAAAATTGAAAGAGTAAAAAATAAAGAAGAGATTCAAAAGAAAAAAGGCGGCCCTTAGAGCTTATTAGCCCTTTGGGACAGCCTTTTATGACACCTTTAGTGGTAGAACCTTTTATAAATTGAATTTCTGTAGTCTTTTATAGAACGTACTTCTGGGAACACCTAATAATTGAGCCGCCAACGAAACATTTCCTTTGGTTTTTTGCAAAGCATCAATCATTTGCTCTTTTTGGATTTTTTCTCGTAAAGAAAGCGAATAGTTGTGATTTGAAACTCCGATTTTTTGGTATTCAGTATGAGATGAGGAACATCTTTTATTCCAATCAAATGAATCCAGCCAGTCCAATATTTGGAATGACTCTTTCCTTCCACCCTGCGATAGGATTTGAAAACGCTCGAGCACATTCCACAGTTCGCGAATGTTTCCCGGCCAATGATATTCCATAAGCCTGTCAAAAAATTCAGAAGGCAGCTCTGCGTTCCAATGATGCGTTTGGCAAAAATATCGAACTAAATACGGAATATCTTCTCTTCTCTCCCGTAAAGGCGGAACTTGGATAGGATAAACATGGAGACGGTAATACAAATCTTCTCGGAATTTTCCCTCGTTTACAAGTTGTCGAAGGTCGCGGTGTGTCGCGGCAATAATGCGAATGTTTAAAGGAATCTCTTTCATACCCCCGACAGGAGTAACCTTGCGCTCTTGCAGAATCCGCAAAAGGGCTACTTGCATCGAATGCGGAATTTCACCGATCTCATCGAGAAAAATGGTTCCATGGTTGGCTTGCTCAAACTTTCCCTTGTACCCTTGACGACGCGCTCCTGTAAATGCCCCTTCAACATAGCCGAACAATTCACTTTCCATCAGTTCCTTTGGAATCGCTCCACAATTCACGGCAATAAAAGGCTCATGTTTGCGTGAACTGTTTTCATGGATCGTTTGAGCGATTACTTCTTTTCCCGTTCCCGTTTCCCCCAAAATATAGACGCTTGCATCTGTCGGTGCCACGCGTTTCATATCATCTACCGTTCGCTGAAAGGATTTACTTATGCCTACTTCACCTTTGAAATAGAACGGCTTGGTAAAAGACAGGGCATAGTTTAGTATATTCTCTTCTTTTCGTGCCGTTTTCATTAGATACATGCACGTTCCAATAAAACCGCCATGATCGTTTGAAAACATAGGTACTTCCATTTGAATTTGAAAACCATATTCTTTCATCTTATCGACTTTCATTCCCATCCATTCGGGTAGCTGGCGGATGGGTTTGCTTGCAGCAACCACGACTTGCTTACGATTGCAAATCAAAACAGGCTGATCCGTCTCGATGACATCCATAGAACAATGGATGAGTTCCATCTCATCCTTATGAAGTCGAATGCTTAAATCGCGCTCAATCGAATAAGCAGTCGATGTAACCATGCCAAGCATATAAGGATGGGTACGGTCTACCGGACAAGTCACATCAAGCACGCCAATGACCGTTCCATCATCGGTACGAATGGGAGCTGCAGCGCAGCTCCAACGGTGAGAAGCAATCGAATAGTGTTCCGTACCGGTGACCATAATGGGTTCTCCCGTTTGTAGTGCCGTGCCTATCGCATTCGTTCCCACCTCACCTTCTGTCCAACGTACTCCCTGCACAAAATTGATTTTTTGGGCCTCACTTTTGACTTCTCGATTCCCCGTTAAGTATAGAACATAACCTTCCGGATCAATCAATAGAGCCATCATACCCAACTCTTTCGTTAATGGTTTCATTCTTTCTAAATGAGGTTGGGCCATATCCAGAAGCAATGAATTCTTTTCTTTTTGGAAATGAAATTGATCATGTGTTAAAACATAACGTCCCCTATCCAAGTTCGGATTAACCTGCGCATCTCGGGATCGGTACCAGGATTCCATGATCTTTTTATTTAAGCGGGACGAATCAAGCACCCCTTCATTAACAAAACGCTTCCATGTATTTAAAGACAATGTTGTTTCCATCATTTAACCCTCTCCTATAACTTGTTTAAATATTACACTAGTACTATCTACATTTATTAAAATTAAGAGAAATTACAAGATCAAATTTCTACGTTTTAGCCATCCTACTTTTTCGAGACTATCCAATATGTTGAATAAAAAGCATAGAGGGAGGGATGATTGTGGGGTAAAACGGATGTCATGCAGACCTAATCTTATTATAGATGATAAAAGTTAGCGCTTTCAATATATATAAATTTACCTATAATTTGAAAACTGCTATTATCCAATCTTAAGGGTTTCATTTTGGATGAAACCCTTAAAAATTAAGTATTAAATATTTCTAATTTTAGATGTATAATAAACTTTCATTACGCTATTTTCGTTTGTTCTTTACTATATTTTTCGGACTTTTTATTTTGTAAGTGTAATACGACAATACATACAAGTAGAATTATACATAGTTCCAAGATGGCAAGTGAAGCATTTCCCTTATAAAGTTCCTGATAAAAAATGGCTCCTCCGACCCCTCCAAATATGGGACCTAACACTGGTATCCAAGCATATTTCCAATTGGAAGATCCCTTTCCTGAAATAGGAAGTATAAAATGAGCGATCCGTGGACCTAGATCACGTGCGGGATTTATAGCATATCCTGTTGGTCCACCAAGAGAAAGACCGATACCAACAACGAAAAGTCCAATAATTAATGGATTAAGTCCTTCTGTAAATTTATTTACACCAATGCCCAAGACGCCAAATACCAGAACGAACGTGCCAATTATTTCACTTAATAGATTCGCAAACGGATTTGAAATGGCAGGGCTTGTTGAAAAAACAGCTAATTTTAACTCTGGGTTTTCTGTTTCCTCCCAGTGCGGATAGTAAAGTAAGAACACAACGGTCGATCCTAACATAGCCCCCATCATTTGGCCTAAAATATAGATCGGAACCTTAGCCCAAGGAAATAAACCAATTGTAGCCAAACCCAACGTGACTGCGGGATTTAAATGCGCACCACTAATTCCACCTGCAATATAAATCGCAATCGTGACTGCTAAGCCCGCTCCTAATGTAATCACGATCCACCCTGAATTTTGTGCTTTAGATTTATTCAAAAGAACCCCTGCTACAACGCCCCCGATCAAAATCATAAGGATCATTGTCCCAACCATTTCTCCCAAAAAAGGTGTCATACGTCTTCGTCTCCTTAACTTCTGTATTATTTCCTTCGAGTTTAAAAACACTGGATAGATGCTCTATCGCCTCTAATGCATCAGGTCCGTCAGCTCGAATCATAATGTGTTTACTTTTTATTACTGCTAAAGAAAAGCTCAGAAGACTCTTAGCATTGGTTTTAAAATGTCTCATATCAATTATGACATCACTTTCATACGTGCTTGCCTTATTTACAAATTGAATAATTTTCTCCATCGATAAGTTTTTCGGAATATGAATGAACATCTCCTTTACCATAATCAACACCTTAACCTAAAGTCTCTTAAAATCACGTATACACCACGAATTACTTTGAATCTGGTGAGACAAGTATTTTTATATGTGACTTGTTTTTAACTAATTCTTCAAACCCTTCTTCAGCTATATTATTGATATTAATCTTTTGGGTAATCATTGAATCAACTTCTAATCTCCCTTCTGAAATTAACTGGATGACAGCAGGGAAAATATTCCGATAACAGATGATTCCTTTTAATTGGCGTTCTTTTAATACAAAATGATTCAGATGTATGGATACAGGTTTTTCCCATATACTTACAACAATAACTTGACCATCTGTTTTTGAACTGTTAATGGCAGCATTGATACATGGTTCAACACCTGTTACTTCAAAGCAAACATCCGCTCCACCATCGGTTATTTGATGAATGGTTTGAACGACATCTTCCTTTAATGGATTAATGGTATAATGAGCACCTAATTCTCTGGCCATTTTCTGTCTTTCTTCTGAGATCTCAACAGCAATAATACAACTAGCACCAGCCAATTTAGCCGCTTGGATGACGAGTAACCCAATGGGACCTGTACCAAAAACGACGCAGGTATCTCCCGCTCTCAATCTACTTTCTCTAACAGCATGTACCGCGACCGCTGTTGGTTCAACCAAAGCTCCTTGTTCGTAGGTCATATTATCTGGTATTTTATGTACCATGGTTTCTTTAACCATAGTGATTTCGGAAAAACCGCCTCCCCCACCACTTAACCCGTGGAACCCGAGTTTATCGCAAGCATTATATTTTCCATTTTTACATGGCTTACAAGTCCCGCATGCCAGTACTGGTTCTACGGTCACACGGTCGCCAACTTTTACCCGGGATACTCCTTCTCCAACTTCAATGACCTCACCGGAAAATTCATGTCCCAGAATTAGGGGAACCTTTTCATTCGTTAAAGGATGGGGTTCCTTAGGAAGAAAAATAGGCCCAGCTAGATACTCATGTAAATCCGTTCCGCAAATGCCGCACCATTTCACGCGAATTTTTACCATTCCTGGTTCAATCTTCGGTTCCTTCACTTCTTCCACTCGGACATGACGAATGTCATACCATACCGCAGCTTTCATATATAATCCTCCTAGTCAATATAAATATCGATTTTTTTGAATGGTGGGGAGTATCATCACGCTTTTGAATCTAAATTTTTAACTCATGACAATCCCGCCACAGATATTAATAGACTGACCCGTCATATAGTCTGCATCACTGGATGCAAGATAGGAAACTAGACATGCGACATCCTCTGGCCTTTCTACCCTACCGAGCGTGATCAGCTCAGAGTATTTTTTCAACGTTTCCCCTTTGGGTAAACCCAGATATTCCCCCATTTTCTGGTCAATAAGATCCCACATATCCGTACCTACAATTCCTGGGCAATAGGCATTTACGGTAATACCGTATGGTCCCAGCTCCTTGGCTAAAGCCTGTGTAAACCCAACAACAGCAAATTTGGTTGCACTATAATGCGACAATAAGCTAAATCCTGAGTGTCCCGCTATACTTGCACAGTTAATGATTTTTCCGCCTTTTTGGTTTATCATTTGTTTGGCAGCTGCCTGAGCACACAAAAATACCCCTTTTGCATTCACTGAGAAAACTCTATCCCAATCTTCTTCTGTTAATTCAATGGCTGGCTTCACTTGGGCTATTCCTGCGTTAGACACCATAATATCCAGCTTTCCAAACTCACTGACAACCTGGTCAACCATTCCATAGACTTCCTTGCTAACGCTTACATCCGCAACGATTCCCATCGACCTGCGTCCCAAATCTTGAATCTCTTTAACCACCTGATTGACCAATTCTTCATTAATATCATTGACGACAACATCTGCTCCGTCTTCGGCTAATCTTAATGCAATTCCTCTGCCGATTCCTCTTCCTGCTCCAGTAACAATAGCCACTTTACCCATTAGTTTCAATTTTATTACCTCCTGGTAATTAAGGGTTCTTGTCGAGTTGCATGGTCATGTAGGTTATCACACCCGATTATTTTTGAACAACCCCACCGCAGTGGGGTATTTCATAAGTTTCGATAAGTATTTAAAAGGGCTGACTTTCTATCGATATTCTTCTATCTTTCAAATTTAAATCGTTTTACCTAACTATGCACAGAGTGACCGACTGTACTTAACAGTGCTTCATGTATCGCTTCGGACAATGTAGGGTGTGCTGCTATAAAGTTTTCCATCGCATCCACCGTCATTTCCGCGTGCAGCATGACCGTTCCCTGCCCAATCAATTCGGTGGCACGGGGTCCCACGATAGAGATGCCAATGATCTCATTAAATTGTGGCTCCACCATGACTTTTACTTTTCCTATCTGTTCATTCAATATCAATGCTTTACCATTGGCAGCGAATGGGAATTCTCCGACCCGAATATCTCCATATTGCTCTCTAGCTTGTTTTTCCGTCATTCCAACACCAGCAATTTCAGGTGATGTATAAATACAGCGAGGAACAGCGCGGTAGTTTACTTTCACATCTTGTCCACAAGCATGGGAAGCGGCAATCGTTCCTTCATGAAAGGCAACATGGGCCAGCTGGATTCCTCCAACGATATCACCGCAAGCATAAATATGAGGGATATTGGTTTGCATATGTTCATTGACTTGGATCCCTTGCTTAGAAAAGAGAACCCCTATCTTTTCCAAACCTAATTCAGCCGTTCTAGGTTTTCTTCCAATGGAAACCAACACATAATCCGCGCTCTGTTCATGAAGTCCGTCCTTATTTTCAAATACAGCCTTCTTCTCCTTTGCATTCTGATTTTTTAAAGCCGTTGAAGTATAAATCTGAACGCCGGCCTTCTCCAGTTCTTTATGAAGCACAGCAGCAATGTCTGCATCTTCTCCCGGCAGAAGTTGATTTGCCATTTCTACAATCGTGACTTTGGTTCCCATCCGACTATAAATACTGGCGAACTCACAGCCAATCACACCTCCACCGACAATAAGCAGGGAAGAAGGGATGGAGGGCAGGGACATTGCTTGTCCGCTATGAATTACCCATTCCCCATCAAATGGGGCAAAAGGCAATGCAACAGGTTCCGAACCAGAAGCAATAATGACTTGACCCGCTTCAACCACTTCTTGTTTTTCTGCATCGTCTACCTGGATGCGATACCCGTCCAGAAATGAAGCTTTCCCCCTAATGACTTTGATTTTATTTTTCTTCATTAAATAGCCGATACCTTGAACTAGCTTTTTTACAATTCCGTTTTTATGCCCTTGAACTCCACTCCAATTGACCTCTACTTGGCTTAAAGGAATTTGTATTCCAAACTGCTCGACATGCATGACCTTTTCAAACATTTCAGCACTTTCAAGCAGCGACTTCGTTGGCATACACCCTTCATTTAAACAAGTCCCCCCTAAATCTTTTTGTTCAATTAGAGTCACTTGTTTTCCCTGCTGGGCGGCGATAATCGCCGCCACATATCCTGCAGGTCCTCCTCCAATAACCGTTAATGCCGTCATGAAATCCACCTTCTTTCTATAAGAGCATGCGAAATGGCTCTTCTAAATGTTGTTTGATTGTAAGAAGGAACTCCGCGGCAGGAGCTCCGTCCAATACCCGGTGATCGAAGGTAAGACTTAATGGTAAGATGCTTCGCTTTTGTAATTCTTCGCCTTTATAAACAGGTGTGTCTTGGACCGCTCCAACCCCAAGAATCCCCGTTTCAGGCAAGTTCAACACAGGTGTAAAATGTTCAACCCCATAAGCACCAAGATTGGTAATCGTAAAGGTTGAACCCTGCATTTCTTCACTGCCTAACTGACCTTGTCTGGCTTGCCCGGCCAACGATTTAATATTTTTGGACAAGTCTATCAATGAGCAATTCTGCGCATGACGAATGACGGGAACAACTAATCCTTTATCTAACGCAACGGCCATTCCCAGATGCACATGGCCAAACTCATGGATTTGATCTTCCACATAAGCGCTGTTCATGGACTTATGTTTTTGAAGGGAAAGAACAACAGCCCGTGCAACAAAATCCGTAAGCGTCAACTTGACTTCATATTGCTTCTGGGTCACTTCACTCATTTGTTTTTGAAGGACGACCAGATCAGTTACATCGGCTTTCATGGTTAACGTTAATTGAGCACTGTGACGCAGGCTGTCGTGCATACGGCTAGCAATCACTTTCCGTATGCCACTGACTGGAATTCGCTTGACTTGTTCCACATCTTGATTGACACGCTGCTTCATTTCTTCTTCCAGTTTGGATGGAGATTCAGATGAAGATTGACCCGCAATGGCCTGTTCCACATCTTCCTTGGTGATCCTGCCTTGCGGTCCTGTTCCTCGTATCAACTCGATGTTCAATCCAGCGGCTTCCGCCATTTTCCGTGCTATCGGGGAAATTTTAATCTCCCTTCTATTGGATTGAATGTTAGAAGAGGTGACAGGCTCTACTTCCGCCACAGCTGCAGCCACCTCCTCCTGCGCTATAAGGTTTGGTGAAGTCTTCGTATTTCCTCCCACTTTTTCATTGGGATTTCCGAGATAGCAGATGACCGTTCCAGGAGGTACACCTTGCCCTTCTGGCACAATAATTTCCAGCAGAGTTCCCTCTGCAGGAGACTCGTATTCCATTTCAATTTTCTCTGAATTGATATTCGCAATGATTTCCCCTTTAGATACAAAATCCCCCACCTTTTTAATCCAAACGGAAACCGTTCCTTCTTTCATAGATAAACCTAATTTAGGCATGACAACTTCTGTAGCCATTTGACTTCTCCCTCCTATCTGGTTGAATTATACATTGAGCAACGATTTGTCTCCGATGAGCTCCGATACCACTTCGATCACCTTTTGCGGTGTAGGCAAATAAAGATCTTCAAGCGGAGGAGAGAATGGCACGGGCGTATGCGGTGCCGTAATGCGCTTAATGGGCGCATCCAGCATATCAAAGGCTTTATCTGCAACCAAAGCCGCAATATCCGTTGCGATGCTGCATCTTGGATTCGCTTCATCAATCACAATCAGGCGATTGGTTTTCTCCACAGAGGCAAGAATCGTGTCCTCATCGAGTGGGGACAGGCTTCGCGGATCCACCACTTCCACTTCGATCCCTTTGCTCGCGAGTTGTTTTGCTGCAGTAAGAGCCGTATGAACTTGTTTACCAATCGCAACGATCGTGAGGTCTGTACCCGCCCGTTTAATGTCCGCTTTCCCTAATGGAATGGTGTAATACTCCTCTGGAACATCGCCGGTCATGTTATACAAAGTTTTGTCCTCAAAAAAGATGACAGGGTCATTATCTTCAATGGCCGCAAGCAATAATCCTTTGGCATCATAAGGTGTGGAAGGAACCACCACTTTAATGCCGGGAATGCTTGTGAATAGGGCATATAAGCTTTGGGAATGCTGAGCAGCTGCACGGAATCCAGCCCCATGCATGGTTCGAATGGTAACCGGTACTTGTGCTTTTCCTCCAAACATATAGCGGAATTTAGCACCTTGGTTCAATACTTGATCCAAGCAACTTCCAATAAAATCATTAAACATCAGTTCGGCGATCGGTCTGAGTCCAGTAGCCGCCGCTGCCATGGCTGCCCCCATATAACCAGCTTCTGCAATCGGAGTGTCCAAAACCCTCTCACGGCCAAATTCTTGAACCAATCCCTTGGTTACCCCCAATACACCGCCCCAAGCTTCATCGTCTTGCAAGTGGTCCACGGCAGCTCCGCCGGCCACGTCTTCTCCTAATAGAATGACATCTTCATCTTTTCTCATTGCGAGCTTCATCGCTTCATTAATTGCTTGAGACATACTTAATTTTCTTGCCATGTCATTTCCCTCCTCAAATTGGATTAATAAGATACATAAACATCGGTTAACAATTCTGATGCATCCGGATACGGGCTCTTTTCTCCAAATTCGGTCGCCTTTTCGATGGCTAGTTCTACCGCATTCTCCATTTCAACCAATTCGTTTTCCGACATGAGCTGTTGGTTGAGTAAATATTGTCTAAAGGTTTCGATGGCATCCCGTTCCTTCAGATGTTCTCTTTTTTCTTCTTCTTTTTTATATTTTTGAGCATCACCTTCAAAATGGCCGTAATTTCGATAGGTTACACACTCAATTAACGTCGGTCCCTCTCCCCTGCGAGCTCTTTCAATCGCTTCTTCCGCAGCTTGATAGACAGCCAGTACATCTTTTCCATCTACGCGAACGCCCGGCATATTGTAAGCGATTGCACGGTCGACAATTTGCTTGCAACTCGAAGCATATTCAAATGGCGTTGCTTCCCCATATCCGTTATTCTCGGCAACAAAAACGACCGGAAGCTTCCAAATCGCAGCTAAATTCAATCCTTCGTGGAAAGTACCTTCATTATTTGCCCCATCCCCAAAGAAGCAAACGCTTACAGCATTAGTCTTCTTGTACTTCGCAGTCAACGCCGAACCACATGCGAGTGGATATCCGCCTCCTACAATCCCATTTGCTCCGAGCATTCCTTTATCTAAATCCGCGATGTGCATCGATCCGCCTTTTCCTTTACATAGCCCAGTTGCCTTCCCGAAGAGCTCCGCCATCATCCCATCCAAATCACACCCTTTGGCAATACAATGGCCATGACCACGATGGGTACTGGTAATACTGTCCTTATCATCCAGGTGTGCACACAAACCAACCGCAATCGCTTCTTCCCCCGCATATAAGTGAACAAAACCAGGCAATACTCCCTGCGCAAAGATATCATGAACCTTATCTTCAAACTTACGAATTTCCAACATTTTTTGATACATCCAATTGGCTTTTTCCCGAGTCAATAAGGCACCCTTTTCTTTT
The DNA here is from genome assembly GCF_040813775.1 of Ammoniphilus soli. Classification (NCBI taxonomy): domain Bacteria; kingdom Bacillati; phylum Bacillota; class Bacilli; order Caryophanales; family Paenibacillaceae; genus Ammoniphilus; species Ammoniphilus soli. Next base: position 10,992 of record NZ_JBEGDL010000032.1, read on the forward strand.
TTTACTTTCAACATGTTCAGCCTCCTGTCTTCCTTTTTTATTAGATGAAAAGGTCTTCATTTATGAACCATGGATAGGAACCGTTGGTTTGACCTCTACACTCTTTTTATTTTGCAAATAACGTGCCAACTGTTTTATAGCGTTAAAATACGGATTGCTCTCCTATTGGATTGGACAAAATGAGATGGTGTCTCGTTTTGTCCAATCCTGTTTACTATGTACACCTCATTCTATCAACTTGGTTTTAAAACAAAAAAAAACGTGCCTGATAGGCACGTCGTTCATGAACATATCATTTCGTTCTGGATGCTTGAACTTGTTCATGGGCATGATAAGAACTTCGCACTAAAGGACCCGACTCCACGTGCTTAAAACCTCTTTTTTCTCCCTCTTCTTTTAACCATTGGAATTCTGTAGGAGAATAATATTTAACGACTTCGAGGTGCTGTTTGGTTGGCTGTAAATACTGCCCAATCGTAAGGATATCACAATCCACGTTGCGCAAATCATTCATGGTCAGTAAGATCTCATCCAACGTTTCTCCGATTCCAATCATCAGACTTGATTTGGTGGGAATAAGAGGAGATAACTCTTTTGACTTCAATAACAATTCCAACGAACGCCTGTATTTCGCCTTAGAACGTACGCGATCCGATAATCGTTCCACTGTTTCCATATTATGATTTAATATATCCGGCTTTGCATCCAATACCACACGGAGAGCATCCCAATTCCCAATAAAATCAGGGATTAATACCTCTACACTACACATTGGGAGTCTTGAACGAATAGCCCTAATGGTTTCAGCAAATATGATGGCTCCTCCATCCTCCAAATCATCCCTAGCCACTGATGTGACAACAACATGCTGCAATCCCATTTGCTCAGTCGCTTCAGCGACTCGATCCGGCTCAGCCCAATCTAGTTCAGTAGGTCTTCCTGTTTTGACGGCACAAAATCTGCAGGCTCTGGTGCAAATATCCCCTAGGATCATAAAAGTAGCCGTACGATTAGACCAACATTCATAGATATTCGGACATTTCGCCTCTTCACAAACGGTATGCAATGTTTTATTTCGCATCATCTTTTTCAGTTCTTTATAATTTTCATTCGTCGTACCCATATTTACTTTTAGCCAACTAGGTTTCCGTTCTCGTATCATAGCACACCTCCTATATTTCGTTTTTTAAATATGCAAATATAATGCCAATGGGTTAATGAATATACAAATAAGTTCATCTTTCTTACCTAACCAAAAGCAGACATTAAGAGAACCTTGTCTCATTTTGTTTTAAAAATGATGTCATGATATACAACCATTCCGATTCTTTTTTCAATAAAAAAAGACCATCAAAATGATTGACGGTCACAAAAGAGGTGTAAGTCCACGAAGCCACTTTCGATAAACGGCTAAGGACTCTAAAAATGTATTTGCAAATCTAGTGCCAACCTAGAAACTGGCATATGTTTTGCTTATTTAAATTGACATCTAAAGAAAAGGCAGGAACTTCAAAGATGAAAACAACAGATGATTTAATGGATAACATCAACAGGATGAAAAACCAATTAAATGTAATGTATAAAAAATATGAGGGTAATCTTCTTCATCCCGAGATATTAACATTAAGCCAAAAACTCGATTTACTCATTGTCTATTCACAAAAAGGAAGAAACCTAAAAAATTAAGTTTGGTGAATAGGTGAGGGTTGAAACCTTCACCCACAACCATATTTCGGTGCTGCTAAGTGCGATTATCCACCAAATTTGAATCCTCATCTGCTCCCATTAGCTTTTTACGGATAACGGCCACAAGCAGCATAAGCCCGGGGAAGACGGTTGAAATCAAGGTACCATAAAAAGGGTAAATGTTTGTTAGAAAATGGTTCATATCCTGCAGACTGGGTGCCGCCCAAAGTCCGCCTACAGCGGAAATAAAGCCGAAGGGAAGAACCAATTGCTTGTAATCGGATAGATTTAGCCATTGGGCTACCCCTAAGACAAGAACATAATAAAAAAGGGATAATTTGATAAAAATGCCTGTCACCCAAATGGCCATTACGATTGCTTCAAGATGCTCAAAAAAATGGGCGATGCTAATATGACGGGCTGCAGACATAAGAGGATACGTGATGTCAGCCGTGGTTTTAGCGCCATATAGGAAAAGAATGGTCAGATTTGTAGCCATTAACGTGAGCGTTATGGCAAGGATGGAGAACATTCCCCATTTCATTCCCTTTTCAGGATCTGTCAAAAAAGGAAGCAGCATGGAGATAAGAAAGGATTGGCTGAACCAAGTCTGTGGCAGGGCAGCTCCCATGAGCGGGGGCAGTAAACCATTCTCCATCATCGGAAACATATGTTTAGGGTACATATCCTGTATGAGTAAGACCATAATCAACACTAGCAAAAAAATATAAAACGGCAAAATGACATTGGCCGTTCTCCCCACAGCTTCTAGTCCGCTCCGAACCGTAAAGGCACAGATCAAAACAAGGCTCCCCATAATGACCATAAGCGGGGTTTTAGTCAGAAAAGCAGTCGCAATGAATTCACCATAATCTCTCACGATCAAGATGTCCGAATGAAAGATAAGAAACAGGAAGATAAAGCCCAATGCTTTTCCTGGTATTTTCCCCAAAATGCGCTCACTGTATTGGATAATCGTTTGGTTGGGGTAATATTTATGCAGCTGACACATGATAAACACGGTTAAAAATCCAATTAAGGAACCAAATATCGGCGAGAGCCACATATCTCGCTCGGCAAACTTGGCTGTAATTCCTGGGATAGTCAAAACGGCAGTCGCCAATACCCAGAGGTAAACAAGGCTCGCCATTTGAAAAGCTGAGATTTTTCCTTTTTCGATCATCTTTAATACCTCTTTTTTGTAGTTAACACTCCACAGGAGTTTAGGTTTTATCTATCAAGAATCTTCTCCAGCGGTTTGAAGATCGCGCGGACTAGCTGGGTAGGACCAAGCAGATCCGGAATAAAAAGAAGCAGGACTGCCAGTATCCATCCCAAAGCTATGAAGGTGATAAAGCTCGCTTTTTCCTTCTTCTGGGTCGGTCCCATCTTAGGCCATTCATACAAGGAGATAAAAATTACAATTCCCGTAATACCTATTACTGCTCCTAAGTTCAATCCTTTTCCACCTCTGCTCTAGACAAACTCGTTGGCTTTGTGGTCATTCCTGGCCTACGCACATTTGCCTTGATGTCGTATTCCACGGTTACATTTGGAAATATATCATCCCAATGAGACTTGGCTTCCTTCCACTTTTCAGGATAATTTCGATGAAAGGCCTCTGCAAAGCGGAAGACGTCCGTCCTCATTCCTACCTGTACATGATCAAGGGACTGGCTGATTCGTTTCTTGATGTCTTTCTCTATTTCCTGTTCAACTTCCATTGATTGTTCGGGATCCGTTATATCTAGACGGCTTGCATTTTGCACTAAAGCTCCTTGCGCTCTAATTATCGCCTTTATTTTCCATTCCCCATTTTCGATTTTGGGGATAAGTTCCGTATGTTGTTTAAACGGATCGAAGGATAATGTTCCTCCGCCCTCTGGAGAGTCTACGGTAAGTCCTACTACTTCAATATCATCCCGCAGCCATAATATTCCCCGTGTAGTTGGAAGATCCACTTTTCCGATCATTCGATCCCTCTTAAAGATAGCCGTTCCGACAATATTGGCAATGGTCTCCTCCTTCTTTTCGCCATGCTTGGGCGGCAGGTACCTTATTAGCGGAAGGACCGCTCCCCCTGAATCTGCGGTTGTCATCTGCTGAAAATCCTTTATTGTGACATTAACCCCTATCTCCTTTTCAGCTAACTTTCGGAGCACTTTGCCAATGTTACCCTCCAGAGGTGGCTGCAACTCCAATATATCCGCAGCCTTTCCTTCACTGACAAATAAGTGTGTTCTACCGCGTGGTTCCGGATGGCGCAGCAAATAATCCAAATCTCGATGAAGCCCATCTAAGGCATACCTCTCTCCAAAGATGTACACCTTGCAGTGCCCCCAGAAAATATGACGAGGGAGCTTTGAGTGAAGCTTGGACAAGGCATCAGCAAAGTTTTCCCCCTTTGCGGATCTCAGCACGCTTTGGGGTTCGCCCGCCCCTTGCTGCCCGTTCCCGGCTACACGAGGTATCAAAACTTGAATTGTCAGATCTAACTGATTATCTTGATCCTTGTCAATCGCAGCGGATTGTACAATTGCCATATCGTTAAGTTCCTTTCGGTCCCAGCATCCCGAAAGGAAAAGGACCGATAAAAAGAATAGAAAAACAAGTGAATTTCTCCTGCATATCGCCACCTTTCATTCATCTCCTCTAGTTGGATCCGGTTTCTGCCCCGACGTCTCCCGGTAAGCGTTGTACTCCCCTGTAAAGTGGGGGCGCGTGTTCATCATCCACCATGGGGATCGGATAAGTACATCTTTCCACTGCCGAAATTTCATCGGGGCCATGGGCGTGAGGTAAGGAACCCCGAAGGACCGCAATGTGCACAAGTGAGAAATGATAGCCAAGACTCCAAGCATGATCCCAAGCAAACCGAGTGAACCAGCAAGAAGAATGATAGGAAAGCGCATGATTCGAAAAGAAATTCCCTGAACATATCGGGGAACCATAAAGGAAGAAATCCCGGTTATGGCGACCACGATCACCATAGGTGCAGAAACGAGTCCTGCTTCAACAGCCGCTTGACCAATGACGAGAGCTCCAACAATGCTCACGGCAGCACCAATCTGTTTAGGAAGTCGAACTCCTGCTTCACGCAAGGCTTCGAAAGTAACCTCCATGATGATCGCCTCTACGAGTGCCGGGAAAGGAACGTACTCCCGGGAAGACGCAACGCTGACCAGCAAATCCGTGGGTACCATTTCCTGGTGAAACGTCAGAACAGCGACATAAAGAGATGGAAACAAAAGCGACATCACGAGGAAAATATATCTCAGCCAGCGGATCAACGTACTTGCCAAGAACCCATGATAATAGTCCTCTGGAGACTGAAGCAGAGAAAAAAAAGTGGTAGGAGCAATCAATACAAAGGGAGTTCCGCCAATAAGAAGGGCTACTCGCCCTTCAAGGAGATTGGCTGCCGCGACATCCGGCCGTTCCGTACTCAATAATTGAGGAAATGGGGAAAAGGGATTGTCTTGTATGAATTCCTCGATATATCCACTTTCCAGGACACCATCTATATTAATTCTCTGTAAGCGATTTTTCACTTCTTCAATGAGGTTTTTTTCAGCAACGCCTTCAATATACGCGATGTTGATCGCGGTCTTCGTGTATTTTCCGATTTTCATAGACTCCATTTTAAATGCTGGACTTTTAATGATCCTACGCAACTGGGAAATATTAACCTGTATTGTTTCGGTAAAACCTTCCCGGGGTCCGCGTATGGTGATTTCGGCCGAAGGTTCTTCAATTCCCCTTTTCTCCCATTTGGTCAGGCCCAATGCGATTCCCTGGTTTTCTCCTTCCCATAACAGAACCGGATTTCCATTAGAGAGAAATTCTACACATTCTGCAAAGTTTCTGATTTTTTCCGTATGCGAAACCGGAATTTTAGCTGATACCATTTCATGAATACTAGAGTAACCATCTGTAACTTGAAGCATAAGCGGACTTAATGCATTTCCATGCAACTCCTCCATATTGCTTAGACCTTCAAAAAAAATGAGGGCTGCCGGGGTTATTCCGCCGATTTTAAAAGAATGGAAAATGATATCCGAACATTTTTCATAAATCGACTGAAGGATCTTCACATTATAGTCTAAACTTGCATCTAATGATTCCTGCAGTTTACTATCCTGCTGACGGAGAGCAGGCTTTTCGTTTACTTGCAGCGTTTTTTTTCTCAGCCATTTGCTAAAGTAACGAACCACGGCGTTTACCCCCTTCCCTGTTTTGATGGAAAATATGTAAATGTATAAAACTTCGTTTACCAAACCTTTCTTAATTATTAATATTTCAAAGAGTCTCTTATCCTATTCGGATTTTTCTGTTCTTCCTTGGCGATAAAATTATGCTATCTTTACCGACTATTCCTGTATATAATTAATGATTCTTGGTAAATGATCTGTATGTTCTAAAGCAGTAATTACAGGCGTCTGTGTTTACACCCTTAGTTGTCACCCTTCAAAAGGGAACAAAAAGGAGTAGATTTATCAAATCAATGATAAACCTACTCTTTTAGACAACTTTAGCAATTTATCCCTAATTCCCTACCTTTCGCGTTTTTCATACCTATTCCTCAACTCAAAGATTGTCTTTTGAATTTCATCGTTATATATTGGATCATACTCCTTTATCTCTTCTATTTCGCCATAACTTTTAAGATACTCTTTTAAGAACATAACAAACATTTCAGAAGTAGAAATATCGGTCATTTCTGAAAGACTAGACATACTATACGGTTTAACAATGGGATAGCCTAGAGTTGAACCGTTTGAAGCACGTTCATAGAATTCGCGTACAATCGCCCCCCTTTTCTTCCCTCTTCCTTCAACCAATACAAAAGCTTGAACGACAACAGCCTTCGTTTGGCGCCTTTGCGCAATTCCACAAAACTTCTTGCCTTTTATACTCAAATCAAAATCTCCCGGACAATATGCTCCCTCAACCTCGCCTCTGTTGACTAAACCGATTTCACTCTTCAAACTTTCACATATTAGCTGGTACATTAACTCAAAATCCTGGCGAAATTCCATTCCTCCTTTGAGATTAGGCAATATAATTGAAATGTTAACGACCCCAGGATCTAATGGGACTGCGGCTCCCCCCGAATTACGGACTGTAACAGAATAACCTTGTCGTTCCAGCCATTGCATAGTTTCCAGCGCATTTGGAAGTTTACGATCACGCAGTCCCATGATAAAAGCCTTAGGATGGCGCCAAATATGAATAATGGGTTCAGATCTCTCCATTCCTACTTCCCGTCCGTAAACTTCGTCAAAGGCAAAAGGGAATAATATATCATGTGAAAGTAAAGTTGAGAATGTATCTACAATCTTAATTTTAAGGGGAAAATTAGTAATCGGCATCATCAAACAGACTCAACTCCTCTATTTAGTAACCTCTCCATTGTTCCTTAACCTCTATTTCCTTCTAGTTTAAGTTTCTTAAAGCAATAAACATACCAATCATCAATCTACTATTAGCAGGAACATCCTTTATCTAGTGATAGCTTTATTGGAGATAGACAAAATAGGAATAAGTCTCATTATGTCTAATCATGTTCATTCCTCTGGTATACAAACTTTTCTTATTTTTATTGATGATTAACCTCCTTCCCAAGGATTCGTAAGGGTTACCTATACTTATTGAAGATGGCATAGATCTTGCTTAATAAGTTGATCAGAAAATACTTACATCAATTTAGAGGAGGTTCTACTATGGAACAAACATGGAAAATTAGCAATCGAGTTCAGGAATTTTTAAAGGGAACGAAAAAGCTTTTAATTAATGGGGAATGGGTGGAAGCAATTTCGAGAAACACCTTTGAAACCCTAGATCCTTCGAATAAAAAAGTATTGGCGGTTGTAAGCCAAGCGGGACCGGAAGATGTGGATAATGCTGTAATAGCAGCTCGTCAGGCTTTTGAAAATGGTCCTTGGAAAAAAATGAGCGCTTCTGAACGTGGACGTTTGATTTATAAGCTAGCCGACTTAATGGAGGCTCATCAAGATGAACTAGCCCAGTTGGAAACCTTAGATAATGGAAAGCCTATTCGTGAAACAAGCAATGCAGACGTCCCCCTTGCCATTGATCACTTCCGCTATTACGCTGGGTGGGCCACCAAAATTGTGGGACAAACCATTCCGGTTAGTGGAAACTTTTTCAACTATACGCGACATGAAGCGGTTGGTGTAGTAGGAGCGATTATTCCTTGGAATTTTCCCCTTCTCATGGCTGCTTGGAAATTAGGAGCAGCCCTCGCTACGGGATGTACCATTGTTTTAAAACCGGCTTCCCAAACTCCTCTTTCCGCATTATATTTAGGACAATTAGCGCTTGAGGCAGGTTTCCCCGCAGGTGTGATCAATATCATTCCGGGCGCCGGACGTGCGGCAGGATCGGCTCTAGTGGAACATCCAGATGTAGATAAAGTGGCTTTTACCGGTTCGACAGCAGTAGGAAAAACCATTATGCGCCAAGCTGCCGGAACCATAAAGAAGATCTCTCTTGAACTAGGCGGAAAGTCCCCTAATATTATTTTGCCTGATGCTGATATGAGTAAAGCCATTCCCGGCGCTTTAATGGGGATTATGTTTAATCAAGGACAAGTATGTTGTGCTGGATCACGTCTCTTTATTCAAAAGAAATCCTACGATAATGTCGTCGCTGATTTAGCCTCTCTTGCCCAAAAAATTAAGCAAGGGGCTGGGATTGATCCTACTATCCAAATGGGACCATTAGTATCTCAAGATCAATTGGAAACGGTCAGCAGCTACATTGAAAAGGGCAGACAGGAAGGAGCAGAAGTAGTAGCCGGTGGAATCTACGGACATGGGGATGGCTATTTTGTAGCTCCAACGATTTTCGCTAATGTAAACGATAACATGACGATTGCCAAGGAAGAAATTTTCGGACCTGTCGTAGCTGCTATGCCTTTTGATGATTTAGATGATGTCATTCGTCGGGCGAACAATTCCGAATATGGTTTAGCCGCAGGTTTATGGACACAAGATTTGAAAAAGGCTCATTATGTAGCCAATGAACTCAAAGCAGGAACAGTCTGGGTGAATTGTTATAACGCATTCGATGCTGCTGCTCCTTTTGGTGGTTATAAACAAAGCGGAATAGGTCGGGAAATGGGAAGCTATGCTTTAGAAAATTATACAGAAGTCAAGAATGTATGGATTAATTTAGATTAATTAAGATTATTGGATTATAATTTCTGAACAGTGGAGAAGCTCAGCAATAGCTGCTGAGCTTCAATATTAAGAGTAAGAAGCAGACTACATAAATACAAGTATTGCTAGTTCCTGTCATGTCAGTTCATAGATTAGACAGGAAAATGGAGTACTTGTTACTCTAGATACTCTACTCCAACTTAGGAAGAATTCGTATCAATTCTTCCATTTTTTTCTTTTTAATTTGAACTTTGAACCTATTAATCAAGAAAATAATAAGCTTGTTTGATAAAGCCAGATAGTATTTTCTTTCAATATTGATACAGTCGATCAGAATTTGTATTTGTTATTTTGCCTTTTTCAAGCGTATCTTTTACAACATCCGCCGTTTTACTTCAAACAAAGCATACTCTTGAACTTTCAGCTACTACAACTTCGGTAAAGAATCAACTGCATCAGCCAAATCTTGATAACTATCCTTTAAATACCGGGAAGTGGTCGCAATGTTGCTGTGCCCGGCCAATCGCCTTACCTTCTCAATATCATTTCCGGTTGCCTTTAACATCCATTTGCAGAAGGTGTGTCTAAACATATGAGGGGTTAGCTTTCTTTTAGGAGTACTATAATTTTCGATCATTGTTTGGATCCCCCGTACTGAAAGCTATTGGTTCGCTGGCTGTAAAAAAACATAAGGGGAATTGGCTACATGATCCTTCTTTTTAGCTCTCTCTGACCTGAACTTTAACCAATCTTGCAGTTCATGAAAGAGAATATTAGCAATGGGGATGGTCCGCACTTTGTTCCCTTTCCCCAGTACCTGAATCCGTTTTAAGTCTAAATCCAAATCTGCTGATAACTAAATGACAGCGTGGTTTTATAATGCTGTTGATAACAAAATATTTTGGAAATTAAAAGACTTAGATATCTACCAAGAATTTTCAGCCGGAAAATACGTGTTTAATATAGCAAAAGTATTATTGAAATTAACCGCCTTATAACAAAAAAATATCCTGTCTATCCCTAATTTTAGGAACAAACAAGATACTATACCTCGTCTTCTAATTCCATTCCAGCACCTCTTTAATCTTCCCTTCGTCCAAAACAACGTTCACATTCATAGATATAAGATTCTGCTTGCTCTTCAAAATGCTCACCGCATTCTATACACTCTTTTGGCGGTATATTCTTATAGAAGTCTAGGTTTTTTGTCATTTTTATTCCCTCCGTCTATTGTTTCTTTATTAAATTAAGGAGAGTAGAGTATCATTCCCTACTCTCTAGCTTATTAATCTGTAATTGTTTTAGTTGTGTTGGAATTGTTCTTCTTCGGTAGAACCAGCCAATGCCGTTGTAGAAGACTTTCCACCTGTAACTACAAGAGATACTTCATCAAAATATCCTGTACCTACTTCACGCTGATGACGAGTCGCTGTATAACCGTTTACTTCTGCCGCGAATTCAGCTTGTTGGAGTTCAGAGTAAGCCGCCATGCCACGATCTTTGTATCCACGTGCTAATTCAAACATGCTGTAATTCAAGGAATGGAATCCGGCCAAGGTAACGAATTGGAACTTGTATCCCATTTTTCCTAGTTCCTTTTGGAAGTTAGCGATGGTTTCATCATCAAGCTTCTTCTTCCAATTGAATGATGGAGAACAGTTGTACGCCAGAAGTTTGCCAGGGAACTTGGCATGAATCGCTTCTGCAAAGCGGCGAGCCTCATCAATATTCGGTTCTGATGTTTCACACCAGATCATATCACAGTACGGAGCATACGCTAATCCACGTGCGATCGCTTGGTCTAATCCTGGCTTCGTATAGTAGAATCCTTCTGACGTTCTTTCACCCGTTAAAAATGGATGATCATACGCATCGGCATCACTGGTAATCAAGTTTGCCGCATTTGCATCGGTACGAGCAATAATAACGGTGGGTACCCCCATGACGTCGGCCGCCAAACGAGCCGCAATTAAGTTACGAACCGCCGTTTGAGTGGGAAGTAATACTTTACCTCCTAAGTGCCCGCATTTCTTTTCTGAAGATAATTGATCTTCTAAGTGAACCCCACCTGCTCCCGCTTCAATCATCGCTTTAGTTAATTCAAATACGTTCAAAGGTCCACCGAAACCAGCTTCCATATCCGCCACGATCGGAGCAAACCAGTACGTATCTCCCTTCCCTTCGGCTTGTTGAATCTGGTCGGCACGCTGAAGCGTTTGGTTAATCCGCTTGACCACCTGAGGAACGCTATTCGCTGGATATAAACTTTGGTCAGGGTACATCTGGCCCGCAAGATTGGCGTCGGCGGCTACTTGCCAACCACTTAGATAAATGGCTTTTAATCCAGCTTTGACTTGTTGCATCGCCTGATTTCCTGTAAGAGCACCTAAAGCATTGATATAGTCTTCAGTGTTTACAAGATTCCAAAGGCGTTCTGCTCCCATACGAGCTAAGGTTTGCTCGACAACGACAGAACCACGAAGCTTCACGACATCGGCCCCCGTATAGGTTCTTTCCACACCCTGCCAACGATCTAACTTCCAGCTTTCTTCAATTTCGCGAATTTGTTGTTCTCTAGTCATTGTTCATCTCTCCCTATTCATGTTTTGGTTTATATTAAATTGTTGTCACCAAAGGTAGTAAAACCATTTTGGATTATTCAATCACCAGCTTACAAACTACTAAATCATTCTCTGTATTATATTATATTTAAAATGTTATATAACAGTTTAGGTAAAAAATTACTCTTCGATATCTACACAGCACTCAACTGCTTCTTTGTAACTGGTGTGTTCTAGACTACAAGCTCGGCATATATTTCTCATTTCTAGTTCATCCATTTTACGAAAGATAACTACAGGTGTTTGCTTGGATTGGATATCAAGAGTTCCTCGTTTATTGGAGGTAAGGGTTAAAATTTCATTCCCATACACAAAAGTGGTGCCTTCCATTTGATCAGTAGTTCTTCCTAACCCTCTATTCTGGTAAATCCAACGTTCTACTAATTCTTTTCCTGTTGCTTTCGTAAGTTGCATGTTCTTAACACCCTCTCTCAATCTGTTATACACAAATAATAACACAATAATTAATTTTTGCAACTGTTATACAACATATTTTTTAGACAATATATCTTTTTTTATCTCAGCCGCGATGGTTGTACAAAAAAATGTGTTATAACATACGATTCCTCCTTTTCTTTGCTAAGTAAACGTAAAGTAATTCATTTGTGAATTTCTTGAAAAAAGTCCTTGGAGAAATTCCTATTTCCCCAAGGGAAGGAGGGAGTTGCAGTTATCATTACTTCTATAGAGTGTCAAACACTCCATAGATTGCTCGTGCATTTACACAGAGCAATCTTGTAGTGTTTGACATTCTGCATTTAGTCTGGGATAAACCAATAGATCTACCCTTTGCTTTAATAATACAAACTCTCGCATCGTTGGCATTTCGGACAGATTTTCATTAAATCGGATTCTATATAATGATGATTACAATAGGATTGAATCTTCTCTAAATCCTTTTTAAGCCTATTTATATCGCTTTCTAAACGGCGAATATCATTTTTTATCCGTATAACGAAGTTCATATTAGTTCACCCCAGGTTTGAAGTCTGCTACTCTCCATCATTTCCTATTCTTCTAAATTCCTTTGCTTTTTCTTCTAAACCGTTTTCAATAGCAAACTCTTCGGAAATTCCCTTTTCTTTTGCGTACTCTCTTATATCCTGTGTAATTCTCATACTGCAGAATTTGGGACCGCACATCGAACAGAAATGAGCTGTTTTAGCCCCTTCAGCGGGAAGGGTCTCGTCGTGGAATTCCATAGCTCTTTCAGGATCTAATGAAAGATTAAACTGGTCTCGCCAACGAAACTCAAAACGAGCTTTCGAAAGCGCGTCGTCTCTTCTTTGTGCTGCCGGATGTCCTTTAGCTAAGTCAGCTGCGTGGGCAGCGATCTTATAGGCAATAACCCCATCCCGAACATCTTCTTTGTTAGGAAGACCAAGATGTTCTTTTGGTGTGACATAGCACAGCATGGAAGTACCATACCAGCCGATCATGGCCGCTCCGATAGCTGAAGTAATATGATCATAGCCCGGGGCAATATCGGTTGTTAGTGGTCCGAGTGTATAAAACGGAGCTTCATGACATATCTCCAATTGTAAATCCATATTCTCTTTAATTTTGTGAATCGGAACATGGCCAGGCCCTTCTATCATGACTTGGACATCATGCTTCCAAGCAATTTTGGTCAATTCACCTAATGTCCGCAATTCTGCAAATTGGGCTTCATCATTGGCATCCGCTATGGAACCCGGTCGGAGTCCATCTCCTAAAGAGAATGAAACATCATAAAGCTTCATAATTTCACAAATCTCTTCAAAGTGAGTGTAAAGGAAATTTTCTCGGTGATGGGCCAAACACCAAGACGCCATAATGGAACCACCACGAGACACAATCCCCGTTACCCGTTTGGCTGTCAAAGGAATGTACCTTAAAAGCACTCCTGCATGAATAGTAAAGTAATCAACGCCCTGTTCCGCCTGTTCTATGAGCGTATCACGGAAAATGTCCCAAGAGAGATCCTCCACTACTCCATTCACTTTTTCAAGAGCTTGGTATATCGGAACAGTACCGATCGGAGTCGGCGAATTTCGAATAATCCATTCTCGGGTCGTGTGAATATTTTTCCCTGTCGATAAATCCATAATGGTATCCGCACCCCAGCGGATTGCCCAAGTCATTTTCTCCACTTCTTCTTCAATCGAGGATGTCACGGCAGAGTTACCGATATTTGCATTGATTTTAACATGGAAGTTTCTTCCTATAATCATCGGTTCACTCTCAGGATGATTGATGTTCGCTGGAATGATTGCCCGGCCGCTTGCTACTTCGCTGCGTACAAATTCAGGAGACACCCCCTCACGAATGGCGATAAACTCCATCTCAGGAGTAATAACTCCTTTTCGTGCATAATGTAGCTGCGTTACATTGCAATTTTCCCTTGCACGAAGTGGTTTTCTATTCAAATTGGGAAACATTTGTGGGACGGATTGCGAGTCCTTAGATCTTAAACCATCGTCTTCTGGTTTTCCCTCTCTGCCGGCATATTCTTCGACATCATTTCGTTCCATGATCCACCTGCTACGGATCGATGGAAGTCCTTGGTGAATATCCACGGTAAAGGTTGGATCCGTATATTTTCCGCTCGTATCATAGACATGGAGCGGTGAATTTTCTTCCTCCCCTGATGGACTTAAGGAGATCTCTCGTACAGGAACTTGAATATCCGAACGAGTCCCCTCTAAATAAATCTTTCGACTCCCGGGAAAAGGAAGAATACTAGGTTGGTTTGATAGAATTAGATCCGTTTTCAAGTTTGGTTTCCTCCTTAGTTATTTCACCGTAATGACGGCACTGAGATCTAGTCGTGTTATCATGACGTTCGTACCAGTGTTTGTTTTATTATAGTATCTGATAATTCATATAAAGTCAACAAATATATAAGTATTATAAATTATAAAATTACTACGCATTAAGGGCACTCTACTAACTTACCCATGGAATTCCATATAACCACCATAAACAAGTTCATAGATATTCCTTATTCCTTTTAACCTGTAAATCTCTCAGTTTGAAATGGGCGCAAGTCTATACCGTCCGGATTCTTTCCTTCCATTAAATCAGCCATCAACTCCCCCGTAATGGGACTTAATAAAACCCCGTTGCGAAAATGACCCGTAGCCACAAACAGTCCTTTACATTGATGATGTTCCCCAAGATAAGGAAGCCCATCAGGCGTTTGAGGACGCAGTCCTGTCCAAGCTTTTTCCCATTCTGCATGAACGATGCCTGGCAGCAATCTTTTCGCTTTTTCTATCAGCGTAGCAATCCCCTCTACTGTTACTTCTCGATTATAGGTATTCTCAATCATGGTGGCCCCCACCACCAGGCGACCACCTCTTTTAGGAACTAAGTAACAGCCATGTGAGAATATAGTGGACTCCAATAAGGGGGTTGGGGTCAGTACAGAGAAGCATTCTCCTTTGACCGGATAAACAGGCAATCGGATTTCCATCCGTTCTAACCACCGGCCACTCCATGACCCTGCTGTAACGATTACTTGCTCGCAGGTCACCTGTCCGTGATTTGTCACAACACCAGATATCCGGTTATCATCTATCACTAGAGATTCAACCTCAACAAACTCTCTTATATCAGTCCCTAATATGGCAGCAGCTCGAGCAAAGGCCAATGACAATTCAGGGGCTAATACTTGTCCATCATCTGGTAGATAGATAGCCCCCCGGATGGAGTCGGACAACCCTGGTTCCCTTATCCTGAGTTCTTTCTGAGTTAACCATTCTACCCGTTGATCCTCCTTTTTCTGAGCAACCATTTCTCGATGAAGCGCCTCCTCCTCCTCCAGAGAACAAGCGATCTTAAGCATCCCTTTCCTTACCAATCCCACATCGATTCCGCATAACTCCTTCAATTCTGCCGCTAGCACAGGAAACATAGCTCTACTTTTGATGGCTAAATCAAATAGAGGACCCGTGTCGAATCCCATCTCGGCTTGAGCTGCTATCATTCCTGCTGCCGCACCGGAAGCTTGGCTGGCTAGCCTCCCCTTTTCCAGCAATACAACTTTTTTACCTCTCTTGGACAGTTGATAGGCAATCGAACTTCCCATCAGCCCCCCTCCGACTATGGCAACGTCATAGATGGATCTCATGTTTATCCCCTTCCCCTTCTTTTACCAACCCCTTACGGCCATTCTCTCGTTCTCGAGGAGACGCGAGATCTCTATACCTTTCATGGCTGTACCCAAATTTTTAGATAGCTGACCAATCAGTTCATAATCCAAGTAATGTGTCGTTGCTTCTACGATAGCTCTTGCGAATCGTTCAGGGTGTTCTGATTTAAAAATGCCGGAACCGACAAAAACACCATCTGATCCTAAGTGCATCATCAATGCAGCATCAGCGGGCGTAGCTACACCCCCAGCAGCAAAATTAACAACGGGAAGCTTACCTTGCTTATGGATATATTCCAACAACTCAAAAGGAGCTCCTAGATTTTTCGCTTCAGCCATGAGCTCATCAGGGGACAGGGATTGAACTTTACGAATCTGGCTTTGCATCGTCCGTTGATGCCGTACCGCTTCCACGATATTTCCCGTTCCAGGTTCTCCTTTTGTCCGAATCATGGAGGCACCTTCTCCGATCCTGCGGAGAGCCTCTCCTAAATCACGGGCACCGCAAACAAAAGGAACGGTAAATTCTTTTTTATTGATGTGAAAACATTCATCCGCTGGTGTTAACACTTCACTTTCGTCAATATAGTCTACGCCTAAAGCTTCAATCACTTTGGCCTCCACAAAATGACCGATCCTGGCCTTTGCCATCACCGGAATTGTAACCGCATCCATAACCTCTTGAATAATAACGGGATCTGCCATTCGCGCTACTCCACCCTCCGCACGAATATCTGAAGGAACACGTTCCAAAGCCATGACAGCCACAGCTCCAGCCGCTTCTGCAATCTTTGCTTGTTCAGCGTTAACCACATCCATGATCACACCTCCCTTTTGCATCTCCGCCATCCCCCGCTTAACATTAGTTGTTCCATACTTCTCCATATTCATCACGCTCCCCTAAGGTTTTAAATGCTTTTCCGTATATTAAAGTGATTCGCCCATTAAAACATAATGATGTACGGACCAGATGATTCAAAAAAGGTTTCTATTCAAAATCAACGTTAGTCGTGTTCTTGCGATTCATTTTCATGACAAAAGAATACATATCGGAACGGTATAATCCTTTGTAATACTCCACCAAATGTCCTTCTGGATTGGTTATCATCCGTTCAATGATTAACAAACACATGGAATCATCCACTCCTAAATCTATGGCATCTTCTTGGCTGTAACCACAAGTAATGATTTGTTCTGCTTCCCAAAGAGAAACCCCAAGGTCACTTTCCAAAACATCATATAAGATTGTTGAATTTAAATCGTAATAGGCCAATTGACATCCTATTTCTAACGGATAATAATGTCTTTCAATCGCAACAGGTAAATTGTCTTTAGAACGTAATCGCTTAATGTGATATGACTTTTCATCGAAGCCATGTACATTTTGGATATTCTCTGGAGGTGTAACTATACCACAATCCAGTAATTGGATTTTTAAATTTTTAATAATTTCAGTATAACTGGTCATAAGCAGCCAGTCTTGAACAGGTTTCATCGATACAAAAGTACCCTTTCCATGCCTCCTTTCTACTATACCTTCACGCACTAAAGTAGAAACAGCTTCTCGAACCGTACTACGACTAACCGAGTACATTTCCATAAGATCTTTTTCACTGGGTATTCTATCTTTAAATTGACCTTGTAAGATTCGGGTTTCTAAAATGCTTTTTAATTGAACATGAAGCGGGATTGGATTATCAGCATCTAACCCCATAAATATCCCTCCTAACCTTCTTAAGATAGTGACGTACGTACCACTTAGTTTTTATTTTATACTAAACAACCTAAATAATCAAATAATTAATTCGCTTAAATTCTTGATTAAAGAGTATAAACCCGTACAAAACAAAAGGAGATAAATAAGATACTTAAAATATAAGGGAGATATCTTATTATGGATACAATTGCCTACTTTCACACCCATAATAGCAATAGGGATCATGACAAGAAGAAGAGGAGCGATATCCACACTCATTCTCCCGTTCAACGCGAAAATACTTAAGGAAAAGGGATAAATAAAAAAAAGAAAACTAATTCCCGTAGCTCGAAATTGATCTCGTTGATGAATTTTCGCGGATAGAACTAGCATAATAGGAGGACCCGGCAAGCCAACACTAGAAGTCAACAATCCGGAAAGCGCCCCAAAAATCCAATCATGTTTCGTCCATTTTTCCATCAGTTTTTGTATGAATGGACCAATGAATAAAAGAAAGGTAGAAAACAAAATAACGAGACTGACTACCACTATAAAAGAGCGGTGATCAAACAAACCAATCATCCATCCGCCAATAGGCAAGCCCACAAAACTTCCCACTAAAAGACGCTTTAGTAAGGGTTTATCCGTGTCCTTCCACACAGTCCTAACACTCCAGCTCAACGTAAAAAAAGAAATACACGACACTAATGGAATAGCCCAATGCGGATCAAAAAAAATCGTTAAAAAAGGTATGGCTATTAAAGCAAATCCAAAACCGGTCAACGCCTGCAATAGAGCGGACAGGAAAATAATCATGGAAGCTACCAGCCATTTAACATGGAAAAGTGAAGTAATTTCATCCATCTTGTATTTTTCTCCAAAGTTTTTTTCACTGCCCTCTCCGCTTGCCCATTCATATGTCTGAACAATCTAGCTACTCCATATTCGTTTATTTTCGGGTCATTTTCATGACAAAAGAATACATGTCTGAACGAAACAGCCCCTTATAATATTCCACGAGATTTCCATCCAGATCAGAAATCATTCGCTCGGTAACCAACAAACACATCGAGTCAGAAATTCCTAAGTGCTCTGCGTCTTCTTTACTGGGGTTCGTACAGGTAATGATTTGTTCCGCGTCCCAGAAATGAATACCTAAATCTCCCTCCAACACATCATAGAGGACAATCTCGTTTAAATCATAACCAGACAACTTTTGTCCAATCTCTAAAGGGTAATAATGATTTTCTATGGCTATCGGAACATTCCCTTTAAACCGCAATCTTTTAATGAAGGTCGCTTGATCGTCAAATCCACTAACATTTTCTAAGTTTTCAGGAGTTGGAACCACTTGCACATCCAATAGTTTTATGCCCATTTCTTTAATGACTTCACTAAAACCCGTCATCTTTAGCCATTCTTGGACAGGTTTCATGGATACAAAGGTTCCTTTCCCATGCCGCTTTTCTAGGATCCCTTCATGGACTAGCGTGGAAACAGCTTCTCTAACCGTACTCCTGCTAATCGAATACATATCCATTAGTTCTCTTTCACTAGGTATTTTATCTTTGTAGTGCCCTTGCAATATTTGATTTTCCAATATATCCTTTAATTGGACATGTAAAGGAATAGGGCTTTTGATATCTAATTCCAAAAAAAACACCTCCGAATTTAATTTTTAGGATAGCGACGTTCGTACCAGTGCTATCTTAATTATATTACAGTATACAAAAACAATCAAACGTCCTAATAGCAACTTACTTTTCATGCGAATCAGTTACAGTACCAAAGTAAAGAAGATAGAGCTCAATTTCCTTACATGGAAATCTCGGCCCTATCTTTTTTCGTTCGTTTCTGAAACCGGGCCCTTTTTAAATCATGTCTATGATGGACCCCTTTTGATTACAAAATTTTAAATAAATGTTCATGAGATAAAGGACACGATCGTCTGGGAATAAATCGAACATGAGTCGATTGATAACCAATTTATCTTCATGCTTCTGAAAAAGAATTTGCCTATCCTCAGATAATGGATGGTCTAATAAATAGGCACCCTCGAAATCTTCCATACTATCAATATACTTACGGGTACACACTCCTATCAATTGTTCGAATCCCGATTTATCCCGACATTCTCTTGTTATTCCAATACCTCCCATAGGTGATATTTCGATGTTCCAAAGGTAAAATTCGGCCTGAAACTTTTCAAATCCTAGATTCAATGTTTTCACCTCCTTTATTAACCTAAGTTGGTCTTCAAATGAAATGCAACAAAACTTTTTTCATCCGCTCCATGTATGTTGTAAAAGAGCTAATGTGTAATGATGTCTAAGATTTCTTCTCGGATATTAATGAAACTCTTTTCAGATTTATATAACCTACTCATTCCATCCCGCAGTTCATAAGGAATATGGCTCTTCATCTCTTTAACTATTCTTCCTGGCCTAGCAGACATAACGACAATATGCGTTCCTAGTAAAAGGGCTTCCTCCACATCATGGGTAATAAAGAAGAAGGTTTTATGGGTATCCTTCCATATCTTCCTTACATTTTCTTGCATTTGCTCCTTTGTAATGGGGTCTAATGCTCCAAATGGTTCATCCATCAACACAACCCTAGGATTATTCGCAAGTACACGGGCTATAGAGGCTCTCTGCTTCATTCCGCCTGATAACTCGTATGTTGCAGCTCTCTTAAATTGAGATAAACCCACCATATCAAGATAATGATCCACAACCTTATTTCTTTCTTCTGCTTTCATATTGTTCATCTTAAGGCCAAATGCCACATTCTCTTCAATTGTTAACCACGGGTACAGAGTATGCTGCTGAAAAACGACTCCTCTATGCCGATCCGGCCTTGAAGACATAGGGTTACCATCAAGTAAGATTTCTCCAGATGTAGGTTGCTGGAATCCAGCTAGGATTCTTAATAAAGAAGTCTTACCGCATCCGGAAGGTCCTAGCACACATACAAAGCTACCTTCTTCAATATTTAAATGAATATTTTGTAAGGCCCTAACTGTCCGTGAGTCAGACTCATAGATTAATTCAAGATTATGAGCTTCGATTACATTCACTTTATTAGCTGTGCTCTGCATAAGATTCCCCCATACCAGGATTATTGGGTTGCAGTTTGAGTGACAAATTCAGCGCGTATTGCCTCCTTATAGATATCGATCGGAGGGGCGGACGGAATCGTTTTTTGAATAACCATAAATTCACCCGTATCCATTAACGCATTTGCAAATGCTCCCTTTTTCTCGGACGTACCAAGGTATTCATGGCTTGCCTGTTCAGATGCATCTAGCCAAATCAATTGCGACATATAGAGTTCTGCTTCAGGTTCAGACACATTTAATTCTTTAGCCATTGCCTTTACAGCCTCATCCTTTGAACTTCGATAAAATTTAACAGACTGATCCAGTGTCTCAATATACTTTTGAACAAGGTCAGGATGTTCCTCAATGAAAGTTTTGCTAGCCACGCATACGTCTGCTGTAATAATCCCCTCTTTTGCCAAATCCCGGCTAGTTAATAAGATTTCTCCATTAGATTGCAGTATACTTCCTAGAATGGGATACCATACATACCCCCCATCGATGTGGCCTTGCTTGTAAGCTGCTAGCATATCTTGAGGCTGCATATCTAATAGAGTCAACTGAGAAGGATCTATGTCATTTACCTTCAATGCGGATAGAAAACTATAATGAGTTGTAGAACCAAATGGCACCGCTATCTTCTTTCCTATAACATCATGAATGGACTTGATGCCTTGGTCCTTGTTAACAACTAATGCTTCATTATCACCGATTACATCATGTAGCCAAATCACCTGGTACGGAAGATTTTGTGCTACCCCTGTAGCAACAGAGCTTGAGCCGATTAAACCGATATCGATTCCTCCAGATGCCATAGCTGTATTCACATCCCTTGCGGAATCAAACTGTTTAAGTGTCACTTTTACCCCTTTAAAATTCTCCTCAAATAGACCTAAGGATTTTGCGAGTAACTCTGCGTTAGGAATGACTTGATAACCTATACGAATCTCTTTGGCCTCCTGATCATTCGAATTGCCTGACTGACCTGTAGATTGAGCTCCACATGCCGATAACATCACCATTAACCCAATTACGATCAGCAGTTTAAGTTTGGCACTATTCAAATCGACACCCCCATTTATTATCAATCTTTACCTTTCCAAGGTATCGCCTTGGTTTCAATGACGCGGATCATTCTATCAAGCAAGATACCTGTAAGACCCATAATAATAATCCCGACAAACATCACGTTACTTTGCAAATACTTACTGGCATCCAGTACCATCCATCCAATTCCAGATGTCGACGCTACCATTTCTGCAGCTACTAAAGTTGTATAAGTAAAACCAATTGCCGTGCGCATTCCAGTGAAAATTTCGGGCAAGCAAGAAGGAAAAATGATAAAGCGGAATACTTGCCACTTATTTGCACCTAAACACTCTGAAGAATGAATTCTATCTTTTGAGACCCCTTTCACTCCAGACATCGCAGAAATGTACATAGGTGCAAACGCAGCTAGATACAGAAGCGCAATTTTAGACTCATTTTCGATACCGAACCATAAAATCAATAACGTGTAGTATGCCAAGGGAGGGAGCGGTCGGTAAAATTCTACCAGAGGATCGAATGCGGCCCTTATCTTGGGAGAATATCCGCTGATCAGTCCTAGCGGTACCGCCGTAACTAAGGCCAGTCCAAATGAAACAAATAACCGAAAAAAACTATCATATAGATGATACAAGAGACTGTTCCCTTTGTATCCGTTAACAAGAATATCCTCAAAGGACTCCCATGTCTTTTGGGGTGATGGAAAAAATGTTTCGGATACCAGATTTGCCTTTGTAATTAGATACCAAGCTAACAGCAATACAAACAAAGATGTGATAGTGATGACCGACTCGCTTTGCCATTTCTTATTGCTTACACCGGGTAAAACGATTGTTTTTCCTCTGCTCTTGCTAGTTTCCTTTACATAATAGCTTGTTTCATTTTCAGTCGCTTGGGGAACCGAATTGTCACTCATTCTTTTTCCTCCATCCACTTGATAAAGAAGCAGTTTTTCTTTTTCAATCCATTGAAATACAAACGTTCGTTTCAATTAACCCCTTCTATTCTTGTCCATATTGACTATACACCGAGATGATGTGAATTAGGAAAGCAGCTGATTCGTTGCAGGACCTTTATGAACCAATCATTGAAAGCGCATTCCATTTTGATCTCATGAAGCACATCTCTTCACCGACAACACATGCCATGAACGAAATCGACTGCTGGCTACATTTCTTCCATCCTCCTCCATTAATAGACATAACAAATAGATACGTCATGATATCGTACCAGTTTCAAGTACTGGAATTTACAGAAACTCTCTTGGTTGCGATATCACAACGTACGTACCAGTTAATAACTGTATTATTACACTTTATATTAAATCTGTCAAATATTTATTATAAATTTCAGAATAGATAACAAATAGGATAAAGTCAAACAATTAGGTGTTACAGGGCTAGAAACTATTACAGTACTACGAGGATATATTTTTCTGGGTACTCTAGCCTTTCTTGAAATGTAGAAACGAAAACGGATCATTTTACTAGGCGGCACAGTGTCTCATATAGTACCCTTGTTCCCAACTCGATATCCTCCCATGAGGTCTCTTCCTCTTCACAATGACTTTTCCCATCTATACTGGGGACAAAAATCATCGCTGTATCGGTGACCCGACTGAGATACATCGCATCATGACCCGCCCCGCTGATCATTCTCATCGAAGGAATTCGTTGTTCCTGACAGACCCTATCAATAACATCTATGACCCGTGGGGAGAACTGGATCGGATGATGGGTAAATATTTCTTCCACGAAAGCTTCCATTTGGTTTTGATGAGACAGGTCTGCTATGATTTGTTTTACCTCTTGGATGCCTTCAAGCAGACCTTCCAGTTTTGAGTGGCGAATATCTACCGTAAAGGTCGTACTTCCTGGTACCGCATTGACAATCCCAGGGGAAGTTTGGATTCTTCCAACCGTTGCCACCGTCCCATCCGCTCGACTCAGAGCCCATTGATAAATCGCCTGAATGATCTGAGAGGAGGTCACAAGTGAGTCCTTTCTCATCGACATCGGTGTTGATCCGGAATGATCAGATTGCCCCAAAATAGTGACTTCCATCCAGTAAAATCCGGAGATCCCTTCGACAATGCCAATCGACCGTTGCTTCGCTTCCAGGACAGGACCTTGCTCAATATGGAGCTCTAGAAAAGCTGAGATATTCTCCGAACGATGACTCCTCATCCCCTGAAAGCCGATTTTGCGAAGCTCATCCTCAAACCGCAAGCCATCACGATCTACACGGTTAAACACATAGTCATCAGTAAAAACCCCAGTTAGTGCACCGCTGCCCATCATCTGCGGGGTAAAGCGGGCCCCTTCCTCATTTGTAAAAGATACCACCTCAACCGGATGAACATGATCGATTCTTTCCTTTATCAGAGTTTCCACAGCCTCAAGGGCACTTAAGACACCTAGGACTCCGTCAAATTTACCGCCTTTTGGCACGGTATCCAAATGAGACCCAACCATGATAACAGGAGCCTGCGGATCCCTCCCCTCCAACCTACCATAGAGGTTCCCGACATCATCCATTCGCACCTTCATCCCTAGCTCTTCCATCCAGGATATGAATAATTGTCTAGCTTCCCGATCTTCTCGGGATAGAGCAAGCCGAGTAACCCCCCCTCTTTCCGTTTTTCCGATTTTGGCCATTGCCTGCATTCGCCTCTTCAGGCGCTCAATATCAATCATTTTATTTTCCTCCTCGCTATATCTCCTAATTAAGAGAACATATAATTCACTGATCGTTGAAATACCATATTCCCATCAATAAACGTTGCCAGGACGCAAATATCTTTAATCTCTTTTTTATCGCATGCAGTTGGATCGATGTCCAAGACGGCAAAATCCGCACACTTTCCGACTTCAATACTGCCTGTTTCGTTTTCCTCAAAATTGATGCGAGCCCCGTAGCTGGTCATCGCCTTTAATGCCGTTTCAACGTCACAAACCTGATTCCGGCCTAGAATCTGTCTCTCCCTCGTTAAGCGATTGACCGCTGACCATACAGAAAAAAGAGGGGAAATCGGTGTGATCGGGCAATCCGAATGGAGCGTGAACAAAATCTCCCTTTCCACCGCATCGGCCAACGGATTCATCCGTTCCGCCCGCTCCGCACCAAGAAATCTCCGCTTATGCCGATCTCCCCAATAATAAACATGGTTAATAAAGAAGGAGACAGCCACGTCAAGCGACTTCATACGATTCAAATCCACGATATTGGCTGTTTGAGCATGCTCGATGCGATGGCGGTGATCCCCACGAGGATGTTTGTATAACGCATATTCAAACGCATCTAAAATCGATTCAATCGCCCGATCCCCATTCCCGTGGATCGCAATCCGATAACCGCGCTGATGCAAATCAAGCACTTCCTGATTAAAAAGACCTTGATCGTGCAAGAGCTCACCATATAAATCCGGTGCACATTCGTAAGGAGTTCGCAGCGCCGCGGTCAAACCTTGGATCGAACCATCCTGAAACAATTTTGCGCTGTCTAGGCGGGCGCGGCCACGCGAACGGGCTTGGATCTCTTGGTCTAGCTGAACCGCAGAATACTCACCGAAAGGAGAACCTTTACGCAAGAGATGGTGCATCACCATCATCCTCATTTTCAGTGGGTTACGGCCTGTTTCAACAGCCTTAAGGTGAGCATTGAACTCGGAAATCCCCTGATCAAGACCAACGCCTGCGTCAGTATTCGTGGTAATTCCAAGAGAAAGATATTCGTGGGCACCATCCCCTACGAGAGTGGCCAGCCGATCCTCAGACAAAACCGGAAGCACGGATTGAACAGTCTCCATGGCCGGAAGCTCATGCAACACGCCATCTAAGCGTCCATTATGATCACGCCCGAAAAATCCGCCTCGCGGGTTTACGACTTGTTCATCAATGCCGGCCATGGCCAAAGCCAGGGAATTGACAGCTGCAAAATGTCCAGAGATATGCCGAATAAATACAGGATGATGGGGGGCAACACGATCAAGCTCCTCCCGGGTTGGATGGCGCATTTCATCTAGCAGGGTATCATCATAGCCCCAGCCCTGGATCCACTCTCCCTGTTGTTTTTCTTGAGCAGCTTCCTTAATCTTGTTGAGAATATCGTTCATATTTTTATTGTTTGGCGTGCTGCAATTCACATGATTTCGAAGCTGGGAATACATCAGCAAATGATTATGCGTATCAATGAACCCAGGGATTAGGGTCATCCCTTTTAAATCAACAACTTCCGTATGCGTAGAGATCTCTATCTCCCCACGAGGAGGCTCGCCTGAATTCCAAATCCCTACAATCCGTCCGTTGGATACAGCTACCGAACCGGCGCGACGATTATGGGCATCCAAAGTGATAACGTTTGCATTTTTTATAATTAAATCGATCTTCATCTCTCATTCTCCTTTTTACAGACAAGTTTTTAAACAGAGATTGATTTTTTATCGTTATAATCCTGAACTTCCTGAACTTCAGCTTTTGCGCTATCCAAATCCTCCCAATAAACCGCTCTCACTTGTTCCGTCTTAGCATGCTTGGTCATCAAACTAACAGTGACAAGCGTGAGCAAAGAGGCGAGAAAGCCAAATGCAGAATGATCGATGCTCAGATCTAAGTAGGGCCAGGAGAGTGTAGCGATCAATGCAGCCATCATGCTGCTTAAGGTTCCGATACTCGTAGCTCTCCGCCAAAACATCGTAGCCAAGAACGGAATAACAAGCACCGTTGCTGATAACCGCAAGGCCCATTGATACATGCTGATGATATCCGTAAGATTAAAGGCGATAATTAAGGCTAAGACGGAGACGATCACGACACTCAAGCGGGACACAAACATCAGATTTTTTTCACTTGCCTTCGGGTTGATCAATCGATGATATAAGCTTTTGGTTAAACTTGAACTCCCTTGCAAAATAAAGGAGTCCGCTCCTGTCATCAGTGCCGAAAGCAATCCTACTAAAATGATCCCTCCGATAGCTGGGGGCAGCAATTCGACGGTGATATAAGAGAATAGCAGGTCAGGCCTCATATCGAGTGGTGCGAATTCCCGAGCAGCAATACCGATCGAAAAAGGCAAAATAGTAATGATCCCCGTAATCATAAAGCCGGTCACGCCTGCCCGCTGGGCCACTTGCTCTGTTTTGGAAGCGAAGATGCGCTGCCATGTGGATTCCCAAACGAGGTAAAAAGGTCCGACAGATAAAGCAAACAGCAGGACTTCACTTAACCCGTCCGGACCGGCAGGACTTATATATTCCGGCTTCACATGGGATAGAATTTGAACTAGACCTCCACCCTTGACGATACTCGCAACAAACAAAATGACAATGCCAATGATAACGATGACACTCTGAATCGCGTCAGTTACGATCGTAGCGGTCAATCCGCCCAAAATCGTAAATCCAAGAATGAGCGCAAACGAGAGTAGGATCCCCATTTTAAACTCCATACCAAAGGCGATCTTAAAGACGGTACTCATCCCTACAATTTGCAGCGCGGTTGTCGGAATCGCATAGATGATTGCGGAAAGAATGGAAGGAATAATCCCTACTCGGTTTCCAAATCTCTCGCTAAACAAATCTGATAAGGTAAACAAGCGTTGTCTACGTAAAGGTTTACTAAATAGTAAAATAAGTAGGATACTAACAAGGATGGCCGGTAAAGCGAATTTGAAAAATCCGGATATTCCTACTGTAAATCCCATGCCAACCCATCCGATAAACACTGCTGCCCCACAAAAGGTACTTATGATCGTCCCTACTATCGACCAAAAGCCCATATTCCATCCCGCAACCAAATATTCGTCCGACGTTTTGACTTTCGTAAAATAATAAAATCCAATGGCAAACATAATGCTAAAGTATACGACGGTATATCCTAAGTACCAGCCCATTTCTTCAACTCCTCGCGTAATTTTCCCCAATGAAGGGAGATGAAAAAAGAACGTCTTCCCCTTTTATAAATCGATGATTCTTGTCCCCTTTCCGTCAGTATTTGTTCCTTTTTATAATAATTCGATAATTATTAATAGTACAATAACCGTATATAGACCATAAACATTAAGGTACTATTTAGAGACATTGACTCTTTATGTATTTTAAAATAAAATTATAAAAAATATAAAATTTTTAATACATTTCATCTAATCTTATTAATTTCATCTGAAAACAGCTAATACATAAACTTTTTGTCTTGGGAGGGTGGGGTCGTGGAGATTCGTGTAACCGTTTTTGGATCACCAGATTTAGTTCAATTAGTAGAACAAATAGCTGCTCAATTTGAGGAACTTACCCTATTTAAGGCTGTGTACGATGATCCCCATCAAGTCATAGACCTAGTAAATAAACACCACCATCATGGGGATATTCTTCTTTTTGCTGCCCCTATTCCCTATCTCATAACAAAAGACTACTTAGAACGAAATGATATCCAATTACATAAACCCCTCATTTTCGTTCCCTATCTAGGGACCTCCATCTATCCTGTTCTCTTTAAAACGCTCAAAGACTTCTACCCCAAATCAACCCAGGACATCACTTTTAGCATTGATTTCCTCCCTCGCTCTGAGTTAAGAGATTGTCTGGAAGAACTGCTATTTAAAGAGGACCAAATGTTTATTAAGGAGTGCGATTTTGACCAGGACTTAAGCGAACTCGTTTCCTTTCACTATCAGCTGTGGAAATCAGGTAAAATTTTGGTAGCTTTAACTACCTTTTACCATGTTTACCAAAAGCTGCTGGAGCTCGGTGTGAGGGCATATCAAATCACCCCAACGAGATCATCCATGCGTACGGCCTTGAAACAAGTGCTACTCGAAGGGAAGAGCTTGCATCAATTAGAGGGACAAATCGCCATTGGCATTATCGGGTTTAGCCATAATGAAGATGCTAAGAAGGGAATGATCTCAGAGTACCAGCTGCGCCGCAAAAAATTAGCCCTAGAACAAATGCTTCTCGATTATGGAGAGGAAATACAAGCCTTAATCAATTGGTCTGACCATGGAGAAATACGGTTCATCACAACGCGTGGTAAGATCAAGCACAACACAAACTTTTTTCAAAAAATACCGATCTTAAGTGAAATCCAAATCAAATTAAACCTATCCGCCTTTCTTGGAATCGGCTTTGGCTCCACTGCCAATGAAGCCGAGATGAGAGCCTATGAAGCCTTCTCCAAGGCAAAGTCGCGTGGCAGCGGAAGCTGCTTTGTAGTGGAATTGGATGGCCAAGTGCAAGGTCCCATCGGCAAGAGCTCCAATCTAAAATATTCAGTCCGAAGTAGTGATCCTGATCTACTTTCCATTTCCAAGCAGGTGGGATTGAGCATTGCTACTATTAATAAACTGCTTTCCTTATGTGACAACGCGGACAAATACAAAATGACGGCTTTTGATTTAGCATCAAGACTTGGCATTACCCAGCGAAGCGCTCGTCGAATTTTGAATAAGCTGGAAGAAAATAAATTTGCGGAAATTGTTGGCGAAGAACAACCGATTAATAAAGGCCGTCCTCGTCAGATTTATACCCTAACTCTTCAGCGATAAGAAATTGTCCAAAATCGAGCTCAAAGTAGCCATTCAAACTGTAGAAAATCTAAAAAGAGATGATGCGACGTCTATCACTTTGATTAGGTCAGTAGGAGCATCCATGGATTTTAGGAACACCACTCGGTAAATGAAAAAAGACTTGAGTCTTCACTTAAGAGACTCACGTCTTTTTTGTTATGAATCCTAAATTTTTCAATACCGTACTCCATTCGTTAAAGCTTATATGACTAATTCTATCATTTTTCTAAATTCATCTTGACTATTTAAAAGGCAAAAGCTAAACTGCGAATAAACAATGGTACGGACATCACGATTTCTATATATTGAATGAACAAATGAATTTTTCGTGAGACATCAAAGAAGGGATGGATGAACATGGAAGTATTAGCATTCTTGCTGGTGTTATGTTCTGGCATTATTCATGCGGTTTGGAATCTGTTCACGAAAACAAGTGTTGATAAAAAAACGTTTCTATGGTTTGTCCATATTATTTCTGGAATTCTGTTGCTTCCTTATTTGATCTCAGAATTGTTACATTCTGATATACCTATGAGAGGCTTTGGCTTCATTCTACTATCAGCTTTAATGCAAGCATGCTATATGATATTTATGTCCAAGGCTTATGAGTTGGGTGAAATATCACAGGTTTATCCAATCATGCGGGGAACTGGTGCTTTGCTGGTACCGGTGATCAGCGTGGTTCTTTTCAACGAATCGTTATCGCTGGTAGGATGGATTGGCCTTTCTTGTATCGTGGTTGGACTGTTCGCTATCAGTGGAGTCCAGTTTAACAACAAAGGCGGAATATTGGAACAA
The DNA here is from genome assembly GCF_040813775.1 of Ammoniphilus soli. Classification (NCBI taxonomy): domain Bacteria; kingdom Bacillati; phylum Bacillota; class Bacilli; order Caryophanales; family Paenibacillaceae; genus Ammoniphilus; species Ammoniphilus soli. Next base: position 40,819 of record NZ_JBEGDL010000032.1, read on the forward strand.
TCCGATGGGAAGGGTTCATTGATAAAAGCTATCCTTATGGCTATGCTCGTGGGCGTATGTATCACCGGTTACATACTCATAGATAAGGTAGCGCTCAACTATCTTTCTCCAGTGTCATTAATAGAAGTATCCAATATCTCCATTATCTTGGCGCTAAGCTGGGGCACGCTGCGGTCTGGGAACCTAAAAAAAGAATGGGTGCTTAATTGGAGAACCATTCTCATCGGAAGTGTGTTTACTCCGGGATCTTATCTGCTATTCTTATATGCTATGACGCTAGCTCCACTTTCCCACATTTCTCCTGTACGGGAAATCGGTACTGTATGTGGAGTTCTACTGGGTGTACTGCTACTTAAAGAACAGCAAGGTCTACGGCGGATCATTCTTTCCATCGTCATTACAATAGGAATTATCACTACCGGTATATGGGGCTAGCCGCCTATCCAGTTTTATTAGGAGCAGAAGGAGCATCGGTGGATTTTGGGGACATCCTCTAGTTAAGAAAGACTTGAGACTTCACTTAGAGACTCAAGTCTTTTCGTATTTATACAGAAATCTAGGAATTTCACCTTTTTAAAATTAAATTCACATGGTTAACAGTATTGCTTAAATTCAATATCCTTGATAATTACATTAGCTTCACCATTTGGTGTAGTCAGGAGAATGGGTTCGTTAATTCCTCTTAACATTATTTGCCTTCCAATGGGCGAAAGAAAAGAAACGTATCCACTATCTGGGTTAGATTGATCTGGAAAACAAATGGTATATTTATCCAAATAATTTTCCTTAAGGTAGAGTAAAGTGACTTCACTCCCAATAAAAACAGTATCTAATTTGGAAGAAAAGCTATAATCAAATTCTCTTAAAAATTTTTCCACTTCTAAAATAATATCGACCAAAAAAGTTGTAATCCTTATCTTTAGTTAGTAGCTGCCAGATACAGATCAACTAGGTCGAGTCGATTTCCATCAATAAATATGAGTTGTTTTATTAAACTTCTTCTCAAGGGATGATTATAACTAAGGTTCATAATAGATACACCCCTTTACACGTTCATCACTCTTATTAAACATCATTTTCAAATTCATATCCCATACCTCCCTAATTTAAAAAGAAGTCCCATTGTATACCATAAATCTCTACTTCACTATAACCTAAAAATGAACAGAATCTTTCGGAAAAAACACGATAAAATATGCTGTTGTTCGTGTGTTTTAACAAATTGATTTTTGGCCAATGACTAATAGCTTCTCCAAGCATCTGGCCTTGCTCTTTCTATAATTAACGATATCGAATCCCGTAAATTTGTATAAGGAATTTATAAATATTCATGAATTCTCCTTCTAAGAAGAAAGCGGGTGTCCTTTTTGTCAGACCTGTATAAGTTTACTAAAACAAAAGGGAATTATTAAAGCAAAGATTATGGAACCTTTGCATTGGAAAGAACGTATGGATTTGTACGTGAAGATACATTGTATGAAACGAGTGGCTCTCAAGTATAACTTAGATTAATTCCCTTGAAATAGCAGCTGCTAGTCGTTGATAAGTGTTGATAATACTGCTTCGATTTAAAAAAGCGGTCTACTGTGTCGACTGATTCATAAAAAAGCCTCAGAAGATACAATAAGTGTATCCCCCAAGGCTTTTTATCTTTCCGTGTACTTATCCTTGGTATACGTTTTGTTTTTGCCCTTGGTTTTTCCATGCCTACGACTCTCAGGAATAGTCTCAAAGTAGGTCACTCACTTACCTTTAGACAAACATTACGAAAAATATATCAATGAATCAATGAATCTCTCTAAAGATTGATAATGCACCTTTTCTAAGATAGAAACCTATTATGGAAGCATTATCATCTTTTTTTACATACACCAAGTGGTACCTGCTTCTGATTGATCAATGTGTAGCCAGAATGAAAAAGTCTTTCAGGTTCCGAGTCCTTTTCATAAACCCTCTTGCATTCCAAACAATAATACATTTCTCGTATCCCCACTATCCTATCTTCACTTTGGATCCAAAGTAGCTCTATTAATAGTAATGTTGGAAAAATTATAATGGAACGAAGCACATGGCTTTACCTCTCTAGCTCACCTTTTCCATCAAGTTTTTTTCTTCCACAATCCCTTGCTCCTTTGCCAGCAGAACCGCTACTTTTGGAGCTAACCAACATACCGGCAGCAAAATCAAGGACACCGGAACAGCGGTTACGACGATGAATGATTGCAGGGCATTTATGCCTCCGTTGCCGATCGACAATAGAATCGCTGCGACTGCCCCCATCATCAAAGCCCAAAAGATTCTCATGCCAACCGATGGGCTGTTGTTGCCAGTCACGGCAGCAGATATCGTATAGGCCATAGAATCCGAGGTGGTTACGACAAACAGAATGGTAAGAAGGAGAAACGCTGGACCCATGATATAGGACAAAGGAAGCTCCTTTGTAATGGAAATCATAGCAGCCGGCAAGCCGTATTCGTTGAGCGGGCCGGAAATGGAACCCGGATTCAGCAATTCGAAGGAAATGCCGGAACCCCCAAGCACAGTGAACCAAAAACAAGTTACAATCGGCGAAATCACTGCTACTGCCGTAATAATTTCTCTGATCGTTCTTCCGCGGGAGATACAGCTGATAAAAATGGCCATCATCGGACCGTAGCCCAAGAACCAGCCCCAGAAGAACACCGTCCACCAACCAAGCCATTCCGAATTACCGCGGAACGTGCTCATCGCAATAAAATCCTGTAGATACATCCCGAACGAAGAGATAAAAGCGTTTACAATAAACTCACCTGGTCCTAAGAATAAAATGGTGGCCATTAAAAGGATAGCCAATACCACATTGAGATTACTCAAAAACTCAATTCCCTTATGAAGGCCCGTCGCAGCAGAAATGGCAGATATGGTCACAACGGCAATAATAATGTACAGTTGGGTTGTAAATGTATCAGGAATCCCCAAAATCTCCTTCATCCCAAAGCTGGCTTGCAAGCCCAAGAATCCGATCGGTCCTATCGTTCCCGCAACAACCGCGAGGATGGAAAAAGCATCCAGAGTTGTCCCCAATGCACTTTTGCTCATCAATTTTTCTCCAAAAATAGGATAGAGCAAAGAGCGCGGTTTCAGCGGCATCCCCTTATGATAGTGCGCATACATCATCACTACGACGCTCAGCGTCCCCAGGATGGCCCAAGCGAGAAATCCCCAGTGCATAAAAGCTTGAGACAAGGCAGGATTGACCGCCTGATCGGTTCCCGCTTGGATTCCTCCAAAGAGCGGAGGCGGACTCGTAAAGTGAAACATCGGTTCCGCTGCCGCCCAGAATACTCCACCGCCTGCTAGTAAAGTACACATGATCATCGAGATCCATTTAAAAGTGCCGAATTCGGGACGGTCTAATTTCCCCAGTTTCACCTTGCCATATCGGGAGAAGGCTAAAGGAATAGCGATGATAAAAGTAGCCAATAAAAGGACTTGCCAAAATGCGCCAAACCATTTAACCGAAAGTGCAAAAGAGGAATTGACAAAACTTGTTACCGCATCCATACTAATCGCAGCAGCGATGACAAAAACCAATAGCAAACCGCCGCTTAACCCAAAAACTGGCCAATCAACTTGAGACTTCTTATTATTCATGTCCCCTTCCCCCTACTTATTAGATTTAGTCCACTTCGACAACCATTTCCAACTCAATCGCTGCTCCTCTTGGCAATATGGCACCGATAGATGTTCGGGCATGTGTTCCGATTCCTTCCCCGAATACCGAAACTACCAAATCGGAAAATCCATTCATCACTTTGGCATGGGAGGTAAAATCCATCGTGCAATTAATGAAAGCAAGCACTTTCACGAACTTCTTAACATGGGAAAGATCCCCGAGTTCCTGCTTGATCGTAGCCAGCGCTTGAAGTGCCGCTTCCCGGGAGGCCTCATAGCCCTGCTCTACCGTAAATTCCTGCCCTAGCTTTCCAATATGGTCATACGAAAGGTTACCGGATAAGAAAAGAAGATTTCCCGTTTGAACGGCTAATTCGTAATTCCCCCCCTTCGCTTTCTTTTCCGGCAAGGTCAATCCTAATTCTGCTAAACGTTGTTCCGGACTCATCCCATTTCCTCCTCAAGTATAAAACGATTTTTATATAGCTTTTTAGAAAGGATACCCTTTCCTTTATTCGAAAGACGCCGAAATCGCTTGCGTCGCTTCTAATAGTACAGGTACAAAATGTACCATGGTTTGTCGGTTCCAGCGAAAGACAGGACCGGAGATGGAGACGGCTCCAACGATCCGCTTATTCTGATCCAATACAGGGGCCGATAAGGCACCCACATTCGGCGTTATTTCCTCTTCATTCGTGGCATATCCGTCGATAACCGTCTTTTCCAGCAAATCGCGGATGGATTGCTGCTGTTCCATCTGCAATGGAGACAGCACGCGGTTTTGCATCTCTTCATTCATAAAAGCCAAGATAGCCCTTCCGCTAGCCCCAAGATGCAGCGGAATTCGTTTTCCGATTCCGACACTTCGGCGAATTTCCTGCCTGCTTTCAAACTCCATCGCGCATATCCTGTTCACCCCGCTAGGAACATAAAATCCGACCGTCTCCCCAGTAACATCCCTCAGCTTGATGAGCCAAGGCTCCACCAATGGAGCGAGTGGCATCTCGGTCATAATTTTATTGGCATATTCCAAAAAAACAGTTCCTAAGGAATACAGTTTTGTTCGAGGGTCTTGATAGACAAGACCCTCCATTTTCAGGGTAGCAAGCAATCGATGAACGATCGTCGAAGACAAATCCAGGCTTTGGCTTATATCGCTTAATGCCTGCGGTCCGGGAACATCATTCAGATAGTTGATGATCCTAATGGCCCGCAAAACAGTTGATGATGTTTCTGATTTCGTTTTCGTTTCCATGACAGTACATACCCCCACTAGATCAATTTAACAGTTAACTTTTAATATATACTGTCTTATAGCGACAATAAAAGTCAACGGCTTCACGGCCAAGTTCCTTATTTACGCCTGAACTGGAGCTTTTAAATCCGCCAAACGGAGCTTGGTAGGATGTACCTGTCGTTGTCATATTGATTTTCACGACACCCGCTTCAATTCCTTGGGAGCACTGCGTCATGCGGTTCAAACTTTTCGTGCAAACGGCCGAGGATAATCCGTATTCTACATCATTGGCAATCTCAATCGCTTCCTCAACCGAAGTCGCCTCCATGACGCAGAGTACAGGGCCAAACACTTCCTCCTTGGCAATATTCATCGTACGGTTAACATTCCCCAACACGGTTGGGTTCACAAAATAGCCATGCTGCGTTTCCGGCATTTGCGGAACATCCCCGCCAGCCAAGACAACAGCCCCTTCAGCTTGGGCATTTTTGATGGATTCCAAGGTGGATTCCAATTCTCCTGCATTCGCTTGTGGCCCGATGTCAACGCCATCGGCAAACGGATTTCCGACTTTGATTTGTTTCGTTTTTTCCACCAGCTTGTCGGTAAACTCCTTCAGTACGGCAGTTTGAACAATAACTCGGCTGGTTGCTGTACATGCCTGACCGGTTTGTCCAAAAGCACCGCGAACAGCAAGATCCACAGCCTCATCAATATCGGCATCATCAAGGACAAGTAACGGATTTTTTCCACCCATTTCCAACTGAGCCGGCTTCATGTCCTTGCTGGCTTCCGCATAGATTAAGCGCCCAACATAGGTGGAGCCCGTAAACGTAACGGCCTGGACGGCCGGCTGGTGAATCATAGGGGCTACAAGTCTACCCGGTCCGATCACCATGTTCACGACTCCATCTGGCAATCCGCATTCCTGCAAGATTTCCATCAGCTTGGCTGCTACCACCGGAGTATCCGAAGAAGGCTTGAACACAACCGTATTGCCGGCAACCAAGGCTGGGGCAATTTTCCATGCCGGAATGGAAAGCGGGAAATTCCAAGGGGTTACCACAAGAACCACCCCAAGTGCTTCCGGGACCAGCTGGATCTGGATATCCGGACTGTCTGAAGCAACCAGCTTCCCATTCATGCGCGTGCCTTCACCCGCATAAAAGCGGATGATGTTTACTGCATACGTGACTTCTTTTCTTGCATCATTCAGCGTTTTGCCCATCTCTTTAGAGATCTGCTGCGCTAGTTCCTCTTGTCTCTCTTCCATTCGGTCTGCTACTTTGAACAGAAAGGCCCCTCTTTGCGGAGCTCCAATTTGCTTCCACTTTGCCAGCGCCTTTTGAGCGGCATCGACGGCTAATTGAGCATCCGCCTCTGTCGATTGCTGGATTTGGGCAATGACTTCGCTTGTATTAGCCGGGTTAATTACCGGAACCAATTCTGTTCCATGCGGTACTGTCCATTGGCCATCAATAAAGTTTTTTAAAGTTTCCATCGTTCTCTCTCCCATCTTAGATTAATTGGCTCCTTCGCCGGCTCCGCGCTGGCGGGATAATTCCGTTGCTTCGACAAGTACCCGGCTCGCCACTTGTCCTAATTCTGCCCATGTGTCCGCATCCACTTCTCTTCCTTGTCCGTTGGACTCATCAAAACGGACCTGAAGTTGCTCCGGTTGCACCATGTGGATATTTTCTTTTGCATTATTCCATGCGGTCAGATCCGTAAAGAAGGGGAGATAGTTCCCATTGGCACAAATAACCAGAAAACTATTTATCTGCTTCACCTCCACACGTTGGGCAAGCATCTCTTTGATTACGCAGGGCTGTAGGTTACCCTCGGTAATAAAGGACCAGTTCTGGCTATTCTTTTCCATCCAGTGGATCGCGCAGGACATTCCTCGCTTTCCGACTTGCCGTACGTTTTGTATCAAGGCATCCGATCCTTGGGAGTTTTTTACCTGTACTACCCCGATTCCCATTTCGAATGCTTTGGCAAAAGCTAAATCCACTGCTACTCTTCCAGTCAGAAGCACATGTTGCCCTCCGCCATCCACAGAGACTAACCGGTCATCTTGGGATGAAATCGAGATCCGGGTAGGATCCGACACTTGCAGGGCGTTGAGATCCTGAGCCAACCGGACAATGCCGTACATGCCGGTAAATTCCCCCCAAGCGACCATTTCCGCGCCCTCTTCTGCAAGGCCAATCGGAAGTCCGCAACCTTCCAGCACTTTTTTGCAATGAGTATAAAGTTCAGGATAGCTTACACGCATACTTTGATCTCCTTCTCCGCTTTGAATCCTTCCGTGAAGAACCGCAGCCAGTTGCCGCCCATGACCGCTTCCACTTCAGATCTTGAGAAGCCTTTAGCCAGCAATGCTTCAGCAATGCCTGGAAAATCAGCAGGTCCTTGGAACCAAGCCGGCCATTCGGGCCACGAAGGATTAGCGGCAGAACCGGCTCCATAATTGATTTGATGCGTCCATCTTCCCATTCGCATCCACTTGAGGAAGTCCTCTCCCCAATTCAGCGTCAAGTCCGTTCCGAGAGCCACCTGTTCCACTCCCATGAATTCTACGGTCTGGGCTACCATGCCGCAGAATTCATCCAATGTCGTTTGTGCTCCATTCATAAGGTATGGGTAGAGGCAAAGCCCCAATACTCCTCCGTTATCCCGAAGGGCTGTCAGCACTTCTTTTGTTTTATTCCGCTTGGTAGGATAGATCCAAGAAGGATTGGCATGCGTAATAGAAACCGGTCTTCGGGAATGCGCAATCGCATCCAATGTGGTGCGGTCTCCTACATGGGATAAATCAATAATCATGCCCACTCGGTTCATCTCTTCCACAACTAGGCGTCCAAAGCGAGACAAGCCGGTGTCAACCTGCTCATAGCAACTGCTTCCGATCAGGTTTTGGTTGTTATACGTCAGCTGCATGATTTTCAGGCCAAGCTCCGAAAAGACTTCCACTAAGGATAAGTCATCTTCCAGAGGAGAAGCATTCTGCGTTCCCAGGATAACGCCTACCTTCCCAAGGGATTTCGCATTATGAATGTCTTCTCCTTTTTTCACGAGCATGACCAAATCAGCATTGTCTTCGATAAACCGATACCATTTCCCAATATTCGTCAGCGTTTCCCTGGCTGTCTCCCATAACGCCACACACACATGGACACACGTCACATTCCCTTTATGAAGTTCAAGCAATAACTCGCGATTCCAATTGCTTAATGTCAGACCATCAATGATGATCATCTTTTCTCTCGTTGTCATGTTATTTCTCCTCCCATTTCGGAATAGCCGGGAAAATCCAGTCATCCTTGAAGTCTTGTCCAATCTCTTCTACCAAAGGAGCTCCTTGGAATAAGGTAACCCGAACCCAGCGATTGGATTGCGGATCGAATCGCTCAGCTCCGAAAAATGACAGCTTGCAGCGCAATAAATGGACCGGCAATAATCCTTTGCCTAACAAATTCCCATGAATTTCACCATATTCAAAGTTTTGCATGGATTGCATTCGGCGAATGATCCACTTATGTTCAGGGAAGCGAATCACAAAGGCCGCTACAGTTTCTTCTTCCGATACCCTTTCCAAAGTTTGGGTAAGCTTCTGCACCCGTTCCGCAATATTGACCGGCATCTCGTGCTCTTCTCCGATTTCTTCTCCCCGCACTCCCATCCGCGGTTCTTCTTTTTCCGCCGACCGGTACCAGAAATACATCTTCTCATCCGAATTGGTGAAATCAAATTGAAAAGCCCAATGGTAGTTCTCCTTTACGATCCTCTTTAGCTCCCTAATAGGCATGGCCGGTTGCAAATCATAAAATTCTTCAATAGAAGTGTTTTCTTCAACTATCGCTACCTTAGGATAAAGTTCGATCAATAACGTATTGATAAGTTCCTGTGTCTCTATTCCCGTTGTGGTTTCAGCTATATTACTCAGCAAGACCCAAGGCTTGGCTGGAATTTGCTGTTGCATGGTTCCGTTCTCTATAAATTCAATGATAACGGGCCTCAAGGATTGAAGCTCCTGCACTAGTTCGCTAGGCTGGGCAAACGCTTGGACGTGCGCCAGCGGATATTCATTAAAATAAGCGATGCTGCGATCCAGCAAGGCCAATAGTCTCTCGCCTTCCGCCTTCGAACCCTCGGCCTGCTTCACTTTGGCCAAAGCGTCTTCCTTCATTTTTATCCAGGTATGGATCAACTGAGGGTGAGAGATCAAATAAGGCACCATTCCTAATCCCGTCGCATTCCCTACTCCCAAATATCTTTTGATTTCGGGATGAAGCTTTAGCGCATTCGGATTTTTCGCTTGAGCGATATGATCCACCAGTTCAAAGCTGAATTGCCGGATCAGATACACCGCAAACATCTGCGCCCGGAAAGCCCCATAAAACGGATGATCTTTATTCATTCTTTCATAGGGGGCAATCCCGAACTTCCCATTCCCGTAAACGGCCGTCGTCCGGATCAGATATCCTGTCTTGGCCAGAACAGATGGATCCGGCTGGGATCCACTCGTCAACTGTTCGATGATATAGTCGAACAGCCGCGTACTGCGATTGGCCCGAGACCATACCAGATCCATGCTTTCTCCACGGCCTGCTTCCTGTTTCGGCAAATTGCTGCGAAGCCGTTCCATCATATCTTTCGTTAATGGACCTTCGGATAAGGCAAACGTGATATCCCACTTCTCAGAGATGACACGATCGCTTCGTTCCTGATCATCCAAATGCTGAGAAAAGACGATAAAATAAAACGTTTGTTCCTGTATTTCGATCGTATAGCAAGCTTCACCATATCCGTTTTCATCCAGATCAAACTGTACCCGCTCAATCTTCCATTTTTCTTTCATCATTTTCCGCAGCATGCTGCGGCTGAAACTTAAAGCGGTAATCCGGGAAGCTCCCAACCGCTCCGGAACCATAACCTCTTGTGCAGACCTTAAATTTGCTTGTGTCTCATTCTTCTCATGAAGTAAATGCACAACCCCACCCCCACTTGCATCAAGTTTGATTCAATTAAAATTTCGATTATCGGAATTTAATTCCGAATAATATCTTTGTGGTCTTATATTAATCGCTTTCAATCGATTCGTCAATGATTTTTGCGATCATAGTTATTTGATTTTTTTCCCACAACAATTGAGGTATCTTTTTATTAAATAAAATCCTTTATACTGGTTAATATTTCAAGGAAATGAGCTTTATAAAAACGCAAAAAGTCCCGTACTCTTAAGAGTTTGCGGGACCAGGTAATTTCTATTCTTTTCGTTTAGTATCTTCTAGGATTTAATAATAAGCTTCTGGTTCTTTCTATTTTTATTTCCCTCCGACTTGCGAAAGGGAAAAGCATATTCATACTCTAAATCCCATGATATCAACATTGAAATGGGATCTTTCTATTACCCTTACCATTTAAAACCTCTTTAATTTAAAATCTTGACAATCTATACAATGGAATTAATTCTTCCTTCCCTTTGTACCAAATTCACGAATTTGAGCATTTACCCTTACCTCAACTGGAACCGCACTAAATCTGCTTTCCCAATTATCTTTTACCTTCTCCCATACTTCAGGATATTGGAAACTCAACTGCTTACCAAAACCGGCAACATCAACTTTCAACTCTTTCTGGATCTTGGCCAAGGCCTTATCTACCGAGCGATTAATTTCTTCTTCCATTGTTTGTTCCATTCTTTGAATATAGCTATGATCAAAGGCATCCTCAGAAACTGCCCAATCTTCCCTTAAAGCACCTTCCGTTTCAACTTCAACAACAAAGGATATTTTGTCTCCTTCAACATATGGTTTGATCTTTCTTTTTATTTGATCGACCTCATAGATTACTATCTCATCTTTGTTGTCGTCCTTACCTTCTACAACACCCATTTTTCCCTTTCCGTTAATCCAATTCAACCCCTCCATCTCCGCTTCACTTAACCACCCTACCATCTTATGGCTTTTTCCTTGAATAACCGCAGCTCCTGAAATCCTTGATTTCTTTTGAGAGGTAATCACCCGTTGAACAATGAAACTAGTTTCAGCCGTAAGTTTTTCCGACATCTCGCCTAAATCTAATTCTGGAGCGATCCGAAGATTCCTTTTAGCATTATCTGTAATTTGTAACATTTTAATAGCTAAGTCATTTACGAGTATTGGCTCACTTTCAAAAACATCTCTTGCACGTCCCTGTGCTATAAATAATTTTATAGTTCTTCTTGTTTCCTGATTTCGCAAGAAAAAATTAACTAAATTACGCAAATCCATGGAACTGGCCACGTCCTCACTAATTATTATTACTTTCAAATGCTCGTAGTTTGGAGGCAGCTCTACTGTAGTTGAAAGTTCCCGTAAGATCTGAAAAACGTTATCTCCTTCACTAATTACATTCTTATAGTTTTTTTTATTCCCACCACCATTAATTCCAGACTTCATTTGAGGGATAACAAAATGGTTTACGATGGAAATGTGCCTTATCTTTTGCATACCATCCCCTTGTTCCTTCTCTTCCTCCGCTTTTACTTTTTCAAGTTTATCTATTCCTAATCCTAAAACGAAACCAATATCCTCAATTTCCCTACGGTCCCAACAACCAGCCATGATCATGAAAGTAAGGAGCACACATATCAAAAGGATCCCCTTCACTCTATTCATTACCTATTCTCCTTGCTTTAGCAATCAACCATAAAAGGAGTGGCATGACTCCGGCTAGAAACATTCCCCCATATGAGAGATACTCTCCCACATTAAATGCATTATTCAAATCATCTGGGTACATCGCAACCCAATAAATACATGGAAATAGACCGTAGATGAAATATGAGATTTTTTTGCGGAATAATTGTGCTAATCCAAGGCTTGCTATGTATTGAGCTATAAAGAAAGTGGTAAACATGTACATGACAAAGATCAGCACAAGCAATGACTCCAAACGTTCAAAAAAACCGCCAGGCAGCTCGAAGCTCATGGCCAGTGACATAAGAGGCCATGTTAGCGTCTTTACTTCTTCAAGTGTCAAATTCCCTATCGTCATGACCACGATTAAGGTATAAATAGGAATAACCACACTGATCCCAACAAGAGTAGACTTGATAACTTGATTGGGATGTTTCATAAATGATGTAAATATGAGCATAATTTCGAATCCTAAAAAGGGAAGAATAGTGCTTTGTATGCCTGTCAGTACAGGCATTAGTCCTTTGGCAAGGACTGGACGAAGATTATCGACTTCAAAATCTCGGATACTTAATAGGAGTGTGACTAAAAGAATGAAGAAAATGCCGGGAAAAAACAATTCGCAGATACGTGCAATCGGATTGATTCCACCTGCCACAAGATACGTAGACACCCCCATAAAAACAAGAATCACGACTTCAATGGGTGTCTGGTCTAATACATACATCCGGATCACTTCACTCATCAGCCGTGCTTCATATCCGGCATAGCCAATGAAATAGATAATCATCATTAGACTTAATAAGATACCTAGCAGTTTTCCAACAATACTTTGATTGAATTCGAAGAAGGTTTGGTCATGGAACCTTAGGCTTAGCTTCCCTACGATATATCCCCCCAAAAGGGCAAGAAAGCCGCCAAGGATGACAGAGATCCATGCGTCCACTGTACCTACCGTTTCCGCTACGATACGAGGCAAGGTAATGGATCCCACTGCAATGAGGTAATTCATGATCATTAGGGATGCCTGTGTCGTTGTAATGCGATCTCTTGGATTAGTAATCACTATATACCTCCTGGACCTGAATCTATTGCCGAGTCTTATCGCTAGTTCGGTTCATTTTTGGACGCCTTTTCATCATCATGAACGGGACTCGAATGAGCATATCCTTCCATCCCCCTCGTCGGTATGGGGAAAATGGAGCGGAATAATCCATCCCGAAACTTTTCAGCCTTACAATATGTACGTTAATTAAAATATAAAACATAATAACTCCATACAAACCAAGCACGGCAGCCGCCAGCATCATGCCAAACCGAAGTGCTCGGATGGCAATTGCCGCTCCATATTGAGGAAAAGCAAAGGATGATATAGCCGTCATCGCAACAACAATAACCATGATCGGGCTTACTATCCCCGCTTCCACGGCTGCCTGACCAATGACCAAACCTCCAACAATACTAACCGACTGACCAACCGGCTTGGGTAGGCGGACCCCGGCTTCCCGAAGGATTTCAATGGTTACTTCCATAATTAATGCTTCAACAATGGCCGGAAAAGGAACACCTTCCCTGGTACCGGCAATGGAAATAGCCAACTTCGTTGGAATCATCCCTTGATTAAAGGAAGTGACGGCAATATAAATGGAAGGAAGGAATAAGGCAATGAATGCGGCACCGTACCTCATCAACCGAATGAGTGAACTTGGAATCCAACGCTCATAATAATCTTCAGGCGAACTCATTAGCATGGACAAAGAAACCGGTACAATCAGGGCAAAAGGAGTTCCATCCAGCAATATGGCCACTCGTCCCTCCATCAACGCGCTTGCCACCCGATCAGGTCGCTCCGTATTTTGTACCTGAGGAAAAATGGAAATGTAGTTATCCTCAATCAGCTGTTCAATATAACCAGATTCCGGAACATCATCAATGTCAATCTTCTTGATTCTTCTTTTCACTTCATTAACCAATTCCTGGTTCACAATTTCCTTGATATAAACAACGGACAGATCTTTCATCGCTCTCCGTCCAACCTTAAAGTTCTCAATCGTGAAATTAGGATCTTTGATCCTCCGCCTTAAAAGGGCGGTATTGTTACGAAGAGTCTCTACAAATCCATCCCTTGGCCCGCGAACGAGTGATTCCGTCACAGGCTCCTCCATGGAACGTTGCTCCCAACCGCTGATACCCAAAATCAAAACTTCCTCAATTCCATCGATAAGCAGTACAGCATTCCCGGACAATATTTCTAAAATGCAATCATTCAAATTGGTGACGTGCTTGATTTCTGTTAGAGAGATGACCGATTGAACCATCCAATTTTTCAAGAGGATAGGTGAAATGGAGACTTTATCTATCATTTTTTCTAATGACTGTGCTTGCATCAGCGGTTTCAAGACTTGTTCATTAAGAGAATCCTTATGCACCAATCCATCTACATAAATAATGGTAGCCATGTTTTTAGTCATGCCAACGCGAAATTCACGAAAAATCACATCAGGGCTATGGCCAATTTCTTCACGAATCTCCTGAACATTCTGCTCTAAGCTAGACGACATTTTCTTAGCGGTATAACTAGGTTCTCTCTTAGGGGCGGATTCGTTTCTCTGTGCTTCACGCCTTCTCTTCTTGTTTAGAAAGTTTTTAAACATGTGATTTACCTCGTCCTTCGGCGCTTCATTCAAGTAGCATGGTGGAAGATATTGGATTCAACCCTAATTACATGTACATTATTTCCGTATTTATTTGCGCTCAAACACTAATGAAGTAAATGAACAGGCCGACGGTCATCTGTCATATTTCCAAATAGGTTCTTGAAAAAGTTAGTATTACAAAGATTTAAGGAGAAACAAATAAAAAATAGCTTATGTTTGCGTTTTACGATTCCGGGTGAATTCTCGACAAAAATCAATGTCCGTGACATTATAGATACTGACATCATAACCAGTATAAACATATTGGTTTGATACATCATAAAAAGGGAAGGATTCACATGTTAAGAAACTATATCATTACGTATTCCATTTCATTATTTCTTGCTCTCACGTATACACTGTTCGTGCTTCCACTCCATATTCTTGATGGCGGATTGATGGGAATCTCCATGATTCTTCATTATGTACAGGGCTGGAACACTGGTGCCGTGTACTTGTTGATAAATACACCGATTTTCATATGGGCTTATTTCGTTGATCGTACTCTTTTTAAAAGGTCTATTTTCGGTATGTTAGCATTTTCTTTAAATATGTATTTGTTGTCTCCACTAGAAAACGCCATTCATCCTAATGAGTTATGGGGATTGGTATTTTCAGGGCTATTTATCGGGATTGGATATGCTATTCTAGGATCCTTGAAGGCGTCTATTAGCGGGATGGCGTTAATCGGTATAAAACTCGAAGAGTTACGCGTTTCACGTTTAAGTATTGTTATGCTTATTACTGATTTTATTGTAGTGTTTATGGGGGGATTTATTTTTGATTGGAGACAATGTTTCTTGTCTGTAGCCTTTATTGTGTTTTTCGCATTAGGAATCGAGTTTTATAATATGGCTCAATATACTTTTCTGGTTAGGAAAAACAGGAATGTTTTAGGGATTCAGAAATAATCCAGCTCGAATAGCAGAATAAAAAATCTCATGAGCAACTGAAATGTTGCGTCATGAGATTTTTACGTATCTGTCGTTATTATAAGCGGCTTTATTCCGCTGTAAATTTAAATGTTTTTGTTTCACTACCTTCAATCGGTTTATGATCATTTCCGACCAAACCAATAACAAGCGTATGTTCACCTGCTTTTACGTCTTTTAGTACAATATTGTTTGGTTCTGTAACAACTTTAAGTGCTTCTTTCGGATTGCTAGGGTCTGTATCTAACCAAATGTGAATATGCCCTCGACCATTTTCTGCTTCTTGGTGATCTTTAAAATTTACCAGCTCAAACTCTGCTAAGGAGATAGACAATTTCACATCCCCGGGTTTAACTTGGTCTCCGTCTTTCAAGCCCTCTACCGAAAATGTAGGAACAGATGCCTGATCTTCTTTGGGTGCAGGAGAAGGGGAAGTTGCCTCCATATGTTCTTTAGAGGATTCTTGACTTGTACAACCTACCAACCCGGTTAAAACTAATATACTTGTTCCGATAATTAGCCAGTTTTTTTTCATAGCTATTCTCTCCAAACTTGTTTAAAATTTTTAGACAATGATTTCATCAACCTTAGTTAAAAATTAATTGACTTCTATTGGTTATTAAGGTTTGTAAATTAATTCCCATGCGGAGCTTTCCCCACTCCAAAATTTCTTATTCATCGTGGAATGGACTGCGACTTGGTTTTACCGTTGACATAAAGTGGACATGATTGGGCTGTACGCCTATTTTAAAAATTCAAGCTATCCGTATCAACCGCAGATAAACATGAGCCTATCCCTTTTCTGTACAATTTTTTCATATCCCCTCTCCTTTAACTTGATGGTTGTATCAAGAAAATGCGTTGTACAGACGATTCCTCCTTCTCTCTTTGATCAAAATTTTTATCCGTTTGCTGAAGTAAACGTGGAAATTAATAACTCGGTTTGGTTTTAATGAAAAATAATTAATTTATAAAATTCTTTAAACTCCTTGGGGAAATTTCTAAACCGTTTTCAATAGCAAGTTCTTAACAAATTCTTAGCAAACTCCCTTTTCTTTTGCGTACTCTCTATTGTCCTGTGTAATACTTCATAATGAAGAATTTGGGATTAAAGGGTACTTAAATATCCGAATTAGTTCCCTCAAATAAATCTTTCAATTCCTGTTGAAAAAGACGAATACGAGGTTGGTTTGATAGAATAAAATTAGTTTTAGAGTTGGTTTCCTAAGTTATTTCACCGTAATGGCAGCAACGAACACCAACTACGTTATCCTGACGTTCGTACCAGTTTTTTATTATATTATCTACTAATTGATGGAAAGTCAAATAAATAAATATAAAGAATATGAATTATGGATCTCCATTCATTAAGGCCACCCTAAGCTTTTTCTCTTGTCTAGGGAGATCAGAACTGCAATTTTCACTTGTACGTAAATCGCTGATAAGCTTTCGTTCCGATGAGTCAGATGCTGAAGACTTAAGACTTGCACTCCTCCTTGCTCTATGTTTCTTAAGGAAAACTTTGGAAGTCAGAGTTTTTACTGGGACTGTTATCTAACCTTGATTTAATAAATAATAAACAGAAGGTTCATTCTATACAACGTTGTCGGAATGTTATTATTTTTGTGTTGACGAAACATCCAACTGTGTGTAATATGTAAATCAACTGGTACGTACGTTGTGACATCACAATTTCAAGAAGATTAACATTTTTGACTTGAATGTGAATCATTGGAATCCTAGTTCCTGCTTAGAGGTGAAAAATATATATCAATTTTTTCACCTCTGAACTGGTCGGTATGTCACGATGTATATTCCAAAGTTTATTATGAAGGAGGCTTCAAAACATGGCAAAAATTGAACAAAAGGTACAAAGAGGCACGAAAGTAAAAATGACACCGAGTGAAGCCATTGTGGAGACTTTAGTGGCGGAAGGGGTCACTCATATTAACGGGATCTTAGGATCTGCCTTCATGGATCTGCTCGATTTATTACCTA
>NZ_JBEGDL010000033.1:0-56993 GCF_040813775.1 Ammoniphilus soli
CTGGGCACTTTTTTCATTAGATTGATATCAGGTTACTTTCGAAATTCGGGATTAATTAATAATGTGTAAATTAAATTCGGGGTTATTGAAAAATGCATTTATTCTTTTGGTGATGATGTTGTACTAGTCATCAATAAAGAATAGGTGCATTTTTTTGTGCTCAAAGGTTTTTCTCGGTAAAAGAAGAGACCTTGATTTTTTCGTTGCAAATACGAATTTTCTCTGAAGTATTTCTGACAATTTTATGACTTTTTCGGAATTAGAAAACAGCAAATCTAAGGAGTAACTAAGATAAAGGTGGTTCCGAGTTAGACCTGGTCTTAAAACAGGACAAGATCTGTCCTGTCCCGGGAGAGACCCAGTATTCCTACGGAACCAGTTTTCAAACAAAACAGGTCAAAAGGTGGTTCCAGGTGAGAACCGGTCCTGAAATAGGACTAGTCCAGTTCTGAGCTGGGAGAGATAGGGTTCTGAAATAGAACCAGTCCGGTTCTGTGCCGGGAGAGATAGGGTTCTGAAATAGAACTAGTCCGGTCTGAGCTGGGAGAGAACCGGGTCTAATATAGGACTAGTCTGGTTCTAAGCTGAGAGAACTGGTTCTGAAATAGGACTTGTCCGGTTCTGAGCTGGGAGAGATCGGGTCCTGAAATAGGACTAGTCTAGTTCTGAGCAGAGAGAGAACCGGTTCTGAAATAGAACTAGTCCGGTCCTGAGCCGGGAGAGAACTGGTTCTGAAATAGGAGAGGTTTACCCTGTTGGGAGAGCTATCTTCTTCTAGGATAGAATAACTATATTATTATTATTAGATCATATAATTAAGATATTAAAAAGATTGATGATGATCTATCATTTATCATCATCAAAACAAATTTTCACTTAGATCTGACTAGATTGAATTGTACTCAGGAGTCAAAAAAGTTAACAAATTTTGTTTACAAAGCTAAAAAACTTTGCTATACTAGCTGTGAAGTAAAGGTGAAATACATGCTACTTGCATTGACTATCATAAATCATTTTTTTCCCTCATCATCGTAACTGATGTTCAAACCGTGCGATCTACTCAACTCGAATACTTCTACCCCTTCGGAAAATCCCTCATTTGTGATCCGGATATTAATTAATAAATTCCTCCATTTTACCTAATCAAACGATTCCCAACATAACAATACACCGAGACGACATGGTTGCTTTTCTACAACCCTCATCCACGATGTAACTTTGTACCCCATTTCCCCCCATGCTTTAACCCCTTGTCTAAAAAAATAAAACTATTAGTCCACCTCTACCTATTTAACCCTAGATATGTTAACAACGATTGGAGTGCCGAATTATGGAGAATTTGCCTGAATTACTTCGAACAATCCTTCAAGAAGAGTTAAAGCCTATTAAAAAAGATATTCAAACATTAAAAGAAGGACAAAAACGTTTAGAACGCAAAGCTGAAGAGATCAGATTAATTACCGATCGCGTAGACATCCATCACCCCACGCCCTGATAAGCATAATAAAAATAAAATCAGGGGAAACGAAGATTTATCCACTCTATAGAATTGGCTAGGAGTGACCAATAAAACATATGGAGGATTACCTTAAATAAGCTGTTGTTTGGGAAGTGTTTGCAGGAAAAGATATGTAACCACTGGGTAGATCCCAATGTCATGTAATACATGTCTAAAAAATACATGTGTTTTTGTTGGAGCAGGATATTCCCACAATGGATAAACATTTGTTAGCATATCTGATGTGGAAGCCAAATACATGGCTAGATAGCATGTTAGAGAGAGTTTAAAAAAACTTTTTTTGTCAGCAAATAAGAAGAAGCATAACCAGGAGATGGAAAACAAAATTATAGAAAAAGTCATCGGTCAACAGTACTTGGTTTTTTTGTTGTTTCTAATTGACTTTAATTTGGACAGCGGTTAAAATGTTGACCAAAGGAAACTTTTTGAGCAACCGAGCATATGATGTGGGGAAAGTAACATTGAAAAGATTCAACAATTGATTTTTTTTACCTTAAATGTTTCCTTAGGTAAACTTTCTGGCGGTTGGACAAAGATTATGGGAGAGGTGACATTTTTATGGTATCAGCTATCACAGTCAACGACTTAAATGTTTCTTACTATGGAAATGACGCGATACAAAATATAAGCTTTTCAGTTTCTCCAGGTAAACTTGTTGGTATTATTGGACCCAATGGAGCAGGAAAATCAACACTTATTAAAGCTCTACTGGAACTGATTCCAAGAGATAAGGGAGAAATAAAAATTAATGGAAAGATGATAAACCAAGTTAGGAAGCATATTGCTTATGTTCCTCAACGAAGTAATATAGATTGGGATTTCCCGATTACCGTCCTTGATACCGTGTTGCTTGGAACCTATCCAAATTTAGGTCTGTTCAGACGACCAAAAAAGAAAGAAAAAGAATTAGCTCTTGAGTGCTTAAAAAAGGTTGGAATGGAAGAATACACAAATCGTCAAATTGGGGAACTTTCGGGAGGGCAACAACAAAGAGTGTTTGTGGCGAGAGCACTAGCTCAACAAGCAGACATCTTCTTTTTGGATGAACCGTTTGTTGGTATCGATGTTTCCAGTGAAGAAACGATTATTAAGATTTTAAGAGAACTGCGTGATCTAGGTCATACGGTAATGGTTGTGCACCATGATTTAAGTAAGGCAAGGGACTATTTTGATGAATTAATTGTACTCAATAAAGAGCTGATTGGTATTGGTGAGGTAGAAAAAATATTTCGGTCAGAAGTATTGTCAAAAGCGTATAACAGTCAGTTTCCCTTTTTAAAAGAAATGGAGGTAAAGGTCTAATGTCCTTCATTGATGCTGTGATCCAATATGATTTTTTGCAAAAAGCTCTAATGACCTCGATTATGGTGGGAATCATTTGCGGGGTTATCGGATGTTTCATTATTTTAAGAGGTATGGCACTGATGGGGGATGCAATTTCTCACGCGGTTTTACCAGGTGTTGCGATCTCTTACGTACTAGGAATTAACTTTTTTGTTGGTGCGGTTTTCACAGGTGTATTAACGGCTATTGGAATAGGTTTTGTCAGTCAAAACAGTAGAATCAAAAATGATATTGCGATTGGAATTATGTTCACAGCAGCTTTTGCGTTAGGAATCGTTTTGATTACCTTTATGAAAAGCAGTACGGACCTTTATCACATTTTGTTTGGGAATGTACTCGCTGTTCGTCCATCTGATATGTGGATTACACTTGGAATAGGGGTCTTTGTCCTTACTACCATTTATTTATTCTACAAAGAGCTGTTAATTACATCATTTGACTCAACGATGTCCGCTGCTTACGGTTTACCGAACAAATGGATTCATTATTTTTTGATGACACTACTTACGATGGTAACGGTTGCTTCATTACAAACCGTCGGTATTGTTCTAGTGGTTGCTATGCTTATCACTCCAGCAGCTACAGCATATTTACTAACTGACCGTTTGTGGATTATGCTTTACCTTGCTGCAGGATTCGGAATCGTGTCGTCTGTAATTGGGTTGTATTTCAGTTTCACTTATAATTTGCCTTCAGGAGCCACGATTGTTTTAATTGCAACTTTTATGTTTCTGCTGACTTTTGCCTTCTCACCTAAACATGGGCTATTGTGGCGTACTTTGAAGGTCAGGAGAAAAAAGAAATCGTTAGCTAATAAACCAAAAGTAATTTTAAAGGAGAATTAATCATGAACAAAGTAAAATTGATAGTTTTGAGTTTATTTACCTTATTGTTACTGAGTGGATGTGGAGCCGATGAGGTATCCAAAACGGATGCCAAGCCCGAAGCTGTGCAACACGAAAAGGTAAAAGTAGTCACCACCTATTCGATTCTTTACGATATTGTCAAGAACATCGGAGGTGATCGAGTTGAAATCCATAGTCTTGCACCTATTGGTTCAAATCCCCATGAATACGATCCTCTTCCTGAAGATGTACAAAAAACAACGGATGCAGATGTTGTGTTTTATAATGGGTTGAATCTTGAGGCAGGGAATTCTTGGTTTGAAAAGCTCATGCTCACCGCAGGGAAATCGGGTAAAGATGCACCTGTTTTTCGTTTAAGTCAAGGAGTAGAACCTAAATACTTGACCACTAAAGGAAAAGAAGGGGAAGAAGATCCTCATGCTTGGCTTGATATTCGAAATGGGATTAAATATGCACAGAATACTAGAGATGCCTTGGTAAAAGTAGATCCAGAACATGCTGAGGAGTATAATAAAAATGCAGAGAATTACATTCAGCAACTAAAAGAACTTCACCAAAGGGCATTAGACCAATTTAATGAGATTCCAAAGGAAAAACGGTATTTAATTACCAGTGAAGGGGCTTTTAAATATTTTAGTGATGCCTATGATTTTGAAGCGGGCTACATTTGGGAAATCAATGATGAAAATCAAGGGACACCACAACAAGTTCTACAAGTTGTTCAACTCATTCAATCAAAACAAGTGCCTGTTTTATTCGTAGAAACGAGTATCGACCCAAGGAGTATGGAGATGGTATCTAAGGAAACTGGGGTTCCAATCGGCGGCGTACTGTTTACTGATTCTTTAGGAAAACCAGGCGAAGACGGGGACACTTATATTAAAATGATGGAATCTAACATCAATGTAATTGTGGATAATTTGCAAAAATATGAATAAATAAGAAGAATGGAGTTAGGGGAAACCCTAACTTCTTTTGTTCCTGCTTTTTTAAGCTATTTTGTTATTAATAATTGGATAAATAGGAAGGGTTAGAAGTTCTTTATACAATATTCTTGTAGCTGGGTGAGGTAGAATGATTCGAGCACTATAAGCGGCAGCAAATAAGGGAACAAAGATTACGATTCCCTCAGATATAGTATGTAAGATCATTGTTATAAGCATAGAGTTAGCCAAAAGATCTGAACTTACTCCAAAAGCAAATCCAGTTGGGAAGTTGTGCAAGCCTATTCCTGTCGCCATTATCATTCCACTTTTAATATAGTGATTCTTAGTATTTAGAGAAATCACTCGGTCAACAAGCTTCCACATCGCAAATGTATAATCAATAAAGGTAAAAATGGATTATGTCTGGGATAAAAGCCCTCTTTTCCACCTCAATTAAAGGGTATATACTACTATTGAATTTTTTGGTCGAAAAAACTAGAATGATGGTGAAAAGAGAATAATGTAGGGATTGTGACTGGTAATGAGCAGGCAAGACCTAAAATGCTTTAAGGGAAAAGTGTACTTTTTTCTGTACACCTCCTTATGCATTTTAGGTCTTTTTTATTTGTGTTCTTCCAATTACCTGTTGAGGCACTTCCTACAAACATTAAAAGGAGGATTTAAAATGATGAGTAAAACTAGTAAATCCAAGTTTAAAAAACTGGCGATCACCACAGCATTGGCAGCCAACTGCTTTGCAGCCTTCCCGGGGTTTGCAGCGAATGTGGCTGATGATTACACCGCCATCTGGTCCCGTCAGCAAGCGGAGAAGGTTACTCTCACCGAAGAGACTACAGCTCCGCCGGTTGATATGGACTTCAATCTGGTCGCACCGGACCAATGGGTTTGGGACACCTGGCCGCTTCAAAACAGAGATGGTTCCCTTGCCATCGTTAACGGGTACAAAATAGCCTTCGCATTGGTCGCTCCGCGCTCTATCGGTTGGAATGACCGCCATACGGAGGCCAGAATCGGCATGTTCTACTCGAAAAACGGAAAAGACTGGACTTATGCCGGGATTCCTTATAACTATGATAAAGCATTAGGCCATATGCAGTGGGCCGGAACAGCGATGTTGGACGAGAAGGGCAAAGTTCATTTGTTCTATACGGCAACCGGCGATAAAAGCAACTGGGATAACAACGGCTGGGTTCAAAGGGCTGAGCAGCGAATCGCTAAGACTACATTTGACATCACCGCCGATAAAAGCGGAGTAAGCTTGACCAACGAAGGGCCGCACCAAATTATCCTTGAGGCCGACGGTAAATATTACGAAACGATTGAAAACTGGAATGGCAACATCATCACGGCGTTCCGCGATCCGTTCTTCTTCCAAGATCCGAATACCGGCAAAGAGTACATTATTTTTGAAGGCCAGGCCGGAAGCGATAGAAGTCATTTGAAACCCGAAAATATCGGGGACGAAGATTACCGCAAAACCCATAGCGTTCCGGAAGGTGCGCATTTGTACAATGGAAATATCGGTATTGCAGAAGTGCTTGACCATGACATTACCAAGCTGAAGCTTCTGCCGCCGCTTCTTGAATCAGTGGGGGCCAACCATCAGCTGGAGCGGCCGCACGTAGTGGTAAATGGCGATGACTATTACCTGTTCACGATCAGCCATACCTTTACCTATGCTCCTGGCTTAACCGGTCCTGACGGCGTGTACGGTTTTGTTGGCAAGGGTCTGCGAAGCGAGTACGAGCCTATGAACGAAAGTGGTCTGGTTATCGGAAATCCAAAAGAAAACCCCTATCAAGCGTATTCCTGGATGGTGCTTCCGAACCAACAGGTGATCAGCTTCATTAACGAACCGAAGGATGAAAACGGCCAAGTTCAATTCGGCGGTACTTTCGCGGCAACGCTGAAATTATCCTTGGATGGCGATAAATCGGAAATTATTAAAGAGCAAAGAAATGGTGAAATTAAGCCATTTGGCCCAAATCGGTAAGAAAAGCTTCTTCGAAGCATTTCAGGGTAGCCAGACCGCCTTTAGAGGAAGCTTTTCATGCAGAATAAGGATGATGAATCAGTGAAGTTTATACTTTCTTATTCCGTAAAAAATGATGAACATCGAAAGGAGCAATAAAATGATCCGCAAAAACAAGAAAGCATGGTCCGCCCTTGCATTGGCAGCCAGCATTGCCGCTTCCAGCTTCACAGCGCTGCCGGTACAAGCCCAAGACGGGGATCACACCGTGAACTGGACACGCGAACAGGCTTCAAACATCGAGCTGAATCAAGACAATACCTTGCCTTACACCGACATCAGCAAACTGGAGAAATTGGCTACTGATTATCACATTTGGGATACGTGGCCACTGACCGACCGTGATGGGAACATCGCTTCGATCAAAGGCTGGAAAGTGATTTTTGCGCTTTCCGCTCCGGACGACGTGTTGCCGGGCAAAGTCCACGATATTGCGACCATCCGTTACTTTTATTCGAAAAACGGCAAAGACTGGAGTTTGGGCGGAGAGTTGTTCCCGGCAGGATCCGCGTTAGGTTCCCGCCAATGGGCCGGGTCTGCTATGACGGACAACGGCAAAATTCATGCGTTCTACACTGCAACGGGGCACAAAGGAGAAGAGCGCTTGACCTACGAGCAGCGGTTGGCCATGGCCACGGGTGAGATCGTCGCCGACAGCAATGGGGTTCGCTTCGAAAACTGGGGCGATCACCGCATTCTTTTGGAACCGGACGGAAAATACTATCAGACCAAGGAACAAGCTCAGCAGGACGAAGGGGGAGGTTACGCCTTCCGTGATCCGATGTGGTTCAAAGACCCGAAATCGGGGAAAGAATATCTGCTGTTCGAAGGGAACTCCGGTGGCGCCGTTACCGACCGCATGCTGAAACCGGATTATGTCGGAAGCCCTGAATTCGCTGCGCAGCATAACGTGCCCCAAGGTGCCGTCCACGCTAACGGCAACATCGGCATTGCGGAGGTGGAAGGAGGCGATTTCTCGAAAATCAAACTTCTCCCTCCTCTTCTGGAAGCGAATTTCGTAAACGAAGAACTCGAGCGTCCGCATATTGTGGTGAAAGATAAAAAGTACTACCTGTTTACTGACAGCCACATCAATAAATACGCGGAGGGTCTAAACGGGCCGGAAGGTTTATATGGTTTCGTTTCCGACTCGCTATTCGGCGGATACAAACCCCTGAACGGAAGCGGACTGGTTCTGGCCAATCCTCCGGAGAATCCATACCAAGCCTATTCTTGGCTGGTTCTCCCTAATTTGAATGTCGTCGGCTTCGCCCATTTCGGCGATCTGGGGAACATGTCCATCGGTGACGTCGGAAACCAGACTCCGGAATACCAGATGAGCCATTTTGGAGGCACCCTGGCACCGACGGTGAAACTGTCCATTAAAGGTGACCGCACAAAAGTGGAAAACGAGCTGGATCCAGGAACGATTAAACAGTAAAACCACTCTTATGAAAAGTTTTTCCTCCGAATAAATAGACATGGTCAATCGGAAGTGGCCGGTTGACCATGCCCTTTTCGAAATGATGGGAGACAGAGCTATGAAATGGAAAGAAACCTTAAAATGCCTTTCGGCAGCCGCTATCGGATTTTCTGCGATGGCAACCGCCACCGCAGGTTCAGGCGTTTTTGCACAAGAAACGGCAACGGTATTCAACTGGTCCCGTGAAGCTGTAAAACAAATGGACTTGAATGAAAGCAATACTGCGCCCGTCATTCATATGGAAGATCTTGAAGAAATGACGCCGGAGTATCATGTTTGGGATACCTGGCCGCTGCAGGACCGCAACGGACATCCTGCAGTTGTCAACGGTTATAAAATCATATTTGCTCTCACTGTCCCAAGCGATGTCATTCCGGGGAAGCGACACGATACGGCTGAGATCCGTTATTTTTATTCCAAGGACGGAAAGAGCTGGAAGCTTGGGGGGCTTTTATTCAACGATGGCCAACGGTTAGGATCCAGGCAATGGGCAGGTTCGGCGATGGTGGATAAAGATGGGAAATTCCATATCTTCTACACGGCAACTGGACGAAAAAATGAAAATCGCCTGACTTATGAACAGCGTTTAGCTACAGCAACGGCTGATATCATGACCACCAACTCTTCCGTTGCCTTTACCAATTGGTCTGATCATAAAATTATCCTTGAGCCGGATGGCCAATACTATCAAACACAGGAGCAAGCAAACCAAGGGGAATTTTCTTACGCCTTCCGTGATCCATACTTTTTCCAAGATCCCAAGACGGGAGAGGAGTACATTTTATTTGAAGCCAATTCCGCCGGATCTTTAGGAGAAAGGACTTGCCGGCAGGAGAATCCCGGTTCCGATCTGATGGGGGAGGCAAAGTCCTATAATGGAAGTATAGGGATGGCTAGAGCTGTCAATGATAGTCTCACGGAATTTGAAATTCTGCCTCCGGTGCTGGAAGCTAACTGCGTCAATGAAGAGCTTGAGCGCCCAAGCATGATGGTTAAAGGAAATCGTTATTATCTTTTTACAAAGACACATCACGAAAAGTTTGCACCGGGTCTTGATGCACCGGAAGGTTTATATGGTTTTGCATCCGAATCCTTAATTGGAGGCTATAAGCCGCTTAACGGCAGCGGACTGGTGATTGCCAACCCCAAAGACAATCCCTACCAAGCCTATTCTTGGATGGTCATGTCTAACGGTACGGTCATAAGCTTTGTGAACTATGTGAATGTGGAAGGGAAAAGCATCCATGAAATTGGCGAACAATCCCCGGACTATGAAAGGGAACATTTCGGGGGCATGCTTGCGCCATCATTAAAGCTTTCGATTACCGGTGACCAAACAAAGATTGTCCATGAAAAGAAACAGGGTGTATTCAAATAAGGATGGGGCTTTTTGACGTTCAGTATGCTGCTGGGCGTCTTTATTCTTCACGATACCCTGCAAGGGCAAGGAGGAACGGAAGATAGACAAGATCAATTCGAAGGAAATTGCGGAAAAGCTTTTGCCCTTAGTAGGGGGAAAAGAAAAATTTTAATGGATGGAGAGCCATTCGTACGCTCGATGAAGAGTATGGAGGTTGGATACAGCTATTAAAGGAGAAGAAGATGACTAAAGAGATAATAGTTTGGTGCTATCTTCAGGCTGTCAAGTAACCGCGACAGCTATTTTCATTTTAATAGGCACAAATTATGTAAACAAAACCTTTTAATTATGCATTATACTTGAAATGTGTGTATTGAAAACATTTTCATCGGATTCGGTGGAATGAAAATATAGGATACAGAGGTGCAACATTTCATGTTATATGCCGAAGAGAGGAAAAGGAAAATCATGGAGTACATTCGAGAAAATATGAGAGCTTCCGTTCCGGATTTAATTGAATATCTCAAGGTATCTGGGTCTACTATACGCAGGGACTTAAAAGAATTAGAGGATGAAAAATTGTTGCGAAGGACGCATGGCGGAGCTATTTCTCTCCAAAACGTCAACTTTGAACCTAGCTTTAATGAGAAAGAGGACAAATTTCAGGAAGAGAAGAAAGCCATAGCGAAAAAAGCAATGGAATTTATTAAAGAGGGAGATACGATTATACTTGATTCCGGAACGACCACATTTCAACTGGCGAAGGAGTTGCATGCCTTTTCCAGGTTGACTGTCGTAACCAATTCACCCGTTTTTGCCCAGGAGCTACAGGATGTACCGGGAATTGAGGTAGTGATCGTGGGAGGAAATGTGCGAAAAGAAACGTGTGCGCTGGTCGGTCCTATTGCCGAGGCTGCGCTGTCGATGATAAAAGTGGATAAAGCTTTTATTGCGACAAACGGAATTGAAGTAGAAGGAGGGCTGACGACGCCGAATCTCCTGGAAGCTGCAACGAAAAGGAAGATGATTGAGAGGTCAAAGGAAGTCATCTTGCTGGCAGACCACAGCAAAGCAGAAAAAACCACCTTTGCGAAATTTGCCGAAATTGATAAGATAGACAAGTGTATTATGGATGCAAATACTCCTAAATCGTTTGTGAGAAAGCTGGAGGAAGCCGGGATTGATGTGTATCTAGTGAATGCATAGATGATATCTTTGTTTTTGGGGTGACGCCACATGAAAGGATGGACTTTCATGTGGTTTTTTATGTTTTGGTAAAATTATCTAAAAATATTATTGTTATTTTCAGAATCATCATATATAATCAAAAATAATCATAATTTTTCATAGTTAACCAATAAATCGTGAGAAATTATGATTATTTTTGGTTAAAACATCAATCGAGGAGACAACCATGATTCAAAAAAGCGCACAAGTGGGGAGGTGGTAGCCAAAAGAAGGCGGAGAGAGTGGCCAAAAGACAAAATAAGACAGGGAGGAACAAAAATGAAAAAAGCATTCCGAATGGCAGTTGGGCTTGTTATGACTTTACTGATGCTTGCAACAGCAGCTTGCAGTAGTGGAGGAAACAGTACGGTTGGAACAACCGAAGCTGATTCTAAAGATAAGAAAATAAAAATTGGTTTAACAGTGGGTACGCTTAGCAATCCGTTCTTTGTCTCGATGGCAAAGGGAGCTGAAGAAGCTGCCAAAGAAATAGGAGGCGAAGTGATTGTTGTAAGCGCTGACTATGATTTAGCGAAGCAAACGGCGCAAGTTGAGGATTTTATCACCAAAAAGGTAGATATG
Organism: Ammoniphilus soli; assembly: GCF_040813775.1. NCBI lineage: Bacteria > Bacillati > Bacillota > Bacilli > Caryophanales > Paenibacillaceae > Ammoniphilus > Ammoniphilus soli. The sequence continues at coordinate 11,361 of NZ_JBEGDL010000033.1, forward strand.
ATTCTATTAAATGCAGTAGACTCCAAAGGCATTGCGGCAGCTGTAGTACAGGCGAAAGCTGCGGGTATTCCCGTTATTGCAGTGGACGTAGGTGCTGAAGGTGGAGTAGATGCTACAGTATCTTCTGATAATTATTTAGCAGGAAAGCTTACCGGTGAATATCTTTTGAAGCGTTTACAAAATAAAGGCAACATTGTGATCATCGACGGACCGCCAGTAACGGCTGTAACGGACCGCATCAAGGGTTTCGAAGATGCCATTAAAGGATCAGAGATTAAGGTGGCAGCAAAGCAAAATGGGGAAGGAAACAGAGAAAAAGCATTAACGGTTATGGAAAATATTTTACAAGCAAATCCTTCTGGAAAAATAGACGCCGTATTTGCTATTAATGATCCGGAAGCACTGGGCGTACAAATTGCTGCAGAACAGGCAAAGCGAGATCATGAATTCTTTATCCTTGGAGTGGACGGCGCTCCGGAAGCCATAGAAGAGCTTAAAAGGAACAAGAGTTTTGTTGCTACGTCAGCTCAACATCCCGATGAGATTGTAAAGCAGGCGGTTGACATTGGCATGAAGATGATCAAAGGAGAGAAAGTGGAATCTGAAATTAAAGTGCCTGTAGAACTTGTGACACAAGATTCAGTAGGCAGCTATAAAGGCTGGTAAGAGCCCTAATCTATGGTATTGCGTGAAAAAGGAGGAGTATTTGTGCAGTATTCTATAAATAGGAATGATTCACAGCGTGAAAATACTCCTATTCTTAAAATGACGGGGATAAGTAAAGAATTTCCGGGAGTGAAAGCCCTTGATCATGTAGAGCTTGAACTTCATAGAGGGGAAGTTCATGCATTGATGGGGGAAAATGGTGCAGGCAAATCAACGCTAATGAAAATATTATCCGGCGTGTACAAACCGGATGCCGGAACCATCGAATACAAAAATAAACACGTGGTATGGAAAAGCCCTTTAGAAGCAAAAGTGAATGGAATCAGTATCGTCCATCAGGAATTGAAGCTTTCTCCTAATTTGACGATTGCTGAAAACATTTACATGGGGACAGAGTTGCCCAGAAACAGACTGGGCATGGTCAAGTGGAAAGAAGTTCATGAGAAAGCAACAGAAGTTCTGCAATCTATCGGCTCAAATTTACATTCGAAAACGCTTGTCTCTTCTTTAAGCGTTGCCGAGCAGCAAATGGTTGAAATCGCCCGCGCATTGTCTTTTAAGGCTGAAGTTTTAATCATGGATGAACCGACGGCAACGCTTACGGATAAAGAAATCGATAAGCTGTTTCTGCTTATAGGCGACTTGAAGAAACAAGGTGTTGCCATCGTTTATATCTCCCACAGGATGGATGAAATCTTTAAAATTTCCGATCGCTGTACGGTATTTCGAGACGGACAGTGGGTAAGCAGTCTGCCGATTCACCAAACAAACCCGGATCACCTTGTCAAATTAATGGTGGGACGTGAACCGAAAGATATTTTTCAAAGGAAGCAGAATATGAATGTATCTTTAAAAAGAAACGTTCCGGCACTTGAATTAAAGGAATTATCCGACCATAAGGCCGTTAAAGGTGTCTCGCTGCAAGTGTATCCGGGAGAAGTGGTCGGGCTTGCGGGCTTGGTAGGTGCGGGAAGAACAGAGCTGGTCCGTACCATTTTCGGGTCCTCCACCCAAAAAACAGGCGAGGTGTGGATTCACGGGGAGAAAGTGGACATTTCTTCCCACCGAGATGCGATTAAAAACGGAATTTCCCTAGTACCCGAAAGCAGAAAAGAGCAAGGCTTGTTTCTTCATTTATCCGTAAAAGAGAACATTGGGATGACGATGCTGCAGAAGTATCAAAAGTCAGGTGTTTTGAATTGGAGTGCTATCCATCAAGATGCAGAAAACTATATTAAAAAACTGGGCATTAAGGCTTCCTCTCCTGAACAAAAGGTACTGAATCTTAGCGGCGGAAATCAGCAAAAGGTTGTTCTTGCAAAATGGCTACTGATTCAACCCAAGATATTGCTTTTGGATGAGCCGACTCGAGGAGTGGATATAGGCGCGAAAGCGGAAATTTATAAAATCATTGATGAGCTGGCCAAAGCGGGAATGGCTATCCTCATGATTTCTTCTGAGCTTCCGGAAATATTAAGCGTCTGTGACCGGGTTCTCGTAATGCATGAAGGAAAGATAAAAGCGGACTTGTCAAAAGACGAAGCGAATCAGGAAAAGATTATGTATTATGCGACGGGGGGGATAGCATGAGAACAGAAGCACATACCTTGCAGCTAAAGCATCTAAAGAAAAAAGCGAACGTGAAGGAATTATGGAACCGTTACAGCACGATGATTATCCTTTTTCTGATGTGTGTCGTCCTCTCGTTTCTTACACCCAATTTCTTAGAGGTTAACAATCTTCTGAACGTATTGAAACAAATTTCTATCATCTCTATCTTAGCTGCCGGGATGACGTTTGTTATCCTGACAGGCGGGATCGACTTATCTGTAGGATCTACTGTAGCTTTATCAGGTGTTATATCTGTCATGCTTTCCCAACAAGGGGTAAATGCTATTGCCGCCATGGCTGTCGGAGTTGCAGCGGGAATGATGGCTGGGTATATCAACGGTTACTTAACGGCTAAAGCAAAACTTCCAGCCTTTATCGTTACGTTAGGAAGCTTTACGTACATTCGGGGAATTGCTTATGTATTAAGTGCGGGGTATCCGATTGTATTAACGGATCCGTTATTTAAATTCTTCGGTTCCGGCACTGTGCTGGCTATTCCTACACCTGTTTTTATTATGACGCTTGTTTATGTAGCAGCTTTCTTTGTTTTGAAATATACCATGTTTGGCCGACATGTCTATGCGATCGGAGGAAATGAAGAAGCAGCTAGTCTTACCGGGATAAAGGTAGGGGCAACCCTAATAAAGGTATATATGATAAGCGGCCTATTGTCAGGACTTGCTGGAGTCGTTCTTGCAGGCCGATTGTATTCCGGACAGCCGACGGCCGGTGTCGGATTCGAACTTGATGCCATCGCTGCCGTGATCCTTGGCGGCACAAGCTTTACCGGCGGGGTTGGAACCATTCAAGGAACGATAATCGGGGCATTGATCATGGGAGTGCTCAGCAACGGCCTTACTTTGCTGGATGTCAACTATTATTGGCAGCTTGTCATAAAGGGGGGAGTCATTATTCTTGCTGTTCTTTTAGACCGGCTTCGTACGAAATAATACTAGACTATCAAATGAAACATGTGAAAAACCGCCAGCTATCTCATACAACAACAACAGCACTTTGCTTTTGGAGTAGAATTTAGCAAGCGTTTTTTTGCAGGAAGCATTCTAAAACAGGCCTATGTTTAAACGCTGTACCGCGGACAACCCAAAGTTTCCATCACTATCAGCCAGGAATGAAAGAGGGTAGGGGAATGCAGAAAATAGAGGGGAAATGGATACAAATCGGAACCATCTTTATACTGTTGCTATCCATGTCTTTGCCGGTTTATGCAGTCGATTCCAGCTACTACAATGAAGATCATCGGCCTCAATATCATTTTACGCCTGAAGCAAACTGGATGAATGATCCGAACGGAATGGTATATTATGCAGGGGAATATCACCTATTCTTTCAATATTATCCATATGGTCTGCAATGGGGCCCCATGCATTGGGGTCATGCCGTCAGCAAGGATTTGGTTCACTGGGAACACCTCCCCATTGCCTTGGCTCCAGATGATCATGGCATGATTTTTTCCGGCAGTGCAGTAGTGGATTGGAACAATACGAGCGGGTTTCAGACGGGGAGCGAGAAACCGCTTGTTGCCATCTATACGCAAGATAAGGAAGGGATTCAAGCGCAAAGCATTGCCTATAGCAACGATAAAGGCAGAACATGGACGAAGCACTCCGGCAATCCCATCCTTCCGAACCCGGGAATCAAGGATTTTCGCGACCCGAAAGTGTTTTGGCACGAAGAGACAAATAAGTGGGTAATGGTGCTTGCGGCCGGTGACAGGATAAAAATATATACATCTCCTGACCTGAAGCAATGGACATATGCAAGTGAATTTGGGCAAGGTCATGGAAGCCATGGAGGAGTGTGGGAATGTCCGGATTTATTTGAACTTCCTGTGGACGGCAATCCGAATCAAAAGAAATGGGTGATGCAAGTCAGCTTAGGAAACGGAGCTGTTTCCGGAGGATCAGGTATGCAGTACTTTGTGGGAAGCTTTGATGGAACGGCTTTTGTGAATGAAAATGATCCGAGCCAAGTTCTCTGGACAGATTACGGCAAAGACTTCTATGCGGCTGTTTCATGGTCTGACATTCCTTCTTCAGACGGACGGCGGCTTTGGTTAGGCTGGATGAGCAATTGGCAATATGCCAACGATGTTCCTACAAACCCATGGAGAAGTGCCATGTCTATTCCCAGAAAACTAGAATTGAAGACGCTGCCGGAAGGAGTAAGAGTCATTCAAACCCCGGTGATGGAGTTGCAATCCATACGAGGAGTTTCTCACGAGTGGACAAATAAGGAAATATCGATTACAGGTGGCAATTTGTTGTCAGGTATATCTGGAGGTACTCTCGAAATCAATGCAGAATTCCAAGCGGACACCTCTCAAGCTACTGAATTCGGTTTTAAGGTTCGGAAAGGAGGAAATCAATATACGACGATCGGTTATGACAAAAACCTCTCCGAACTGTTTGTCGACCGAAGCCAATCCGGCAATATCACCTTTCATTCCGGCTTTAACAACGGGAAACATAGTGCTCCGTTGCTTCCTGTCAATGGAAAAGTGAAGATGCGCATTTTTGTTGACCGCTCTTCCGTCGAAGTATTTGGAAACGACGGACAGAAGGTGATCACGGATATCATTCTTCCGGATTTATCCAGCCAAGATCTTGAGGTATATGCTTTAAATGGAAGTGTAACAATAAACGCTCTTACCGTTCATCATGTAAATAAGGTATGGGAACAGTCCCCTTTGCAATCCAATCTGAACGGTTGGACGACAGTGAATGGGACGTGGGCAGACACCATTGAAGGAAAACAAGGACGCTCTGATGGCGATTCTTTCATTTTGTCTTCCCAATTCGGAAATGATTTCACTTATGAATCCGACATATCCATCAAAGATGGAAATGCAAGAGGGGCGGGAGCTCTTGTATTTCGGTCCAATAAGGATGCCAATAACAGTTACCTTGCTAATGTAGATGCTAAAAACGATGTAGTGAAATTCTTTAAATTTGAGAACGGTTTGGCTACGGTGATTGCCGAATACCCAACTCCAATAGATGTAAATAAGATTTATCATCTTAAAGTGGTCGCTGACGGAAATCACTTTAAAATTTATTTGGATGGCCGTTTGATCATTGATGCCAATGATTCTACTTTCACCTCCGGAAAATTCGGCTTGAATGCTTGGGATGCTACAGCAACATTCCAGAACGTTACGCAGCAGGTTACAAGGCTTGAATTGCCGAATCATGATTTTGAAACGGGTGACTTGGAAGGATGGTCGGTTGTTGATGGAAACGCTTTTGGCAATGGTGATGTAGCAACAGACACCATCTTTTGGGGCGGCCCATTTCATCCAAGCGGTAAGTATCATCTCTGGGGATTCAAAGAAGGAGGAGATGATCAAACAGGCATACTCAAGTCGCAAAACTTTGTGGTTGGAGGAGATGGACGGATTAACCTTCTTGTTGCTGGAGGGAATAACATCAACGGGCTTTATGTAGCCTTAGTAAGGGCATCAGATGGTGAGGAACTTTTTAAAGAAACAGGCGCAAACACTGAAACCTATACCAGGAAATGCTGGGATGCCTCAGCATTCGTCGGAACAGAATGCTATATAAAAGTAGTGGACAACGCAACAGGTGATTTCGGTCATATTAATCTCGATGATGTCAATGTTCCTGTTCAAGAGTTAAAATGACGGTTAGAGGCATAATTTATACGGTTGCTTTACACGGCGGCCGTTTTTTCGTTTCTTAACAATCGGGCAATAATGTTTAAGAGCGAAAAACCGTTAAATTCGGAGCAGTTCATCATGACTGTTCCTTGTTTCGTATGGAATAGTACTTTGTTTAATCCAATTAAGTTAAAGTCAAGTGCCGGCACCATGTATAATTTTCTTTAACACAGGTTATCCTAATAATCCAAAGCGAATGGCCCGTAGCCAAGCGGTAAGGCAACGGACTTTGACTCCGTCATGCCCTGGTTCGAATCCAGGCGGGCCAGCCAAACTTTCTTAAGAAGTAGTGGTATGAACCATACATTCCGCTTTCCTTCATCAGAGAAGTTTAAATATAAAATGTGCCCGTAGCTCAATCGGATAGAGTGTCTGACTACGAATCAGAAGGTTGGGAGTTCGAGTCTCTCCGGGCACGCCATTGTAATATGCAATGCTCTAACATACATAAAGATTAGACAGGATCCTGTGGGCCCTGTCTTTTTTGATATCCGCCGCACTTCTTAGAGACAAAATCGTTGGAACAGAAATAAGGCGCTACCCCAATTAAGCAGAGGTAGCGCCTTATGTGCGTTCTAATTCGCAGGTATGTCCTTGAATTTTTTTTCGTAATCACTGTAAATGGCGTCTATAACGGAAAGAAGATCCATTTTTTCATCAGATGTCGCGTTTTCCAGTTCCATTATTTGAGTAGTGTTAAGTAAATATGCATTTCGGACTTCAAAATAAGTGGTGCAGATACTAAACTGCCAATCAAAGAATTTTCCGTCGCTTAAAAGATCACAGGTACTCATACTTTCGCCCCTTATTCGTTTTTCGTAATCTTAGTATAATTCATAACGGTTAGTTAATGTGGTGAATATTCCGTGAATATTTTTCGAGTGGGCAAAAGTAGATCTTGGTGATGAAAAACTTATCTCGATTTATTTTGTTTGCCTGTGGGCTCGTTAACGCGAAATTTAGGTTCGGTTTCATTCTCTTTTGGAACAAATGCTAGATCGATTGGGTTGGCATCTAGCGGAGCCTGACCCTTTAAACTTTTTTTATTCGTCATGGTTATCACTCCTCGGAAGTTTTATTGCTTCCTTATTGTTTCCTATCCATCGAGAAACTAATGAGCAACTTTTGACCAATATAGTAGTTAGATTTTTAGCGAATGTTATATAGTATAGAGGTGCAAAAACTACTTGGCAAGAAAGGTTGAAATCATGAATACTTATCAACGAAAAATAATCACAGCACTGCTCATTGCAACTTTTCTATCTGCGATTGAAGTCACCATTGTAAGTACGGCGATGCCTGTCATCGTGGATAGGTTGGGGGGGTTGGAGCTGATCAGTTGGGTTTTTGCCGTTTATCTTTTAACCTCGGCGGTATCAACCCCAATCTTTGGCAAGCTAGCAGACCTGTTTGGCAGAAAAGTGATATTTATGACGGGTGTTACTCTGTTTCTGATAGGCTCAATCCTTTGCGGCCTTTCCCAAAGTATGGAACAACTTATTGTGTACCGTGCGATTCAAGGGGTTGGTGCAGGAGCTCTCATGCCCGTCACATTCACTATTATCGGAGATGTTTTCAGCTTTGAACAGCGTGCCAAAGTACAAGGACTTATCAGCTCCATGTGGGGAATCGCAGGTATTTTTGGACCCTTGGTTGGCGGATTTTTTGTCGATTATATGAGCTGGCATTGGATTTTTTTCATCAATATTCCCTTTGGCGTTATCTCCATGTTTCTGATTTCTAAATATTTCAAAGAACAAGGGCAAAACCGAGATCGTAAGATCGATTACGGAGGAGCCTTCACTTTTACTATCGGAACAACCGCCCTGCTGTTTGCTCTGCTAACGGGCGGGACGGATATCCCATGGAACTCCGCAAGCATGTATGCCCTTTTTGCCATATCGGTTATGTTTCTTAGCCTTTTTGTACGGATTCAACTCAAGCATCCCGAACCGATGCTTCCCATCGGCTTATTGCGAATCCGAGATCTAGCTGTTTCTAACCTTTCAAGCTTTTTGGTAAGCGGGATCCTTATTGGCTTGACCGCCTATCTTCCGTTATGGATTCAAGGAGTGCTTCAAATGGGAGCTACTTCTTCTGGGCTCACGCTGACTCCTATGTCCATTGGTTGGCCGATTGGTGCCATGCTTTGCGGAAGATGGATGGTTCGTATGGGGTCTAGGCCACTTTCTCTTATAGGAATGTTTCTCATTACTCTGGGTTCGATAGCTTTAACTATGATCAGTCAATCTACACCGAATTGGTTTCTGATTGTCGTGATGTTTGTCATGGGACTCGGATTTGGCTTATCTATGACGGTGTTTATGGTTATTGTCCAATCGAGCGTCGAATGGAATATGCGGGGAGTAGCCACTTCGACCAATACTTTTCTGCGAGTGTTAGGGCAAACCCTTGGAATTGCGGTTTTAGGCACTTTCCTAAATCAACATATAGGAGAATTTACGGAGTCAGGAAGCCCTGTTCCGCCTGAAATTCTTGCCAATGGATTGCATAACGTATTTCTTATTCTAGCTCTATTAGCGATCGCAGGCTTCATCACTACCTTCTGGATTCCATCCCAACAGGCTGAACTGAATCAAAAGAAAGTCTCATAGAGAGAACTTATTTAAAGACGTAAGCAGAAAAAAGTTTACCGGATACAAACGGTAAACTTTTTCTATTCTTCAAATCTTTTTTCCTATTCATTAAAATTTTTAATCCGTGAAGAATCGGAGACGATCACGGTGGAAGGGATTACCTCAACATGATGGTTTAGAGTTCCAGTGTTTTTGATATGATCAAGGATGGCTTTGGCAGCATACTGCCCGATTTCATCAGTGGGCTGACGAACACAAGTTAAGTAGGGTGTGGTTAGCTTTGCCCAATCAGGTTCATCGAAGGTGGCAAGACCCATAGGGCTGGGCGAAGCGAAATGGGTTTCTTTCAGAAAAGGGTAAAGATCCAGCATGATAAGTCCATTGGCTGTATAGACAGCAAAAGGATCGGTTACTGGGCTACTAGGCAATAATGCAACGACTGACTGCAAAGTTGACGTGTTTTCGCGATCAATCCAAACTACACAGGATTCCTTTTGAAATTGTTCACAGGCTTTCGTATAACCGTTCAGCCTTTCGATCCGAGTGCTAATGCCGGACAACGGCTCTGTTACGAACAGAACTCGTTGGTATCCTTCCTGAAATAGTGCAGAAGTAAGGTTTTTTGAAGCCTCGTGATTATTGGTTACAACGTTAATAACCTGGGGAATGGGAAACTCGCGGTCAATGAGCACGACAGGAATGGTACGGGCGATCTCTTCAAGTAAAGCATTGTTCGCCCCATTCGTTTGTATGATGAGTCCGCCAATGTTTTGCGCAATCAAAGATCGTATCATCGTTTCTTCCCGTTTTTTTTCGCCGCCTGTTTCACATACCATAAGATTGTAGCCGGCGTCACTAAGAATTTTCGAAACGGAACGAATTACGGAAACACAAAATGGATAGCTAATATTAACCACCACGACTCCAATGCTGCGGCTAGATCCCTTCAACCCTTGAGCAAGCTTATTTGGCTGATATCCAAGGGAGTGAATGACCTCCTTAATTCTTGCCCTGGTTTCTTCACCCATAGATTCATAGTTTTGATTTAAATAACGGGATACAGTGGTAATGGAGACTCCCGATTCACGAGCCACATCTTTAATGGTTATCCGTTGACGTCTATTCATTAAGTTACTCCTAATAGCTATTATTACTAGAGCAAAAAGATAAAGGAACAATATGTAAACGATATCTTATCTTAATTTATTATATAACATTAAAAGTCAAATCGAAATGCTATCGCCGGGAAAATAAAAATATAAAAAATCCTCTTGTCATGTATTTTATTACGTGATAGGATACTAGTAAATCGTTTTCGTAAAACGTTTTCGAAAAACGTTTTACAAGAAGACCGATAAGATTGAGATAAGAAGGCAACTGGGAAATTTCAGCTGTGAACTTACATAATCCCGTATATGAAAGCGCTAAAATTTTGTCTCATCTAACATTGAGAATGGGAGAGGATTGGATATGAATAACCGTATCTCTGAAATTTCGCCTTTTACCCGCGCCATTTTGAAGTCGCACCTATGTTCGTGCGGGATTGATTACAAACAACTGGACAAGCCAGTGATTGCAGTCGCCAATTCGTGGAATGAAGTCGTGCCGGGACATGTTCATCTCCGTCAGTTGGCTGACCGAGTGAAAGCAGGGATTGAGGCTGCAGGCGGCGTTGCGCTGGAATTCAATACGATAGCCGTTTGTGACGGGATTGCCCAGGGCCATCAGGGAATGAAATACTCCTTGCCGAGCCGGGAGACCATCGCAGATAGCGTGGAAATTATGGTTAACGGACACGGAATTTTTGATGGAATGGTTGTATTGAGTTCTTGCGACAAAATCGTACCGGGCATGCTGATGGCCGCTGCGCGAATCAATATACCCAGCCTGGTTGTTTTGGGAGGCGTGATGCCAAATCATATCAAGCCTAAGGAGTCCAAAGCGGCCCGACGGGACTTTCTGGATGGGAAGCTGGATGAAGAAGGACTAGTCAAAATCACCAATCAGTATTACCCTGGCCCAGGTGCCTGTCCTTTCCTCGGTACAGCTAACACAATGCAGGGTCTTTCTGAAACCCTAGGGATGGCACTTCCTGGAACTTCATGGATGCAAGCTCTTTCAGACGAACAGCTGATGGCTGCGGAAGAAGCGGGGCGTCAGGTAGTAACACTCGTTAAGCAAGGGATAACACCAGAGCAAATCATGAATTTGAAAGCGTTTGAGAATGCGATTTCCGTTCTTCTAGCCATGGGCGGGTCCCTGAATGCCTGCCTTCATTTACCCGCTGTAGCGCAAGAACTGGGAATTGATCTGCCGATGGATCTGTTCGATCAAATCAGCCGAAGGGTTCCTTTCTTAGCGGGTGTAACGCCTAACAATAATGAATATACGACCAACGATCTGCAACGTGCGGGAGGGATGCCTGCCTTGATGCAGGAGCTTCGTTCTTTGCTCCATTTGGATGCTTGGACAGTAACGGGCAAGACAGTGGGCGAGAACATCGCGGGACACGATGTCTTGGATCGGGAGATTATTCATCACCTGGAAAAGCCGATTGACCAAGAGGGTGGAATTGCAGTACTAAAGGGTAATCTTGCTGTGGATGGAGCCTTAATCAAACAATCCGCCGTGCCGCACGAGCTGCGAACCTTAACCGGTCCGGCCAAGGTCTTTAATGCGGAAGAGGATTTTGTCGATGCTTATGAAAACGGTCTGATTCAAGAAGGGGATGTTGTCGTCATTCGTTATGAAGGTCCTAAAGGCGGACCTGGCATGCGGGAATTGCACCGCTGTACGGAAGTTCTCAGCAAATTCAAGCGAGTGGCGCTCATTACCGACGGACGCTTTTCGGGAGCGAGTGCAGGGCTGTCCATTGGCTATCTGAGCCCCGAAGCAGCTGAAGGGGGTACCATCGCTTTTGTCAGAGATGGGGATCCCATCCACATCGATATTCCGTCCCGCACCTTGGCGTTGCAAGTGTCCGAAGCAGAATTGGCCGAGCGTGCCGGGGAATTGGAACAATTGAAACGCGAAGCGAGCAAGTTTCTCCGCCTTTATGCCAATAGTACAGCCTCTGCAGCTTTTGGAGCCACACGGATGATAAAGGAGTAACGGGAAAGAAAAAAGCATTACATCCTATGGATTACCCAAAAAAGGTGGGGGGGAATCATGAGAGAACAGCAAGTTGTGATCGGACTGGATATAGGAACGACTAGTACGAAAGCGGTCGCTTTTGGACCGAGAGGGCGGATACGGGCAGTCCATTCTGTCGATTACCCTTTGATTCACCCGCAGCCATCATGGGCGGAACAAGATCCGAACCGGATTTTAGAGGCCGTTGTGGAGAGCGTGCGACACGTCATGCTAAAGGCGAAAGCAGCTCCCAAGGATTTGCAGGCCATCGGCATGAGTACAGCCATGCATTCGCTGATCGCATTGGATGCCAGTGGAGAACTTCTCACGAGGAGCATTATCTGGGCGGATAATCGCAGCGTCAAGCAATCCAATTGGATTTTAAATGAGTACTCGGGACACCAATTCTATAGGCGTACAGGTACGCCTATTCATCCGATGTCCCCTTTATCCAAGCTGCTTTGGATGAAGGAGGAGGATCCTGAAACCTTCTCCAGGTCAGCCAAGTTTGTATCGATCAAGGAGTTTGTCCTGCATCGATTATTTGGACAGTATGTCGTAGATTATTCGATCGCCTCTGCAACTGGACTTTTTAATTTGGAAGCACTTGATTGGGATGAAGAGGTTTTGGGGCTTTTAGGAATAAACAGAGACCAACTCTCTCACCCTGTCCCCACAACCTATATCCTTTCCGATATGGATCAGGATATGGCGATTAAAATGGGGATTCATCCGGATACCCCCTTTGTCGTTGGAGCAAGTGACGGGGTTTTGGCGAACCTGGGAGTTGGAGCGATTGGCCCTGGTGAAACGGCGGTGACAATCGGGACGAGCGGCGCGATCAGGACGGTGATTGATCGGCCGAGAACCGATGAGAAAGGACGTACCTTCTGTTATGCCTTGACCGATCGGCATTGGGTAATAGGCGGGCCGACCAACAACGGGGGAATGATACTGCGTTGGCTCAAGGATGAGTTTGCTGCGCCAGAAATTGAAGTGGCCAAGCGGCTGGGCAAAGATCCATATGAAATCATGATTGAATATGCAGAAAAAGTACCGGCCGGCTCCGAAGGGCTTTTATTCCTTCCCTTTCTTTCGGGAGAGCGTGCCCCCTACTGGAATGCGAATGCACGAGGGCTGTTTTTCGGCATCAGCCTTCACCATAAACGGGAGCATTTTATTCGTGCGGTTTTAGAAGGTGTCATTCTAAGTGTATTTACAGTTGGTGTTGCTTTGCACGATTTGGCTGGCCAAGCTGTCGATATCCGGGCATCCGGCGGATTTGCCAGATCAGCCGTTTGGCGGCAAATCCTTGCCGATATGATGGGTCGGGAAGTCTTGGTCCCTGAAAGCCATGAAGCTTCCTCGCTCGGAGCTGCAGCTTTGGCCCTGTATGCGATTGGCGAAATAGATGATCTGGAGCAGATAAAGGATTGGATTACGATTAGCCACTGCCAACAGCCCAACCTTCAAAATACAGAAACTTACTTGGAGCTCTACAACATGTATGATCGGCTTTACCATAAACTGAAAGGCGAATTTGACATTATTTCTGAACTTCAAAGCAGGAGTCATTCGCCAATATTTTAAAAAGAAAAGGGAGGACTATTTGATGAAAAAGTTTTTGACTGGATTTTTAGCCGCGTCTCTAATGGCCGTAACTCTTGTAGGATGTGGAGGCGGTCAGCAGACTGGATCTGCACCTTCTAAAGAAGGAACACAGGCCGATGCTCCGGCCGAAGGAAAACAGCGCATTATACGTGCTGGGATCGGATTGAATGACCAGCATCCGCAATATATCGGATTATTGAAATTCAAGGAGATTGTTGAGAAAGAAACAAACGGCGCGATTAAGGTTGAAACGTATCACAGCGGACAGTTGGGCGATGACCGCACGATGATGGAAGCTCTTCAGTTAGGTACACAAGAAATGACGATTCCATCAACGGCACCTATCGCTAACTTTGTACCCGAATACTCCGTATTTGATATCCCGTTCCTGTTCCCGAACGAACAAGTAGCGGACAAGGTATTGCTAGAAAGCGAAATTGCCCAGCAACTGCTTGATAAGCTTCCGGCACAAGGCATGGTTGGACTGGCTTATTGGGAAAACGGATTCCGCGACTTGACTAATAATGCGCGTGCCGTCGCTTCTGCGGCCGATTTCAAGGATTTGAAGATTCGGACGATGGAAAATCAGCTTCATTTGGCAGCGTTTAAAGCCTTGGGAGCTAACCCGACGCCAATGGCATTCAGTGAATTGTTCACTGCCATGCAGCAGGGAACGGTAGATGGCCAGGAAAACCCTATAGCGACTATTTATTTGCAAAAGTTCAATGAGGTGCAAAAATTCGTTTCCACCACACACCATGTATACAGTCCTTTCGTTATGCTGTTAAGCAAGAAATTCTGGGATGAATCTACCCCTGAGCAGCAAGAAATCATGAAAAAGGCAGCCAAGGAAGCAGGGGATCATGAGCGCCAGCTTGTCCGCGAGGCAAACAAAAAGTACCTGGAAGATCTGAAGACTGCAGGAATGACGGTAACGGAAGTAACTCCGGAAGCCCGTGAAGCCATGAAAGTCGTTACCGATCCTGTGATTGAGCAGTTTGCAGACAAGATCGGCAAAGAAACGATCGATAAAGTAAAAGCTGCAGTAGAAGCAGCCAGCAAATAGGCAACGTGTTAAGGGAACAGATGGGCAAGCATCTGTTTCCCGCTTTATCAAAAGAAGGGAGGAATCGCAATGTCGCTGATCCGGAAAATCGATCGATATTTTGAAGAGACGATTTGTGTCATTCTATTTGCCGCAATGGTTATCCTTACTTTCACGCAAGTCCTGTCGCGATTTGTGTTTAACCTGTCGCTGGGTTGGACGGAAGAGATCTCCCGTTTTTTCTTTATATGGCTGGTCTACATATCTGCGGCCATGGCAGCCAAGCATCGCCGGCACATCCGCGTGGAGTTGATTGACCAGTTTCTCCCCCGCGGCATTTCCAAGTGGGCCGGACTCTTGTCTGATTTATTATGGATCGGATTTGCCTTGTTAGTCGCTTTTCAGGGATATAACGTGGCTATGCTGATCATGGGACATGGCCAGCTTTCCCCAGCGGTACAATTGCCCATGGGCTGGATTTATATGATTATTCCGTTCGGATTTGTATTGATTGCGTTCCGTGTCCTGCAGGGAATTGTCGCTCGCTTCCGAGGCGAAGATGAGCTGACAGATGAGGAAAAATTGCGTAGAGCGATTGAGGAGGGTTAATGATGTCGGCACCTTTGGTTATGGGGTTAACCCTTATAGGAAGTTTGCTGCTGGGTGTTCCTATCGCTTTCGCCATCGGGATTTCAACGCTGATCACCTTGATGGTAGGGGGAATACCGATCGCATTCATCGCACATCAATCTTTTACCGCTTTGGATTCCTTCCCTTTGATGGCGGTTCCTTACTTTATTTTGGCAGGGGCCTTGATGGAAACAGGGGGGTTATCCAAAAGAATTATTAATGTTGCCCAAGAAGCGATGGGGAATATAACCGGGGGCTTTGGAATTGTAACCATTTTGGCCTGCGCCTTGTTTGCCGCCATTTCCGGCTCCAGTCCGGCAACGGTAGCGGCGATCGGATCCATCATGATTCCGGCGATGGTGCAAAGAGGCTACAGCAAGGATTTTGCTGCAGCGGTAGCGGGTTCCGGCGGAGGCTTGGGTATTGTGATTCCACCGTCCATTCCGATGATTATCTACGGTATTGTGGGCGGAGTATCGATCGGCGACATGTTTCTGGCTGGGTTTGTGCCTGGGTTCTTTTTAGCTCTATTAATGATTTTGTGGATCTATTTCACCTCCAAAAGACGCGGCTATACCGGAACAGGACAAAGCTTCAATTTAAACAGATTCCTGAAGGCCGTTTGGGATGCTAAATGGGCGTTATTTGCACCCGTCCTGATTTTAGGCGGAATTTACAGCGGGATTTTTACCCCGACCGAATCGGCCGTCATCGCTGTCGTATATGGCTTGGTTGTGGGATTATTCATTTATCGTGAACTTTCTTGGAAACAGATTCCGAAAACGCTGATCTCCTCGGCCTTGGTTACCGGGTCAGTCATGGTTATTTTAGGGACAGCAACCGCCTTCGGAAAACTGGTTACCATGCATCAGATTCCGAACATGCTTGCCAATGCCATGATGGGCATCTCCGATAACAAATATGTATTATTGCTATTAATTACTGCCCTGGTTCTTTTCGTAGGAACCTTTATGGAGACCTTATCCATCATTATCATTCTAGCTCCGCTGTTCTTGCCTGTCCTGAACCAGCTTGGGGTGGATCCGATTCATTTCGGAATTTTGCTAGTCGTCGGGGCGGAAATCGGAATGATGACCCCGCCATTGGGAGTCAACCTGTTTGTTGCCTCCGGTATTTCGGGACTGTCCATTGAACGAGTGGCCAAAGCCATATTCCCATTTGTGCTCGTCCTCGTGTTCGGATTGCTTGTTATGGTTTTTGTCCCTTGGATTTCACTGGTGATTCCTAAACTCTTTGGATAAACTGGAAATTGAGATATTTACGATGTATAAATTAAGGGGTGAAGTTTGTGGAGAAATGGCAGCATTTACAGCGATTGACGGATTCCGGACTGGTAGCGGTGATTCGCAGGCCGGACGCTTCAAAGATCCATTCCATTGCAGAGGCGTTGGTGGAAGGCGGTGTAGGGGCCTTGGAAATCACCGTGGATACGCCGGGCGTTTATGAAATGATTAGGGATATTAAAAAAGCCCATGGGAAAAGGGTGCTTGTAGGGGCGGGAACCGTTCTCGATGCCCAGACGGCGAAAACGGCGATTGATGCGGGATCTGACTTTATTTTCTCCCCGATTTGGGATGCGGAAATGATTCAGTTGACCATCCGTTACGGGAAGATTTCCATTCCCGGTGTCATGACGCCAACGGAGATTGTCAAGGCTTATCAAGCTGGGGCCGATTTGCTCAAGATTTTTCCCGGACGTTCATTAGGTGTCGATTATATCAAAGAACTCCAGGGTCCGCTGGGACATATTCCGATGATGCCGACGGGCGGGGTCACTGTGAGTAACGTTGGACAGTTCATCAAAAACGGGGCTGTAGCGGTCGGAGTTGGAGGATCGCTGTTGAATAAGCAGGCCATTGCGGAAGGGAACTTTGACGTAATAAGCGATTATGCGAAGCAATTGGTTGCAGAAATTCAAAAAGCGAGAAGAGGAGAGTAAACATGAAGATTACGAAACTAGAAACCTTTATTGTGCCTCCTCGCTGGCTTTTTTTAAAAATCGAAACAGATGAGGGGATTGTTGGCTGGGGCGAACCGGTCATCGAGGGCAAAGCCAGCACCGTTCAAGGAGCGGTAGAAGAGCTCAGCGACTATTTAGTCGGCAAAGATCCGCTGCGTATCGAAGATCATTGGCAAGTGATGTACCGCGGGGGCTTTTACCGAGGGGGCCCTATCCTGATGAGTGCCATCGCCGGTATCGACCAAGCGCTGTGGGATATTAAAGGGAAATATTTCAATGCTCCAGTGTATCAGCTGATGGGCGGGGCTTGCCGCGATTCGATCCGCGTTTATTCCTGGATTGGCGGAGACCGTCCAAGCGATGTAGGGAAAGCGGCCAAAGAAGCCAAAGAGGCCGGTTTTACCGCAGTGAAAATGAATGCTACCGAAGAACTTCAATTTATTGATTCTTACGAAAAAATTGATCAAGCCGTTGCGCGCATTGCAGCCGTTCGTGAAGCGGGAGGAAATGACTTGGGCATCGGCATCGATTTTCACGGGCGCGTACATAAGCCGATGGCCAAAATTCTTGTGAAGGAGCTGGAGCCTTACCGCCCGATGTTTATCGAAGAGCCGGTTCTTCCCGAGAACAATGAGGCGCTGCGCGAAATAGCCCGCCATACGAATATCCCGATTGCCACAGGTGAGCGGATGTTTTCTCGCTGGGATTTCAAAAGCCTCTTGTCGAGCGGCTATGTGGACATTATCCAGCCGGACCTGTCCCACGCAGGGGGCATTACGGAGTGCAAGAAGATCTTTGCTATGGCCGAGGCTTATGATGTGGCTGCTGCCCCGCATTGTCCGCTTGGTCCGATTGCCTTGGCCTCTTGCCTGCAGGTGGATGCCACTTCTTATAATGCCTTTATTCAGGAGCAGAGTTTGGGAATCCATTATAATCAGGGAAGCGATTTGCTGGACTATTTGGAGGACCGATCGGTTTTTGAATATAAGGACGGTTACGTGCAAATTCCGCAAGGACCGGGTCTCGGCATTCAAATCAATGAACAGCATGTGCGAAAGATGGCGGAAGTCGGACACAGCTGGAAAAATCCGATTTGGCGGCATAAGGATGGTTCGATTGCTGAATGGTAGAAGCGAAAATACAAACAGGCAAACAGAAATAACAAGAAAAAGGATCGTGCTGATATCAGCGCGATCCTTTTTCTTTACCTTAAGTTGGTGACTATTTTGCTATACTATCCAAGCTCGGCTTGATCGGTTCTGGAAACACTTCCAAAACCTGATTGGCGGAATTCCCCATTCGGACAAACCCCACGGCTATGGCCGCAATAATTCCAGGAATGGCAAACGCAAGGAAGTTCTGTTGCAGCGGCAGATTCATGGTAAGAAGGAAGCCGCCCAGTATGGGGCCTGTAACGGCTCCAAACCTTCCGATTCCTGAAGCCCAACCTACCCCAGTAGAGCGCATTTGCATAGGATAATACTGAGAAGCGAAAGAATAAGCTATAATTTGCGTTCCGATCGTTGTGGCTCCAGCGATTGCAACGAGCAGATATAAAACAAACAGATTAGCTTTAAAGCCTAGTAAGGTTAAAGAAGCCGTGGCTACGACAAAGAAAAGCATCAAGACTTTTTTTCCATTCCAACGGTCTGAAGCCCATCCTCCGAAAATCGCCCCAAAAATGGCTCCGAAGTTCAATACCAAGAGGAACATCAAGCTTGAGCCTAATGCGTATCCTGCTCCAGCCATTAATTTCGGCAACCAAGTATTTAGTCCATAGACCATCAATAGGCACATGAAAAATGTGATCCAAAGCATAATTGTACTTAGGGCTCGACCGCCTTTAAACAATTGCCCAATTGGAATCCCTGTTTTCTGGGGAAGTGCCATTTCATACTGGTCGCCTGTCTGTGGAATATAGGAAGGATTGATTTTAGACAAAATCCTGCCAACTTCTTCCTGCTTATTTTTCGCCAAAAGAAATCCAATAGAATCCGGCATGTATTTATACATCAACGGCAGGGTCAAAATAGGCAAGGCACCTACATAGAAAACCGATTCCCAGCCGAGCATAGGGATTAATATGATGCCCAAGCCTGCTGATAGAACACCGCCTACAGAATAACCGCTAAACATCAGCGACACTAATGTATTCTTAAGAGACTTAGGAGAATACTCCGTCATCAAGGCTACCGTATTCGGCATGACTCCGCCTAATCCCAAGCCGGCCAGAAAACGATAGATACCGAATTCAGTTGGACTTTTAGAAAACCCGATTAATGCCGTGAAAATGCTGAAAAGCGCCACGCAGATCAATATCACGTTTTTTCTTCCCATCTTATCTGCCAAGGGTCCAAAAATAAGAGCCCCAAACATCATCCCAAAGAGAGCATAACTTCCTAGCGTTCCTACCTGCATCGGGGTCAGTGACCACTCTTGCATCAGCACGGGTACGACTGAACCGTACACGACCAAGTCAAAGCCATCAAAGATAATGATAAATGCACACCAGAAGACGACAAGGCCATGAAAGCGATTTAATTTTGCTTCATTAAGCAACTGATTAACATGAATAGAACGCATAAATTCCCCCCGATAATTTTACCTTTTAATTTTTGGTGACAATAGAGAAGCGGCACGTTTACTAGCTTATTACATAATCGTTTGTACTAAGAATGGTTGATGTACACACACTATTTTCCCTCCCGTTTTAAGTTTGTGGCCCAAAGTGGTTGGTTTGATTTTTCTTATTGTCACTATACTAAAATATAGAATAAAAGAACTGTTCAGTAAAATTACATTTTTTTTGCATAATGATGGAGTTGGATAAAAATAATTTTAACTTGACGGAAAGATCAAAATTATCCTATATTTCTTTAACGTACCTAAGGAATGACTAAATAATAGACTTTAAGATGATTTTTCAGAGACGGAGGGGATTGGAAAGGTGAATATGTATGCAAATCAAGAGAAGACAGAATACCCTGAAAGGAAAAATAGAGGCTGGAAGGCCAACTGGATTGAGTCTGTTCAGTACTTCAATGTTTCTAGCATTTCAAACGGAATCATGGCTTGGCTGTTTGGGGTAACCGGCCCTTTGCTGATCGTCCTGCAGTCAGCAGCTAAGGGCCAATTGGGCCCAGAAGAGATTTCTTCCTGGATTTTCTCCATCTACGCTGTCGGAGGTCTCCTTTCTATTCTTTTGTCGGTCTACTATAGGCAGCCGATTGCTGTCGCTTTCTCGATTCCAGGAGCCGTGCTAGTTGGAACTACGCTTTCCCAGCATAGCTTCCCTGAGGTCATAGGCGCCTACCTTGTAACGGGCCTGTTCATTCTAATATTAGGAGTGACGGGAATTGTAGGAAGAATCATGAATATTTTGCCGATGCCCATTATGATGGGCATGGTGTCGGGTGTCTTGCTTCCTTTTGGAACGGATATTTTTACTTCGGTACTGGAAAACCCCGTTCTGAACGGAGGTACACTAGCCGTGTTTCTTTTCATCTCGTCTTTTCAGCGGATAGCCAAGATCATCCCTCCTGTATTAGGAGCCATTCTGGCAGCCGTGCTGTTGCTTGCCATCTTGGATCTTGCCAACCTTTCAGGCCTTCGGCTCTCTTTGGCAAGTCCCCAATGGTTTTCCCCTGCCTACAATGCAGCTGCCATAGGCGAATTGGTCATTCCGCTAGCTCTGACGGTGATAGCCATTCAAAACGCACAGGGGATCGGCGTTTTGCGCAGCATGGGATATAGCCCGCCCGTAAATGCCATGACAACATGGAGTGGGATTGGTTCCCTCGTTAACGGATTTCTGGGTGCACATTCGGCTTGCATTGCCGGGCCGATGACCGCGATCCTTGCCGGTAAAGATACGGGGCCAAAGGAGGGGCGCTATGCCGCGGGAATGGTTTTAGGTTTTCTATGGCTCTTGTTCGGTATCTTTGCGCCAGTAGCTGCATCGATTACGCAGATCATCCCTGCATCCCTCATTAAATTGCTGGGTGGGTTGGCCATGATCGGGGTACTCTTAACCAGTCTCCAGATGAGCGTTTCAGCACGCTTTAAAATGGGAGCTTTGTTTTCCTTCCTCATTACGATTTCCGGATTTAGCCTATTGAATATCGGTGCTCCGTTTTGGGGACTCGTTGGAGGATTGATGGTATCCATCTTGCTGGAAAGAAGGGATTTCCGGCTTAATGACTAGACTCTTTTAGAAAAAAACAGGCCAGATTTCCCTGCGCTATGGGAATCTGGCCTGTTTTTTAGCCTTAGAGCGAATGTTCCAAAGAATGATCTTTGATGTGATGTTCAAACGTTGAAATAAATTCTTTTATCCACCCCGTACGGGAAGATCCGGTATGATATACCGCCATAATATCTCGCGGCATGCCATTCAGCAGATCATAGTCCAGCACTTTTAATTCTCCTTTTTCTACTTCTTCAAGAAGCCCAAACCGGGGAAGGATGCTGAACCCTATCCCTTCTTTCACAAACTTTTTGAGCATTTCCAGGTTGTGTACTTCCAGGCCTTTCAGATCTTTGACTCCGACTAAAGATTCCTCGATTCTCCTCCACATCTCGATATTTCTGCAATAATGGATCATCGTTTGGCCATGCAAGTCATGCTTGGTTACAGAAGTCTTTGAAGCAAGTGGGTGGTCAGGAGACACAAACATAACCATTTTGTCTTTATATAAGTATTCTAGCGTGAGGTTCGGATCGTATACAGGAATTCGGATGAAAGATAGATCGATCTTTTGATTTTTAACTTGATCCCCTAGGCTGATTGAATCGTGTCCCTCGATAATTTGGATGTAGATATTATTTTTTTTCGTAAAGTCCCTGACGGTTTTGCATATGACCTCGTACGGAAAGCTAGGGCCGAAACCAATAGACAGCTGTTCTTGGTTGATCGATTGAATGGCTTCTTTTGCCTCCTCGGAATAAAAGATAATTCTTTCCGCATAGTCCAGCAGCAATTTTCCTTCTTTAGTCAGCGATAATTGTTTCCCTTGCTTATCAAACAGCTGGCAGGAAAGTTCCATCTCCAAATTGCGAATTCGGGCTGTAATTGCCGGTTGAGTAAGGTTCAGAATCTCGCTTGCCTTGGTGAAATTCATGACCTTGGATACGTAATAAAAGGCATGGAGCTGATCGTAATTCATAAAATATCCCCCTTAGCTGTGTCGAATCGGCAAAATCGATGAATAAAAGATTTCTTTATAAATATTCAAATAACAAAAAATATTGTAATTAGACCTTAAAGCCCTCAGGATGATACGATAAATTCAAGAAGGGAAAATAAAAAAATGGGGTGTAAGCGTTTCATCTAAGATTAAGTATCATTCTATTAAATTATGGATAGGGGGTCAATAAAGAGAAAATATTTTTTTACTAATCTTACTTTTCCTGCAAAAATATTTATTGGACGAAGGACCTGGTTTTAGCAATACTTAAAACATTAAATCAATTTAAAATTTCTGGGAGGTTATAATTCCATGATTGATGTTAAACAATTGGTTATCGACAACAAACAAGAAAATAAATTTAAAGTCCATCGAAGTACGTTTGTTGATCCGGAAATCTTTAAACTAGAAAAAGAGAAGATTTTCTCCAATTGCTGGATTTACGTGGGACATGAATCCGAAATTCCTAATTCTGGAGACTATGTGACCCGAAAGGTTGCTGGCAGGGCTCTTATCTTCTCCCGTGATGCACAAGGCCGGTTTCACGTTCTGCTGAATACGTGCACTCACCGAGGTGCATTGGTTTGCCGCGAGGAGAAAGGAAATGCAAAAACGTTTGTGTGCTGTTACCATGCTTGGTCGTTTAAAAATGATGGAGAGCTCATAGGTGTACCGCACCGCGACGCGTATGGAGAAAACTTTGATAGATCGGAATTTAATTTGCATGAGCCAAGAAGCGAAAGCTACAAAGGATTCGTTTTTGTAAACTTTAATCCGCAAGCCGAATCGCTAGAAGACTACTTGGGTGGAGCCAAGGAATATTTGGATCTGGTAGCGGATCAGTCTCCTACGGGAATGGAAATTGTTGGGGGAACCCATAAATATAGCATTAGAGCCAACTGGAAGCTGTTGGGGGAAAATAGCATCGATGGCTATCACGCTGCCCATAACCATAAAACCTACTTTACTTTCTTAAAAGATTTGAACCTGGATGTATCTGCCGGGCTGACGGATGGGATCGGAAAGTCCTTAGGGAACGGGCATACGGTCATGCAGTACAATGCTCCTTGGGGACGCCCCGTAGCGAAATGGACGCCGATTTGGGGAGATGAGGCAAAGGCGGAAATTGAAGAAATCAGAACCGAATTGGAAGCGCGTTGCGGTTCCGAAAAAGCGAAAAAAATGGCAGAGAGCAATCGAAACCTCTGGATCTTCCCGAACTTGATAATCAATGACATCATGTCTTTGACTATTCGAACGTTTGACCCAATTGCACCTGATTATATGGAAGTGACCGCATGGGCAATGGGGCCAAAAGGGGAAGCGGAAAACCTGAGAGCAAGAAGATTGGATTATTTCCTAACCTTCTTAGGTCCGGCTGGCTTTGCTACACCTGATGACGTGGAGTCATTGGAAGTCTGCCAGATGGGCTTCAGTACGATGAAAGAAGTCCAATGGCAGGATATCTCCAGAGGGATGCACAGAGAACAGCCGCTTTCTACTGATGAATTGCAAATGAGAGGGTTCTGGAGACACTGGGTGAAAGTGATGGCTGGCCAGGCATCCGGATCAAAAGTACTTATCAATCAATAAGGAAAAGCAAATGAAGAAGGGGATGGAAAATGATGAATTTTTCTCGTGAGCAGATTGAAGATTTTCTATATTTAGAAGCCGAACTATTGGATCAAGCCCGATTTGACGAATGGCTGGAACTTCTTACTGAGGATGCGACTTACTCTATTCCTTCAACAGATGTTCCTGATGCTTCTCCGAGGAATTCCTTGTTTTTGGTATCTGATGACCGCATGCGGATCGATTCTCGGGTCAAGCGCCTGAAAAGCGATGATGCGCATGTAGAGTATCCCAGATCCCGGACAAACCGTTCGATCAGCAACGTAAGAATAGTAGAACGGTCTGAAGATTCTATGCTCGTTCGCTCCAATTTCATCGTATATCGGATGAGATACGGGAACATGGATGCGTATGTAGGAAAATATGAACATCGCCTGGTCGAGCGCGATGGCCAGCTGAAGATTGCTGACCGCAAATCCATCCTTGATCTTGAAGCGTTAAGGCCGCATGGAAAAGTAAGTATTATTCTGTAGTCTACTTTTTTACTCACTATAAAAATTAACTAGAAGAGGGAGATTGGTAGAGTGTTACGTTATAACAAACTGGGTTATGTTGCACTGAATGTAACGGATTTGAATCGCTCGAGGAATTTTTACAGAGACATGGTAGGCATCCAGCCGGTTGACGAGAGTCGGAATGACCTGGCTTATTATCGCACGAGCAATGATCACCATAATGTCATCTTGTATCAAGCCAACCAGCCAGGGTTAAAACGAATCGCTTTAGAAGTAGAAGATGCGAACATGCTTGAGACCGCTTTCGAACACTTTACAAAGGCCGGATTGAATCCGACGGAAGTGTCCAATGAAGAGGCGAAACAGCTTCAGCAAGGCAAAACGTTCCGGATTGAGGATCCATTTGGCATAACCTTTGAATTCTACTCGGACATTGTGCATATGCCATCCGATTTTAAACAGACGCATACCAATATTCTTCGTTTGGGGCATGTTGTAATCAAATCCAAAACCATTCATGAATCCGTTCGTTTCTATAATGAAGTCATGAATTTCAAAATCTCCGATGTTGTCGATGACGGTATAGGGGCATTCATGAGATGCTTCCCAATCTCTTATCACCATTCCTTCGCCGTTTTCAGAGGCGAGGAGCATGGACTGCACCATGTGAATTTTATGGTCAACGATATCGATGACATTGGAAAAGCCAGAAATCGCTTTATTCGCAATGATGTTCCCATCGTATTTGGACCAGGCCGACACACTCCTTCCGGCGCGATCTTCTTGTATTATCTAGATCCGGATGGAATGACCGTAGAGTACAGCTTCGGCATGGAAGAATTCCCTGAGGTTGGAGCCAGAAAGCCCCGCCTGCTGGAAGCTAGTCTTGAAACCATTGACATGTGGGGCGGTGTGGCCGATCCTCGTTTGGCTAAAATGGGCAGCGTTGGAGGGAAATAGAAGGAGACCGGCTATGACCGAATGACCTAGTAATCTATGAAAGAAGAATTGCAGAGTCCGTTCCTTATAGGATTTGGGCGGACTCCATTTCTTTCGGTGATAGGAAAACGATAGCAGAAGAGGAGTTTGCATCCATGGATAAAACAATAAAACGAATTGACTTCCATACCCATATTCTTCCGGAGGAGCTGCCGGATTTCAGCAAGCATTATGGGGGAGAACGCTGGCCAAGTATTGTGAGAGCAGACGAAAATACCTCACATATCATGGTTCAAGGAAAAATATTCAGAAAGATAAATAGCGATACATGGGACCCTGCTAAAAAGATTGAAAGAATGAAGCTCGACGGGGTGGACATGCAGGTACTGTCCCCGATTCCGATTGGCCTTTGCTACTGGGCGCCCGTTCAAGGGGCAGCGGAAATGGCGCGGCTTCAAAATGAGTATATTTCCGATCTCGTAAAGAAGTACCCTAGTCATTTTATCGGATTAGGCACGGTTCCACTTCAGGATATTGATGCTGCGGTTCTGGAGATGGATTACTGCATCCACAAGCTTGGTCTTAAGGGGATTGAAATAGGAAGCAATGTAAACGGAATAGGTTTGGATGATCCTACTTTTATACCCTTCTTTGAAATGGCCGAACGCTGGAACGTTCCCCTCTTCATCCATCCCTATGATATGGTCGGCAAAGAAAGAACTGCGAAAGCGGGACTGACCTATACGGTAGGCATGCCCATGGAATTGGCCCTAGCAGCCGCCAATTTCGTCATGAGCGGGATGTTCGAAAGATTTCCCAAGCTAAAAGTCTGCTTGGCCCATGGAGGAGGAGCATTCCCTTTTATCCTCCCGCGGATCGAACAGGGCTGGCATGTTTTCCCGGATTCAAGAAAAACCCCCCATCCGCCTAGTCATTATGCGAAGAATTTTTATTACGATGTGCTTGTATACGATCCGATGAACGTGGATTACCTGAATCGACTGGTAGGGCATGAACGTCTTTTGATGGGAACGGATTATCCATTCGCCATCCAAGAAACCCCTCCGGGAAAATCCGTTTTGGAAACGGATAGTCTAAGCGAGGAACAGAAAACAGCCATCATGGGCGGGAATGCCATGAAGTTTCTACAGATCGGCTAAAGGTGGCGGAGGACTGCGCGAAGCTCCAGTTAACGAGATCCTGATCAAATTTCGGGAAAGGAGGCAGGAATCATGATAAGGAATGGCGAGATTAAAATCACCGAGGTGGCCTTGCGTGACGGTAGCCACGCCGTTGCCCATCAATTTACGGCAGAACAAGTGACGAGAGTAGCAAAAGCACTTGAAGAAGCGAAAGTCCCTTACCTGGAAGTATCTCATGGCGATGGCTTAGGCGGATCTTCCCTTCAGTACGGACTATCCCTGACGAACGAAATGGAGCTCATTGAAGCCGCCGTATCGGTTTGTAAACATTCTAAAGTTGCCGTATTGCTATTGCCGGGAATTGGAACGGTACAACACCTGAAAGAAGCGGCTAGCCTCGGGGCAAAGATGGCAAGAATTGCAACTCTTGTCACGGAAGCCGATGTTTCCGCCCAGTATATCGCCAAGTCCAAGGAACTGGGGCTGGAAACCGTAGGGTTCTTGATGATGTCTCATATGGCTCCCCTAGAAAAACTCGTGGAACAGGCAAAGCTCATGGAAAGCTACGGAGCAGATATCGTTTATATGGTGGATTCATCCGGTGCCCTGCTTCCGCATCAGGTGAAGGAGAGAATTAGCGCTCTGCGAGGAAGCCTGAACTCGGAAATCGGGTTTCACGGACATAACAACCTTTCCCTTGCCATGGCCAATACGCTGGTTGCTATTGAAGAAGGGGCCACTCGGATTGACGGCAGCATCCGTTGCTTGGGGGCTGGGGCCGGAAACACACAAACGGAAGTGCTGGTTGCTGTCCTTGACCGCTTGGGCATCCAGACGGGAATTGATATCTACAAAATCATGGACTTGGCGGAAGATACGATTGCCCCGCTGCTCCAGGCACCGCAGGAAATTGCAAGAGACAGTCTTGTTTTAGGGTATGCCGGCGTGTATTCCAGCTTCTTGCTGCATGCTAAAAAAGCAGCGGAGCGGTTCAACTTGGAATCCAGTGAAATTCTGATTGAGCTCGGGAAAAGAAAAGTGGTGGGCGGCCAGGAGGATATGATTTTAGACGTGGCTGCCGAATTGGCCAACAAAAAATGAGAAGCTTTTGTTCGTTAAGGGGGATCCTTTAGTACAGTTGAATTCTGAATAAAATCTTCATTTAAATATTTCAAACCATCTGAGGAGGCACGTATCATGGCAAAAGCAACACTAATGAAGACGAAGGATAGTTTACATTTTATCGATGGAAAATATGTTTCTTCCTTTAATGGAAAAACCTTCGATAACATTAATCCGGCAACAGAAGAAGTGATTAGCCAAGTAGCCCAAGGGGGCAAAGAAGAAGTGAATGCAGCTGTAGCGGCCGCGAAAAAAGCGCTGAATGGCGAGTGGAAATCAATGACCACAGACCAACGGATTAAAGTGATCCGTCGCATCGGGGATTTGATCCTTGAGCGAAAAGATGAATTGGCTCTTATGGAATCATTGGATACCGGAAAACCACTTTGGCTATCCAGCTCCATTGATATCCCCCGATCCGCGCACAACTTCCATTTCTTTGCGGACTACTTAAGATCCATGGGAACCGAGGCTTATGAAACGGATGGACAAGCGATAAACTATGCGATCCGCCGGCCCGTTGGCGTCGTAGGTCTCATTGGGCCATGGAACCTTCCCCTCTTATTGATGACTTGGAAATTGGCTCCTTGTCTTGCTGCCGGGAATACCGTTGTCATTAAGCCGGCTAAACTTACGCCGACAACCGCAACCATCTTGGGAGAAATCTGCCGCGATGCGGGAGTTCCGGATGGAGTTGTCAACATCGTTAATGGATTTGGAGGCAGCGTGGGAACGGCTCTCACGGAGCATCCGGATGTGGATGCGATCACCTTTACCGGAGAAACCACAACAGGGAAAACGATCATGGAATCAGCTGCGAAGACATTAAAAAAGCTGTCCTATGAGCTTGGAGGAAAAAATCCCAATATTATTTTTGCTGACTCCGATTTAGATGAGGTCATTGAAACCACCTTAAAATCCAGCTTCATCAATCAAGGTCAAGTGTGCCTTTGCGGTTCCCGGATTTATGTAGAGCGACCAGCTTTCGATGCATTTGTTGAGAAGTTCGCGGCAAAGACAAAGGAATTAGTGGTGGGTGATCCGTTTGATCCCGCGACAAAGGTAGGTGCCCTTATTGGGAAGGATCACTACCAGAATGTATTGAAATTCATTGAGCTGGCCAAAGAAGAAGGCGGTCAGATTCTGACGGGCGGTAAGCGGCCAGATTCTATGGATAAAGGATACTATGTAGAACCTACCATTATCGTAGGGCTTGACCGCAATTGCAGGGTAGTCCAGGAAGAGATCTTTGGTCCTGTGGTTACCGTGATCCCTTTTGATACCGAAGAAGAAGTGATTGAGCAAGCCAACGATACCAATTATGGATTAAGCGCAACCATCTGGACAAACGATCTGCGCCGGGCCCATCGTGTAGCGGGGCAAATCGAAGCGGGAATCACTTGGGTGAACACTTGGTTCTTGCGTGATCTCCGCACCCCATTCGGAGGCATGAAGCAAAGCGGAATTGGCCGTGAAGGCGGAAAGCACAGCTTTGAATTTTATTCCGAGCTTTCAAATATATGCATTAAGCTATAAGGGATTTCATGATGATGGACTAAGAACCTATGCTTTCCGGCATGGGTTCTTTTTCTATATATGAAAAAGAGGGATATCATGTTATCTGAACGTGAACAAAGCCTTGAAATAATTGAAAGAGTAGAAGTTGAACGAAAAGTACTGCGTATTCTTGAGGATGGAACCTGGGAAAAACCCGCGATATTTTCACGGGTTTTTGATGTGTCCTGATTTATCGTGCCTTTAGAATACGTTCAGCCCCACGGCGTGCTCCTGCAATATTCCGAGCTACCGGGCCGATCTCTAATTCAGCTAGGGCTCCAATCACAAATAGATTTGGGGCCCATTCCAGGGTTTCAGGATTAATAATGGGGTATCCGCAATCAGCACAGCGTAGCCCTTGGTTTTCAATCAGAGGCTTCAGCCATTCTATACCGGGCGGTTTTGCATGAAATCCAGTCGCCAACATGACAGTTCCCGCGGTGACGTCAGGATAATTTCTTAATTGAAGTGTGGTTTTTCCCTGATCAACCAAGGCATTCGCAACTTCATCTATGTAAATGGACAGCTTTCCATCCTTCTGAGCCGCGGTTAGTGCCGTACGCAATTCAGCAGGCATCGATCCGCGGTAACGAGCATTTTGTATGACTCCTCTTCGTTCGTTATAATCTTTGATTAAGCGAAAGGGCGACATATTTTTCGGACCCAGCCAGGCAGGATCCGAGTCGAATTGATGTACCCGGAGGGAATGTCTGATTAACAGGGTGACTTCTCCCGGAAACAGGCGGCTCAGCCGAATGGAGGCATGGGCAGCACTAATTCCACCGCCGATCACAACAATGGGACGGGCAAGGCCGGAAAAGTCGGGAGCAGGATAATCAAAAACATGGTGAATATGTCCGCCGTTGAGGTGTATTTCCTTTGCCCAATCCGGCCACATCGGGTGTTCGCTTAGTCCCATGGCCAGCACAACTTTTTTGCTTTCAATTTGTTCGCCGTTTGAAAGGAGTACGGACCAACCTTTGTTTATACGCTGAAGGCCGGTAACTCGTCCTTGGATCCAGGAAGATGACAGATCTGTTTCATCCATTAGATAACGACAGTGCTCATTAAAAAGCTCCAGAGATGGTCGATCATAGGGTGGAGTGAAATGAGCAAAAAATCTGCCTTTTCCTTTAGCGAATTTTTCTAAGCTAAATGGATTGACATCCAGATGGTGGATAGAGGGTGAACGCAAATAAGGCATCTCTAAAATCGACGTATTTTGAACCCATTTAAATAGGGGCTGATCATGCGGATCGATAATCGCCAAGTGCTGTACCTTTGTCCGTTCGGATTTTAATAAATAAGTGGCAAGGGTACACCCTTGGATCCCTCCGCCAACAATAAGCCACTCAAACATGGTAAATTGACCTCCTTCATAAAGTGAAATGATTACGATTTGTATTCGATAAATATTTATTTGCGAAAAGATAAGGTTGCGATGGCATCATGAAGGTGGATAGATTCTTCATTTCTGCATTCTACTGTGAATGAACGAATCCATTCCATTTCATAAAGGTCCGCAGCAATCAATCGAACCATATCTTCTACAAACCGAGGGTTTTCATAGGCAGTTTCGGTTACTGCCTTTTCATCAGGCCGTTTTAACACCGGGTGAATGAGGGCACTGGCGTTGGATTCAGCAGCATCTAACAATTTGATTTTCCAATCTGCTTCTTGTTCTATAGGATCTATGATCTCTGCTCGAATGGTGATCAGGCCTCGTTGATTATGGGCGCTGTATTCGCTGATTTCCTTGGAGCAAGGACATAGCGTTGTGACGGTAGCCTTTAGACTGATTTCGGTGTGAAAGATTTGATTTTCATCAATTTTCACTTTCATTCCCGCTTCAGCATGCATAAGCCCTTTCTTTTTTAAAACCGGCCCTTTTCGTTCGAAAAACCAGGGAAAGGTAACTTCTACTTCAGCGCCGTGTTGGTTCATGCGTTCTGCCAGCTCTTTCGTAAATTTACATAAATGAGGCAGGTCGACGATCCAACCTTCTTGGTGATACTGGTCCAGCTGCTCGGTTAAACGACTCATGTTAATCCCTTTTGCATCGCGAATTAGACTGGTCGTTAACCGAAAGGTTCCAATAGTGGTTTGGACCTGTGGCTCTGCACCCGAGTGAATGGTAATGGGATGCTTGATGTTGGATATTCCAACAGAATCCAATGCAAAAAGGAAATCATTCGGTTTGTTTTGAAGATCCGCCATCGCTTCTTTAGAGGTTGGCTTAGACCCTATAACGGGAGGAACGGAACCAAAAATTTTATGTCTTTCATCTTTAGTAGGTAAGACAAGGGGGTAATTCGTATCCATTGCTATCTCCTTATGATTAAATCTTTATTTGAACTCGAATCAAGTAACACTATAATAGTTATCATATCGTAATAATTATGATTTAAAAAGTCAATATTATGCATTATTGATTGACAAAATCACTGACATATAGTAACATTTCTAATTATTAAATCGAAATATTTACGATTTAATTAAGGAAGGAATGTTTATATTGAGTGATCAAAGAATCCCTGTGACCGTTTTAAGCGGCTACTTGGGAGCAGGCAAAACGACAATTCTTAACCATGTATTGAATAATCGAGACGGTTTAAGAGTAGCTGTGATTGTGAATGATCTAAGCGAGGTCAATATCGATGCGGATCTGATTAAGGCAGGAAGTGGACTTTCCCGTACGGAAGAAAAGCTGGTTGAGATGTCCAATGGCTGCATCTGCTGTACACTGCGGGAGGATTTACTGAAGGAAGTGGAGCGGTTGGCCAAAGAGGGGCGATTTGATTACATTCTGATTGAATCGACGGGAATTGGTGAACCGCTCCCAGTAGCCCAAACCTTTACCTATATGGATGAAGAGAATGGGATTGATTTATCTGGGATCACTCGACTCGATACGATGGTGACGGTGGTGGATGCTTATCGTTTTTGGCATGACTTTTCCAGCGGGGAAAGCCTCCTGGACCGGCATCAAGCCGTGGGTGAAGAGGATACGAGGGAAGTTGTTGATCTGCTCATTGATCAAATTGAATTTTGCGATGTTTTGATCTTAAACAAATGTGATATGGTGGCGGAGACGGATGTACAGAACTTGGAGCAAGTACTTCGCAAACTTCAACCTGAAGCGAAATTGATCCGAACATCACATGGTCGAATCGATCCGAAGCATATATTGAAAACCGGATTATTTGACTTTGAAAAGGCCAGCCAGTCTGCAGGATGGCTGCAAGAACTTCAGAAAGAAGAGCATACCCCGGAGACTGAAGAATATGGCATTTCCTCTTTTGTCTATCGGCGCAAGCTGCCTTTTCATCCGGAGAGATTGGCTCGGTGGCTTGAGGATTGGCCTGTGGAAGTCGTTCGGGCAAAGGGTATCATGTGGATTGCCAGTCGAAATGATTGGGCCATCAGCATGAGTCAAGCCGGTCCATCCATTCAATTGGGGCCGATGGGGTATTGGACAGCAGCCCTTCCGGAAGAAGAAAAGAAATTGCTCATGGATGAAGAACCGGAATGGGCCGATCAATGGCATCCGCTATGGGGAGATCGGATAACGGAAATGGTATTCATCGGGGTAGACATGGACCGGGAAGAGATTGCTCGGTCTCTGGATACTTGCTTATTGTCTGAAGCTGAAATGGGCATGGATTGGAAAGCATTTGCCGATCCATTACCAATATTTGAAACCGAAATGGCAACCAATTAGAGGAGGAATATATCATGCGAGTAGTTGTTACATTAGCCTGCACCGAATGTGGAGATCGCAATTATACGACGACAAAAAATAAGAGGAAGCATCCTGAGCGATTGGAACTGAAAAAGTATTCTCCACGCTTGAAAAAATATACCATCCATCGGGAAACCCGATAAGGGGAATGAAAAAGGGGTTCATATCGTGGTATGCAGCCCCTTTGCCTTATTTTTACGGGAAAACTGAAAATTTCTATAGGGGGTCGAAAATTGGAGATCAATGCCCAACTGATAGAAGAAGTTATTCTTACCCATCATACAGAGGAACGCTGGCGCCGACGGGACCTGGAACGGATAGCCTGGATTCAGTCTCCCAAAATGCGAAAAAAATCAAAAGCAGTACGATGGTTAAATCAGGATTACGTCGATGAGGAGTTACACCCTGCTCTTCTTTTATTAAATGAAATAGGTATTCCCACTCAATATTCTTGTGCAGGTGTAAGCGCTTTGGACGAACCGGAGGATCACTCATTGTATGCCTATGTAACGTTACAGGAAACTCCTTCTTCCACTTTGTTTGTACACTATCTGATGGAGAAAATGGGTCACCGCGTCCTGATCGGCTATGAGCCAGCTAGAAAACGATATGACCTTTCTTCATTTTTTATTCAGCACAATCGGTCTTTTTGTATACTGTTTTATCATTTTGCTTTGAAATGGCAACAAATGATAGATAGGAGAAATCTGTAATGGATAAGAAAGTGTTCATGTACTCTCAACCTGGATGACCTCCATGTTTTGCAGCCAAGGCTTGGCTATCGGATCAGCATATTCCCTTTGATGTATGGGATATCCATCAAAACCCTGCATTCATGGATGAATTTCGTAGGCTAAAAGCCAGAACAACCCCTGTTTTTTTGATAGGAGACGCAGTTATCGTTGGTTTTAATGTTCATAAATTAAAGAGGGCATGGAATGCGTATAAAATTTCTACTTCATAAGAAGGTAGGAATTTTTTTGCCTTTATGGGGAAAACTTTTGGAGTTGGAAAACAGTGAATGCTCCGGCTGACCCTAATGATTACCCTTAAATATATTTTCGGAGGCTAAGGAAATATTAAGCTTATGCCTGAAAGGAGGTGTCGGATATGGAACATCATATCCATAATGAGCATGAACACAAACATAGCATTGCGTGTGGACATACGAAAATCCGCCATGGAGATCATATAGATTATGTTCACGATGGGCATCTACATCATGAACACGAAGGTCACTGGGATGAGTGCAACATTCCGGTCAGCGAAGTAAACCCAGCTGAATGTAAGCCGATGACCTGCGGTTGTTCACATACCGAGGACTATGGACACGAAATGGTTCCCCATGGTGACCATACCGATTATCTGGTAAACGGTCGTTTGCATCACGTCCATGGTGATCATTGTGATGATCATGGTCCGGTTGAACTGGTGACCATTCAGTAAGAAGGATAGTTGTTTTTGATCAACGGGTCGCTCTCAGGCGAACCATTTTTTCAAGGTGCAGCCATTTGAAAAGAGAATCAAAGATTGGGCGTCTAAAACACATTCATACGACTCGTACCCGGACGAGATCAAAAGACGTTTCTTCCTGCTTAGCGTAGGAGAAACGTCTTTTTTACTGTTTTAGAAAGTATAAGTTCCTTCCTAAAAAATCTAAAAGAATAACATACTTTGATACTAAGTAGTTCGTAAAAATATTTTTACATTATAAAAATATTTTTACGAACTACTTAAAGATTTATTAAATAGAAGTGTAAAAAATAACAAAATCCATCAATTATTATAACGTAATGTTTTTTAAAAGATTTAAATTGATCTTCTGGAAAGGTAGATTCTAAGCCCTTTTGAAACTGATTTAAATTTATGGGGGTTAAAATTATAGTAAAATTAACATCATCTTAACGATTGGCATAAAAATTGCAATAGTAAAAAATATAAAATTTATACTTGAACAAGGGGGAACACCATGAGCGCTAACGTGAAGATGACAACGGAGTTAACTCCAAAGAAAAAGAGGCAAATGAAAATGCCTCATGTTTATGTAATTTTATTTATCATGATGTTATTGGCGCTATTAGCAACTTATTTGGTGCCAAGCGGTTCCTATCAAAGAGAGGCAACAGAAACGGGAGCCAAAATAGTTGTTCCAGGGACATTTGAGTTTATAGATTCTCCCAACTTAAGTTTTTTTGATTTTTTTAATGCCATACCGAACGGATTAGTTCAAGCCGGTCCTATCATTTTTGGCGGATTGATGATGGGTGGGCTAGTAGCAATTTTGGAGAAAACAGGACTGCTCCCGATAGCTATACGAAAAATTGTTACGCCTTTAAAATCAAAAACGATCTTGCTTATTCCAGTACTAATGCTGCCAATCTCGATCTTTACCAATATTACAGGAGCGTTGGAATTGTGTTTAATCTATATCCCTATAATCGTTCCAATCGTAGTAAGGATGGGATTTGACCGATTTACTGCAGTTGCCCTCGTTTTAGTTAGTTCTACTGCAGGTTTTTCAACCGCTACCACTGCTCCGGCTACTGTCGGACTCGCCCAGCAGATCTCTGAACTGCCATTGTATTCTGGAGCTTTTTATCGAGCAATCATTTTTACTATTGTAAATATAATAGGAATTTGGTTCGTGTGGCGGTATGCCAGAAAAATACAAAAAAATCCGGAGCTCAGTTATGTTTACGGAGATGGGATTGATCAGGAATTTATAAAAAATGAAACAGATGTGTTGAACGAAAAAACAACGGTGCGTCAAAA
Organism: Ammoniphilus soli; assembly: GCF_040813775.1. Classification (NCBI taxonomy): domain Bacteria; kingdom Bacillati; phylum Bacillota; class Bacilli; order Caryophanales; family Paenibacillaceae; genus Ammoniphilus; species Ammoniphilus soli. The sequence goes on from NZ_JBEGDL010000033.1 coordinate 46,878, forward strand.
ACTCGCATTCTTAGTTTTAGGGTTAGGCTTTATCGGCATACTTTATGGTTTATTGGTATGGAAATGGTATTTTATTGAAATGGGTGGCTGGTATGCGTTTCTAGGAATCGCGATTGGATTGATATGTGGGTTGACCCCGAGTAAAGTGGCTGAAACTTTTCATGAAGGATATAGAAACCTGTTGCTTGGCGCGCTCCTCATCGGGATTGCGAGGTCTGTTTCCATTATTCTTGAAAGCGGGACCATATTAGATACCATAGTCTATGGGATTACTGAAATTGTAGGTGCTGTGCCCAGTCAATTGGCTGCAATTACGATGCTGATTGTTCAAGGATTATTTAATTTCTTGGTAGGTTCGGGAAGTGGACAAGCTATGATCACAATGCCAATTATGAGCGGTTTGGCGGATTTACTTGGAGTTTCCCGTCAAACAGCTGTCTTAGCCTTTCAGTTCGGAGATGGGTTTACTAACATGATATACCCTTCAGCACTTCTAGCTTTTTTAGCTATTGGTCGCGTATCTTATGGACAATGGCTCCGTTTCTTTATGCCGCTGTTCACGGTTTGGATGGTTCTTTGTGTCGTATTCTTAGTTACTGGCCAGTACATCAATTGGACATAAGGTTCAACTACGATCATTCTTAACATGGAAGGGAGAATACAATGATTAATGAAATCCTATTAAAAGCAAATGATATAAAAGATGAACTCGTAGAATATCGCAGATATCTCCATCAAAATCCTGAAATTGGATTTGATTTGCCCAATACCGTTGCATACGTTGAAAAAACATTGAAAAATATGGGACTGGGACCTAAAAAAGTGTGAAAGGCCGGACTGGTGGTAACCCTTGGTAACGGAAAAGGAAAAACGCTTTTATTAAGAGGGGACATGGATGCTTTGCCGATGGCAGAAAACACCGATTTGCCTTTTAAATCTACGAATGGATATGCACATACTTGCGGGCATGATATCCATACCACATTTATGCTGGGGGCGGCAAAGCTATTAAAGGCAAAAGAAAGCGAGATTAACGGAACGGTACTCGTTATCGGCAGAATGGGGGGAGGTAAGGTAGCTAATATCATTCCTGATACGGCACATCTTGATGCTACTTTGCGATCCTTCAACCCTAAAGTAAGGGTCCATTTATTCAATAGAGTTCAAGAAATCATGGATGCAACCGTAAAAATGATGCGCGGAACGTACAAGCTAAAAACCATCTCAACCCCTTCACTATATAATAATGTAGACTTGTGTGAACAAATGGCTCCTTATGTAAAAGAAGTTCTGTGTGAAAGCAATTTGCGAGTGGACAAAGAGCCGCTATTCGGTACAGAAGATTTCTCCTATATAAGCCAGGCTGTACCTACGATGTTTATGTTTGCAGGTGCCAATGGATTAGGAGAACACAATTATCCGCTTCATAATCCGAATATCGTCCTGGATGAAGGCGTTATTCCATTAGGCGTAGCAGTCGTCGTGCATTGTGCAATAAGCTGGCTGAATGATTATTCTGGCAACTAGCAGACCTTGGACATGTTTTTGGAGGAAAATGCCTAGGGAGATAGATACATCGGAAAATAAAAATCTGGAATTAACCATGTACGCTATGATTTCATGAGTAAGCTTGAATAGAATCCTTCCACCAAGATAGATGAATTGACAGGGGAGATAAAATTCCTTTATAATAAAACGTAATAATTATTATTTATAGTAGTAAAATTAGTAATGAGGAAAAGGTAAGATTAACATTATTGAAAAAGCAGGGATCATGCTCTGCTTTTTCTATTCTTTATTAAATCGTAATAATTATTGTTTAATTACGAAACTTGTTGGGCCTTCATAACGCATGTAAATTTTTAAAGATTCATAATGAATTGGAGGTAGTTAACTTTGACCACTTGGAATTTATCCAGTACTCGCCATCATGTATTGATCTGTAATGGGGGGAGCTGCATGAGAAATGGCGCAGAGGAATTGACCCAAGCCATTCGGGAAGAGATTCAAAGATTAGGCGTTGAAAATACCATTCATACGACACGCACCCGATGTAATGGACGTTGTGAGGATGCGTGTGTCGTGATTGTCTATCCGGAGGGAATATGGTATAGAGGAGCAACACCGGAGATCGGGCGGGAAATGGTTCGGGAACATCTGCTTGAAGGAGAGGCGCTGCAATCCTACATAAGTTACTCCTATCAAGAGGATCATTTTTCACCGTCACCTCAAAGTCCGATAGGGATATCTAAACCCATGTTAGAACAAGCCTCTAATACAGGGAGATCCTGATGAATAAACACGATTTTTTAAAATATATGGAAGAAATCTACCATGACATAAAAGAAAAAGGCATATCTACCGATCAATTAAAGGATCATATCAGACGATCGTTATCTCTGCCCCGGGAAGAAGGATGGGTCGTCCTAGAAGACCTTCTCTCTCAATGCGGACTGAAGGGAGTACAGCGCATTCCGCATTGTCACTGCTATGAGTTGGTTGCATTAGGGGAAGAGGGTGTCAAAGTAAACATAGAGTTCGATGAACGTTACCCACCAAAAGTTACTGTCATCATGTTTAATCAAGAAGGTCAGCCGCTTGGCTATAAAGAAAAAATTTTTCGCAATCCACAAGAAGTTGGTAGTTGGATCAGACAAACCATCGGAGATTTCCTTCAAGTATGGAAGGAAATCTGTGCTTCTCAGGAGTAAATCATGAGATTCAGACATGAAATTAAAAGGCTGACGAGTTGGTATCGTCAGCCGAATAGAAAATAACAAAGACTTAAGCTTTGTTATCAAGGTTATATTTTTTCATGAACTTACTCACTCTTCCGCCAGTATCCACTGTTTTTTGTCTTCCGGTATAGAAGGGATGAGACGCAGAACTAACCTCTACTCGGATTAATGGATAAGTTTTTCCATCTTCCCATTCAATCGTTTCGCTCGACGTTTTGGTTGAAGCACTTAAGAACTTATAGTTGGAAGATGTGTCTAAAAATACAACCTGCTGATATTTTGGATGTATTCCGCTTTTCATTATTCGTTCAACTCCTTTAAAAGATATTTTTTATTATATCATAATAATTACGATTTACCAATATTGTTAGTGTATCCCATATAAACATCACTACAACTTGCAATCGGGTGACTCTTTTCTATAAACGTAATAATTACGAAATATATAAATATAGATAGAAATGATCGGCTATTTAATCTATTGATTGGATGAGGTGAACCATGCAAAAAATACCTGTTATTGTATTGAGCGGATTTTTGGGTAGCGGGAAAACGACCCTATTGCTTCGGCTTCTCCAGGAAGCGAAAACAAGAGGTTTACAGCCCTCTGTCTTAATGAATGAATTAGGCAATCTTGATGTGGATGGCCATATCATCTCTCAACGAATGAACCAGCAAATGATCGAAAAGTTATTCGACGGATGTATCTGCTGTGATAAGAAGAGTGAAGTAGCGCAATGTTTGATCCAATTACTCAATCGAAATCCTGATGTGATCTTTATCGAATTAACCGGTGTGGCCAATCCGGAAGAAGTAGCGGATGCCTTAACCGAACCGCAGCTTATCCATCAAATCTATCTCAAGCAAGTGATTACCGTGCTGGATGCAGAAAATGCTCTGGAATATAATAGTATATTTGAATCAGATCGGGAATTGGTTCATACTCTTCGTCAACAAATCGCTGTTGCAGACCGGCTGATTGTTAATAAAACAGATTTAGTGAATGAAAAACGCAAGGATAAAATTGAAAAAGTGCTGCGCAAGCAAAATGCGGTTTCACCCATTTCATTTACTTCCTACAGCGAAATCAACCTAGAATTGATTTTTCAAGATATGAAGCCTATAAAGACAATCCGGAAGAAATCATCTTTTGTTCCGTTGCCTGTCCTAAAAATGGGTCACGCCCCTCATCACCATGCACCATACCTCGATCATCATGAGCCTTCCTATACGAGAATCCAAACTACGAGTTTCAAAATTACACAATACATGAATCCAAAAAAGGTGGAAAAATTCTTAAACAAATGGCAACCTCGTCTACTTAGGGCGAAAGGGTATCTTCCGTTGGAAGGGAAGGGGACATATCTTATGCAACACGTTGCAAAAAGAACGTCATGGCAACTAACAGAAGATGCAAAAGAGCACTATATCGTATTGATCGGAATGGGGATTGATATCGAACAAATGAAAAAGGAATGGAACGAATGGGAGTAGAAGTTAGTTTTATATTATAAATCGTATTAATTATGATATATGTTGACATTAATTGCTAATATGGAATATAATGTCATTGGTTATTCGTAATCATTTCGATTTATAGGGAGGAAAAAAATGTACCAGAAAGATGAACTAACGAATAAAGTACCCGTTACTGTACTCACCGGATTTCTAGGAGCAGGGAAAACGACATTATTAAACTATATTCTTACGCAAGATCACGGACAAAAGATTGCTGTCATTGTGAACGAGTTTGGGGAAGTCGGGATTGATAACCAACTGGTGGTTGGTGCAGACGAAGAAATTTTTGAGATGAATAATGGTTGTATTTGCTGTACCGTTCGCGGGGACCTCATTCGCATCTTGGGAGACTTAATGGATGCGAAGTTAGGCAAGAGCGACCGTAAGGTGGATTTTGACCGCGTCTTGATTGAGACGACTGGATTGGCTGACCCGGCTCCCGTTGCCCAAACCTTTTTCGTGGATGAAGAGATGGCTAGCTTTTATCATTTAGATGCAATTGTCACAGTGGTTGACGCTAGACATGCTGAGCAGCATTTGGATGAAGGGCACGAAGCACAGGAGCAAGTGGCCTTTGCTGACGTAATTCTATTGAATAAGGTGGACTTGGTCGACGAGCCATATTTACATAAGATAGAGCAGCGTTTAACTTCAATGAATCCCGGAGCCAAACTATACCGCACCCATAACAGTAACATCAATCTGGAAAAGATCCTTGGAATCCATGCCTTTGATTTGGATAAAAAATTGGAAATCGATCCCGGGTTTCTGGAAGAAGAAGATCATGACCATGACGATACCGTATCGTCCATTGTACTCCGAGAAGAAAGGCCATTAGACTTAAAGAAACTGGAAAAGTTAATTGGGAAGTGGATCCAAGAGTTTGGGGAGAAAATGTTCCGCTACAAAGGGATTTTGTATATCAAAAATGTAGAAGAAAGGGTTGTATTCCAAGGCATCCATATGCTGTTTGCCTCAAACGCCGATCGCAAATGGAAACCAGGTGAACAGAAAATGACCGAAGTCGTGATCATTGGACGAGAATTAGATCAAACCTGGTTTCAAGAACAATTCGCTCAATGTGTAGCGAGTTAATGATCGTTTAAGCCGAGCGGAGAAATGATCCGCTCGGTTTTTAAATATAAATCATATTGATTACGAAAAAGGGAAAGGGAGGAAACCCACAAGGTAAATGAGAGCCCTTGGGGAATAAAAAACCTTATGATACACAGGGAACGGAAACCGGTTATTGAATTGAATCATGTCAGCTATTGGTATGATTCGGCCTCTAAGGTGTTAGACGATATTAATTTTACCATGATGCAAGGAGATTTCTTGGGCTTAGTCGGACCGAACGGTTCAGGAAAGTCAACACTCATTAAGATCATTTTAGGGTTGATACCCCCCCCAACAAGGCGAGATCAAACTGCTGGGCAAACCGATTCATTCCTTTAGGGATTGGAGTCACATTGGCTATGTTTCTCAAAAGGCCAATAGTTTTAACACAGGATTCCCTGCGACGGTATTTGAAGTGGTTTCTACAGGCTTGTTCGGAAAAATGGGGCTATTCAAGTGGATAGGGCGCCAAGAGAAAGAGTTCATTTATCATGCGATCGAGATGGTTGGGCTTGGGGATTTTGCTAAGCGAAATATCGGGAAATTATCCGGTGGCCAGCAGCAGCGTACGTTTATCAATCACCCTATCCGCCGGATTGTGTTTATTTCCCTCGCGAATGGCTTTAACGTAAATTTATACGGTTACCTGTTTGGGAGCATTGTCGCAATTACCAGATCTGATATGTATACGGTTTTGGTTACGGCTATCTTTGTACTAACGGTAATTCTGCTATTTTATAAAGAGCTATTTTCCCTATCCTTTGATGAAGAAAATGCCAAGATCAGTGGGATTCCGTCAAAGAGAGTCAACCTGATTTTTACGGTCTTGCTGGCATTGGTGATCGCTTCATCCATGAGAATCGTGGGAATTTTACTAGTATCCTCGCTTATCATCTTACCGGTAGCAGCCAGCATGAAAATTGCCAATAGTTTTAAACAAACTTTCTTCTATTCCATCCTATTTGCTCAATCTTCCGTAGTGTCAGGACTTTATGTTTCGTACCTATGGGATCTGACGCCAGGGGGGACGATTGTCATCATAGCCTTACTTATTTTATGCACGGTGATTGGTTATAAAAATTGGCGGCAAAAACAGGAATGAGTACCGCGGATGGGCATGCCAAAGGCGAGAAAAGTATGCTTTAACGATGTATAAGCTATAGACATTAAATCGAAGTAATTATTATTTACAAGAATAGACAATAACAGTATAATGCTCTTGTAGCTCTTATTTTGATATGATTAAGAAGTAGAAAGGAGTTTTTAAGTTGAAGATAAATAAGAATTTCTCTACATTACTAGGGTTAAGCTTGATCTTGTCGACATTCCTGTCTGCATGTAGTCCGCAGAGTGAAACAGCGACCGCTCCAAAACAGGAAATATCAGCAAGTAAGCAAAATGAAAAATTAGAAGTTTATACAAGTTTTTATCCATTATATGATTTTGCCGTCAAAATTGGCGGAGAGCGGGCCCATGTTGAGAATCTTGTTCCACCGGGGGCTGAACCGCATGATTTTGAACCAACGGCTAAGGATGTAATCAAACTCAATGAAGGCGATATCTTTATTTATAACGGAAGCGGATTCGAAGCTTGGGCGGATAAAGTACTACAATCGATTGATAACTCTAAGATGGTAATCGTCAATGCTAGCGAACATACCGCTCTTTTGACCCGTGAGCAAACAGGGGCAGAAGAGGATCATCATGATCATGGGACCGAGACTGAGCCTAAAGAGGAAGGGCATGCCGACGAAGAACATGGTCATGAGGGAGAACATAAAGAAGGTGAACATGCTAGCGAAAACTCTTCTGAGGGAGAGCACAAGGAAGATGAGCACGGGCTTGAAGAAGAGGGCATCAATGATCCGCATATCTGGCTAGATCCTGTTCGCGCTAAAGACATTGCCACGGCGATTAAAGATTCCCTGATCCAAGCGGATCCTGCCGGAAAAGAAACCTATGAAAAGAATTATTCTAACCTTATTTCCCAACTGGATCAATTGGATAAAGAATTCCAATCCGTAGTACAGACCGCTCAACGCAAGGAAATCATGGTTTCCCATGCAGCGTATGGTTATCTGGTAAATCGCTATGGACTTAAGCAGATGGCTATATCCGGTTTAACTCCCTCCGATGAACCGACACAGAAAGAATTGCAGGAGATCATTACATTCGCTAAAGAAAACAATGTAAAATATATCCTATTCGAGACGCTGGTAACCGGCAAAGTGGCCGAAATGGTCCGGAAAGAAATCGGGGCGGAGGCATTGGTCTTCAACCCGCTTGAAGGATTGACGGAAGAGGAAATAGCAAAAGGAAAAGATTATTTTTCTGTTATGAGAGAAAACCTCCAATCATTAAAAACGGCATTGGATAGCAAATAAACATCAAAACCCGTGTTATTTTCACGGGTTTTTAATATTCACAACTCACCTATAATACGATATTTCGAAAACTCTAAAAAAGTAACAGGATATTACTGAAGGATTGCCGCAGTCGATAATCTACAACCAACGGTTCCGCAATGAAGTTTAGATTAGCTTCATAGTTGTTTTGGTGATATTATATTTAGCAATTAATAACTTAGTAGTAAGATACTTAGCGCCACACTATATTCCTAAAAAGACTCTTTAGATTTCGCAAAGGAACACGATCTATGATAAATGATGAAAGAAAAAAGAACTTGCTGGACGTACAGGAAATCTTTACGGCCCTAACGAGAAAAGCGACGAACGAGTGGAATCAGCTTAATCAGACGGATCTGTGCATTACACATGTCCTAATTTTGCAATTGCTAGAGGAACGTGGTCCCCAACGGCCTACATACCTTGCTGATGAATTGCAGATTACCACAGGTGGAATCACGGGATTAACAAATAAGCTTGCAAAGGAAGACCTTATTCAAAGAAGCATGAGCGAACAGGATCGGCGAGCTATCCATTTGGAAATTACTGATCGAGGAAGAGATATATTAGGATCGGCTATCAAGCAGATAGACGAGTTGACGGAAAGGTTATTTGGAAGCCTTCCGGATAAAGACCTAAGAGAACTCAGAAGAATCCTTCGTGTGATTCTAAAAAACCTATAAACGATAACTGGGGGAGGATCTATTTGAAGAAATATATCGCACTCATTACGGGGACCAGTGGTGGAATCATATGAGTTAGCGAAAATTTTCGCCAAAGAGCAATATGATTTAATCCTCGTGGCAAGAAGTGATGGGAGATGGAAGAGGTGTTCAATCGAATGGCCATGTCTCCTTCTGCTGTGGCTCAAGCAGGATATGAGAGACTCATGAAGGGAAAACCAGTTGTGATTCCCGGAAAGAGGTTATCGCTTGGGATCGGTGCTGCTACTCGTTTGTTACCACGAAAAGCAATCCAATGGTTAATATCAAAGACAATAAAATAAAATGTTGGGAGAAGATTCGATCCAATCTGAAAACATGATGAAAGAATGAGGTGTAATGATATGATTGTCCTCTTCGCCATAGTCGTGGTGATAATGACGGGATATCTCTTCTTAACCATTAATCCCGTATTTGGTGGAAAAAGATCAAGAAAGAAAAACAGCCAATCGTTGAATTACTCGAATGGAAAATTCATTAATACCGTTCCTACACCTATGGATATGAATATGGGAACCATGATTGGTTTACTAAGAGACTTTATGAAGGGAAATCCAAAACGCAGACCGAGTAAATCGATTCCAATCAAGAAACCGGATCTATTCCAGACTGCCCCCGCTGAACAACAACCTAGCGTGACCTGGTTTGGTCACTCAGCTTTCATGCTCGAGCTGAACGGAAAGAGGCTATTGCTTGATCCGATGCTCGGGAAAGCCCCTTCTCCTTTCCCTTCTATTGGAGGCAAGCGATACAGTAAAAGTCCGCCGGTTAGAGCAGAAGATCTTCCGTCCATTGATGCGGTCATCTTATCTCATGATCACTATGACCATTTAGATTATGGTTCGATCCTAAAACTGAAAGAAAAGGTCAGGAAATTCTTTGTTCCCCTTGGGGTTGGAGCCCATCTCGAGCGCTGGGGGATTGATAAGGCCAGGATTACTGAACTGGATTGGTGGGACGAAGGGGAATTTGAAGGCATTCGGCTGGCTTGCACGCCTGCTCGGCATTTTTCAGGGCGGAGCATAGGAGATCGAAATTCGACGCTATGGTGCTCATGGGTTATTGAAGCTCCCCAGGCACGGCTTTACTTTAGCGGAGACAGTGGCTATGGGCCTCATTTCAAGGAAATTGGTGAACGCTTTGGGCCCTTTGACCTTACCATGATGGAATGCGGCCAGTACGACGAGCGGTGGAGGAACATTCATATGATCCCAGAGGAAACAGTTCAAGCTCACCTCGATGTCAGGGGCAAGGTCATGATTCCCATGCATTGGGGGGCCTTTTCCCTTTCCTTGCACGACTGGACGGATCCGATCGAACGAGTAAGCCGAGCGTCGAGGGAAAAGGGAGTTGCTTTATCCACACCCCAAATGGGTGAGACAGTCCAAATCAATTCCGATAGGCACCCGAAATCCGCTTGGTGGAGATCATCAGACTCAACTATTAAGCAGGAACAACTCCTAGAGGGGAATTGATGGTTGCGACTTCGACTGGTTGAATGCAAGAGAGTTATACAACATCTTGTTATTGAGATGGGCTTTTTTTCACTTTTACTACATTGACTCGAGTTTGACAGGAACACCCTACAATTGTGGATAACGGTTCTTGTCCTTCATA
>NZ_JBEGDL010000034.1:0-55460 GCF_040813775.1 Ammoniphilus soli
GATTGTCTCAAAGACTTAGGGAAGTTTCCATACACTGACTTATTAGACGCTTACGATTTATCATCCTTATTTCGCATAAAAAGTTTCCACTAAAGGTGGTCTGGCTACCCTGTAATAGCTACAATCAAACTTTTATTAATTATTCGTTTTATATAGCTTGGTCACTAGCCAAGGCACCATCGCGGCATAGACCGCAAAGGCTGGATGGCAAGGGAAGGAATAGCGGGAATTACCTTCAAAGATCATCGTGACCGTTGTAATCATGAGGGCAGGAATCGTGAACAACACGAGAGCTAAACTTTTTTCCCAAGTCCCCAGTCCCATCTTCATTCTTTTACGCCGGCTCAAGGCCGTACCAAGGAAACCTATTAAGACAACGGGCATGGCTAAATAGTATGGAGACGCTAGGATACCATGCATGACCATCGTCACACGATGAATGACAGCTTTGGTTTGGTCCGATATGATCGGTTCATTAGATTCGAAGGCCCATTTCCAGTCCCAATTGGTATAGAAGGTCTCATAAAAGCGGTACAGCATCAATTGCATAAAACGTCCAGGGTTGTCTATAATCCATTCCTGCGCTGCTTCTTTTAGCCGTTGATTCATCTCGACCTCAAAGCGAGGGTCGCTCTCGGGATAGGAAACCTCGTGAATGGGACTACCAGGTATGGTGTAAGGGTCCATCCAGGCACCTGTCGCGTACGGATTATTGTTGACGTACAACACATATCCTCCGTTTGTTGTCATCGGAACAAACGCATCAAACACTTGATAATTTCGGTAGGTCCAAGGAGCAATCACAGCAATGGAAAGGATAGCAACCACGGCGGTTCGGAGGATCCCTTTCCACCAGACTCCTTTTTGAGCTGCCAGGGAAGTTCCTATACAGCGTCCGAGTTCTCCTATCACCACAAGAAAGCCGAATAATGGCGAGAGAGGTTTGACTAGGCTCATGCAGCCCAATAGCAGTCCTGCTCCAATTAGCCAGATCCATTGACGGGTAGCTCTTTTCCCTTGTTCTGGCCAAGATTTAAAATAGCTGGCTAAATATCCAAGCATGAGGGCATTAAATAGAAGCTCACTTCCCAGGACATTCACATAAAGAATTTCCTTCGGCAAGTAAATATAAAGGGTGGTTGCCAGCATGGCAACGCCGGACGGCAGGAAACGCTTTGCGATATGATAAAATAAAAGAGCCGATAGGAGGCTAAGTATCCAGTTCAAGCTTTTGGCTAACAATAGGCTTGGGCCAAACATCGAAAAGAAAAAGGCGAGAAAGCCGGGATAACCTACCCCCTGAAAAGCTGTGGTCCGGCCGAACATGACAAATCCATGCCCGTCAGCCAAATCGATGGCCGCTTGATAGTAACGGGCAAAATCAAAGATGGGCTGGGTATCTACATACCATACCAGATAACCCTTTAACATAAAATTAATCACAAATAATAGGGTAAATAAAACATGAATCAAAACCATGGGATCACCGTTCCTTCTGTAACGATGTTATGAGAAGCATATCCATTTGTCAATTCAGCGGAAAGATTTTTGTAAAAGCAGAAACGCCATGATAAAATAGATTTACAAAATCATGCAGGAAAGGAAACAATGACAATATGACATCCGAAAAGGAAAATATGAATATTCAGCAGGATGAAATCTTAAATACATCCAAACAAGGGAAGAAAAATATCAAGTTCATTTTAAAAAATGGAGTTCATATGGAAGGCTACGTGGAAGCGTTCGATCGCTATGTTGTTGTTATCCGCCAAACTGGGGACAAGCAGGCGATGATTTATAAGTCCGCGTTTTCTACCATTATTGCTTCATAAGCAAGTCTTATCAGAATGGTCTTGGTCATTATTTGACTAAGGCTATTTCTTTTTGGGTGTGTGTGATAAAATATTTGAAAAACTGAAGGTGGAGTGCGGAGTGAAAAAGGAGAAAATCATTGAATTACTCGTTTTGCTCGAACAGGATGCTAGGCAAAGCATTGACAAGCTATCCATGATGCTGGATATCCCACAAGAGCAACTCAAAGAAACCATTGCCCAACTGGAAAAAGACAAAGTGATTTTGCGATATCCTACTTTAATTAACTGGGACAGAATCCAAGGTGACGATAAAGTAACCGCGATGATCGATGTGAAAGTGACCCCTCAAAGGGACAAGGGTTTCGATGAAATTGCTGAACGGATCTATCGTTTTCCTGAGGTGAAGTCGGTCTATTTAATGTCCGGAGCCTATGATTTATCCGTTACCATTGAAGGAAAAACCATGAGGGAAGTAGCTTTTTTTGTGGCTCAAAAGCTTTCTACTCTCGATAACGTTATTTCCACCGCTACACATTTTATCTTAAAAACGTATAAGCATGACGGCGTCATCTATGATCAGCAAGATGGCGACAGAAGGATGGTTGTGACCCCATGAATCGACGATTATCTCAAACTATTCAATCCATTCCCCCTTCCGGGATCCGCAAGTATTTCGATTTAGCGAATACGATGGAAGATGTTATCTCCCTAGGAGTAGGGGAACCCGATTTTGTGACGCCTTGGTCGATCCGGGAAGCCAGTATATCCACGATGGAGCGTGGATATACGACGTATACTTCCAATAGTGGTCTACCTGAACTGCGTTATGAGATCGCCAATTATCTCTACGAATCTTTTCAAGTCCAATATAATGATCAAAAAGAACTGTTAGTGACGGTAGGGGCGAGTGAAGCCATCGATGTGGCCCTGCGAGCCATCCTTGATCCTGGTGACGAAGTACTCATCATTGAACCCTGCTATGTTTCCTATGAACCGGTAGTCAAGCTGGCTGGCGGGGTAGCGGTGAGTGTACCCACAACGATGGAAACCAACTTTAAACTTACGGCACAAGCTCTAGAGGAAAGAATTACATCCCGCACCAAGGCCGTGATCTTCTGTTATCCGAATAACCCGACGGGGGCCACCATGAACCGGGAGGACTGGGGTCCTATCGTTCAGCTTATCGAAAAACACGATCTATTGGTTTTATCTGATGAAATCTATGCGGAATTGAGCTATGACGAACCTCATTTCAGCTTTGCTTCCATACCGGGAATGAAAGATAGAACGATCCTGATTTCCGGCTTTTCTAAAGCCTTTGCAATGACGGGCTGGCGGATCGGTTATGCGGCGGGTCCAGAGGATATCATCTCAGCGATGACGAAAATCCATCAATACACCATGCTCTGTGCTCCCATTATGGGGCAATGGGCGGCCGTAGAAGCCCTGCGCAGTGGATTAAAGCTAAAAGACGAGATGGTCATAAGCTACCGTCAGCGTAGAAATTATATCAGCAAAGCCTTTCAACAGATTGGATTGGATTGTTTAGTGCCAGAAGGAGCGTTTTATGCTTTTCCATCGATTCGCTCAACAGGTCTAACCTCAGATGAGTTTGCTGAAAAACTAATCACTCATTCCAGAGTAGCGGCTGTTCCTGGTCATGTGTTTGGACAGGGTGGAGAAGGGCATATCCGATGCTCGTATGCAACCTCAATGGAAAACCTAGAAAAGGCGATTGAACGAATCGATCAATTTTTAAAGCAGATAAATTAACGAAACCGTGGGGATTCCCCACGGTTTTTTCATCTAAAAGCTAATAAGCTGTTGGTAAAAAAGAAATCCTATGCTATAAATAAAAGTGAAACCTTTTGTGGTGGAAAAACGTCTAAATAAAGGAAAAGCAGAAAATGAAGAATAAAGCGAACATATTGGGTGTTCCATTTTCCAAATTAACCATGGAAGAAACGGTGCAACTTATTCGTGATACGATAAATCAATCTCGAGACAAGCTCTTTCATGTGATCACAGCGAATCCCGAATTTGTTATGGGGACTCTAGAAGACCCTCAGTTAAAGCGCATCTCGGAGGACACCGATTTAATTACCCCTGATGGCATTGGCATCGTGATCGCGTCCAAGTGGAATGATGATCCGGTTTCCGAGCGTGTAGCGGGTTATGATCTGCTGATCCGTTTGTTAGAAGAAGGAGACAGACAGAGATGGACCTTTTACTTCTTAGGCTCAAGTGAAGAAGTAAGTCAGTTGGCAACCGACAAGATTTTGGAGCGCTATCCGAATCTTATAGTGGCAGGACGCCACAATGGCTTTTTTAAAGAAAAGGAAGAAGAAGTCATTGCCGAGATCAATAAAGCGAATCCTGATTTCCTTGTTGTAGCTCTCGGAGCTCCTCGTCAAGAAAAATGGATTTATGAAAACAAGCATCGACTACATACGAAAATCGCCATCGGCGTAGGCGGCAGCTTAGACGTAATAGCAGGAAAAGTCAAACGGGCCCCAGCCTTCTGGCAGAAGTTAAATCTGGAATGGTTCTATCGCTTGATATCTCAACCATCACGCTGGAAAAGACAGCTTGCCCTACCTAAATTCGCAATAAAAGCCTATTTTGCCGCAAAAAAGAAATGAATGCCATTTGACGCCATGCCTAGAACCGACTAAAATAATTTCGATATAGAGAGAATAAGTAGGGAGAGGATTTTTTCGTGGCTATGTATTTCCTATATTTTGCTTTGGCCTTAGTGTTAACGCTCATTGCAACTCCCTTGGTGAAAAAACTAGCGATCGCTTGGGGTGTCGTGGACCAGCCGGATCATCGGAAAGTTCACACCCGCATCATGCCGAGGTTAGGTGGTTTAGCGATTTACATTGCATTTGCGATTTGTTTCTTTTTATTCGTACCATTAACCAAAGAAGCATGGGGTATCTTCATTGGAGGAACCATCATCGTCCTCACCGGTGCCCTTGACGATAAATATCAATTATCTCCGAAAGCCAAGATGCTGGGCCAAATCATTGCTGCGATTGTCGTAGTGAGCATGGGACTTCGCGTTGAATTCATCAACCTGCCTTTCGAAGGGCAAGTTTACTTTAAGTGGCTGAGCATTCCAGTTACCATTTTCTGGATCGTTGGAGTCACGAATGCCGTCAACCTGATTGATGGATTAGATGGCTTAGCAGCTGGAGTCTCCGGAATCGCTATTGCAGCGACTATGGTAATGGCTTTTCTGATGGGAAATACGCTTGCCATTTTGTTGAGTGTGATTTTGTTAGGTTCAGTCATTGGTTTCCTATTCTATAACTTTCACCCTGCAAAGATCTTTATGGGGGATACGGGCGCGTTGTTCTTAGGTTTCAGCTTAGCAGCGCTATCTATTCTAGGATTTAAGCAATTAACAGTTATTGCCTTCTTAGTTCCGATTCTAATCTTAGGCGTACCATTATCTGATACGTTCTTCGCAATCATTCGTCGAATCGTGAACAAGAAACCGATTTCCGAGCCGGATAAAAACCACCTGCATCACTGTTTGCTGGGAATGGGATTGTCGCATCGCGGAGCAGTGCTTGCGATCTATATGATCAGCGCAGTGTTTGCCTTATCGGCAGTATTGTTCTCCCAGTCCACCTTATGGGGAGCAGCGATTATTGTAGGGGCCGTCCTGATCATGTTAGAGTTAGGCTCTGAAGTGATTGGATTGGTTGGGAAGAAGAATCGACCTTTGCTTCGGATGGCGAGGATTATTCGTGTGAGGTATAAGTTGGCAAATAGGTCGTGGAAGTAGATAAGACAGTAAGAAAAGCTTGGGAGGATTGCCCAGGCTTTTTTACTGTGATTGGATAGGATCCCAATAAATTGTTAAATTGCTTTATATCATACACTGCATGACTTGGAGTATATATGGTAATATGGTATAGTCGTCGACAACATTTATCAAAAACTTACAATCGTATAATTTGACTTGATATAAATAGATGGATGACAAAGAGGAGAGGAATTATGAATAACGGAACACTATATTAAATTTTTCAAAAAATAAAAAGAATAATTTCGATTTATTAAGGTTTGTTGCTGCAACTCTTGTTATTTTTTCCACTCTTTTCCTTTGTCCGGCAGTGAAACCGAACTCTTTTCTAAAATCTCGAAAGGTCAATGGACCTATGGTAGGATAGTGATTGGCATTTTTTGTTATAAGCGGATTTTTAATAACACAAAGTTTTGACCGTAATCCAGTATTAAAGAACTATTTATTATCCAGGATGCTTAGAATCTTCCCAGGGTTAATATTTGCAGTACTTATATCTACTTTTATTCTTGGGCCATTGGTTACTTCTTTACCGCTTAATGATTATTTAAAACATCCCCAGACATATAATTATATGCAAGGAATTTTATTGTTCCTAGTGCAGTATGTTTTACCTGGTGTTTTTGAGGATAACATATATAAGCATGCTGTAAATGGTTCAATATGCACTATTCCATAAGAAATTCTTTGTTATTTGATTGTAGCCATATATGGAATGTTAGGCTCATTCAAGAATAGAACGGTTATATTGTATGTGTTTCTGATTACTCTTTATTTTCGTTTGTAGTCAAGGTGTGTTGCCTGAAAGGGTACTTGGTGGAATAGATTGGTTAACCTTAATGTCTGCTTATAGAAATTTCCTGATTTCGTTTCCGGTGATCTTAATGTAATCAATTTTTTCTTGGCATTTCGTAGAAAAGCGTTTCTTAAATCTTAAGAAACATTTATCAAAAGCACATGCTTTTAATTCTTTGAAGAAAACTGGTTAAGAGGGAGAAAAATGGGGAAATTAAACAATGTATTAATTTCGATTTTGGAAACGAGAAAAATTATATTTGAGCTGTCGAAAAATGATATTAAAACTAGATATCTAGGATCCTATTTAGGAATTTTATGGGCACTTGTTAATCCTATTCTTACAATACTTATTTTTTGGTTTGTCTTTGAAATCGGATTTCGGTCCAAACCAATTGATAATTACCCTTTTATTGTATGGCTTATGGCTGGAATCATACCATGGTTCTTTGTTGCTGAAAGCTTGAATGGTGGAACTAATTCTATAGTAGAAAACAGTTTTTTAGTAAAAAAAGTGGTATTTAGAGTTAGCTTGCTGCCAATCATTAAGGTTTTTTCCGCTTTAGTATTCCACATGTTTTTCTTAGTTCTTTTAATAATAGTCTTACTAATGTATGGTTATAAACCTGATTTTTATAGTTTGCAAGTATTTTACTATCTGTTCTCTAGTTTTATTTTTGTTGTCGCAATTACGTGGATAACGTCTTCACTTACGGTCTTTTTAAGGGACATTGGACAACTGGTCGCGATGCTCCTTCAGTTTGGTTTTTGGTTATCTCCTATTGTTTGGTCCTTAGACATAATACCAACTGAGTATCGTAGCTTTTTGAGATATAACCCGGCATATTATATTGTGGAGGGTTACAGAAATTCCTTCATATATCACAAGTGGTTTTGGCATGATATAAGCATGACAGTATACTTTTGGTCAGTGACAATCATCCTGCTAATTATTGGAGTTGTTATGTTCAAAAGGTTAAAACCCCATTTTGCTGATGTTTTGTAAGAGTTTTTAGAGGGGGAACAGATTGTGGAAGTTATTAGTATATCTAATGTATCTAAAGCTTATAAACTATACGATAATCCACTAGACCGAGTAAAAGAATCTATTATTCCTTTTTCATCAAGAAATTACCACAGAGAGTTTTTTGCGCTGAAAAATGTTAATCTCGTAATTAAAAAAGGTGAGACTGTTGGAATTATAGGTAAAAATGGTTCTGGAAAATCAACACTTTTAAAAATGATTTCAGGAGTTTTGACTCCAAGTACTGGTTCTATTGCGGTAAAAGGAAGAGTCTCGGCGTTGCTAGAATTAGGTGCCGGCTTTAACCCTGAATACACTGGCATGGAAAATATATTTCTTAATGGTACAATTATGGGCTTTACGCGAGATGAAATGAAAAAGAAATTAGATGAAATACTAACATTTGCCGATATTGGGGACTTTATTCATCAACCTGTAAAAATGTATTCTAGTGGAATGTTTGCCAGACTAGCGTTTGCTGTGGCGATTAATGTTGAGCCAGAAATACTTATAGTAGATGAGGCGCTAAGTGTAGGGGATATGGCCTTTCAAGTTAAGTGTATGAATAAAATTAAAAGTATGATGGAAAAAGGATGCACTACTTTATTTGTAAGCCATGACATTGGGGCCATAAAAACATTATGCAATAGGGCTGTTTATTTGGAAAATGGAGTAATAAAAGAAGTTGGAGATAGTGGTAAAGTTTGCGATCAATATATTAATGATCAAAGAGCGAAGCATGAGTATCTCCGAAAGAAAGATTTTGGTAGTGACAATATCCAAGTAGCTGGAAATAAAGATAATTTTCGATTTGAGTTCTCAGAGATTGATAGAGACCGTTTTGAAAAAGCTGTAGCTTCGACTAGAAAAGGAACTGGTGAAGTAAAGATTATCTACTCAAGAATAGTAGATGAGGATGACCGAGAAATAAACGAGATAGAATTTAATCAAAGAGTAACAGTTAAGGTGTATTATGAAACACAAGTTGAAGTTCCTGAGATTGTAGCTGCTATACACATAAGAGATAAAAACCAGCTAGAGATAGTAGGTACAAACACTAAGTATGAAAATGTTGAAATAAAAAATCTACCTAAGGGTTCATGTGGTGAAATCAATTTCACTTTTACAAATAAATTGAGAGCTGGAAATTATTCGCTTACTTTATTAATGGTTGATGCTATACCAACTAATACATTCTTTGATAGAGTTGATAATGCGGTTGTTTTCAAAGTAAATGATGAGCCGAATAAAACGAGATGGGCACTGGTAAGCCTACCGATGGAAGTTGCTTCTAAAATCCAATGAAGGGAAAATCTGTTATGGATCAAACCTTAAGTAATTTCCCATTAACGCTCGAGAGTAATGATCCCTGGTTCACTGAAACTGATAAAGATCTTTTAAAAAGAAAAGAAATTTTACTCGCAGAGATACCACAAAAAAAATATAAAAATGTGCTCGACATTGGATGCGGAAATGGCTTGATAACTAGAGATCTACCTGGAGAAAAGATCTTGGGAATTGATAACTCTAAAAGTGCGGTAAGCCTAGCAGCAAATAATATTAATAGTAAGGTTTCATTTAAATGTTTATCAATTTATAATATACCCCAAATTAAAAATGATAAATATGATCTTATTGTACTATCAGGTTTGATGTATCCGCATTATATTAAAGAGTCATTATATCTTATATATTGTATTATCGATCAACATTTGTCGGATACAGGGATTTTAATTACTAATCATATTGATAAATGGTATAAAGCTAGATTTCCGTTTTTGATGGTAAAGGAATATTATTATGAACATCTTGGATACACGACTAGAATAGAGGTTTATACAAAATGATATTAAAATTTTCGGGAGTTTATCCGTGGGCTAGCGAAGGTTCGGTTGATTCTGATAGCTTTTACCGCCAAATGATACAACTCAACTCCAAGAAAGTTGTTTCCCTTGAAGAGTATGATTTAAAAAATGATGAGCATGTCGTTATAGTAATTGAAGGATCGCATGAGGTACTCGAACTATATTATTTACCAATATTGAAACAATTCTCCTACCCTTTTGAATACTTTTATCCGATAGACCTATTAAATTCAGCTGAGTCTAATTTATTAGACAGGTTTATTAGTATTGTTATTAATGGGGGGAAGATTCAATTAAAGGCTTCGAAGAGAGATTTAGCAGATAAATATCCACCTGATCTTGAGGGGTTAGATAGTATAAAAAAGGATGACAGTAATTTTCGTTGGATTATGGATTCTTCGGAAGATTTAACTTATATTGAATCAACATTGCAACAGGAAAATACCAAATATAACGTTATTAGCGTAGGTTCTACAACATTATTTAAAAAGGCCACAATAGCAGTTATTATTGCATCCTATAATTACGGTCCTTTTCTTGCTGAAGCAATTGAATCTGTACTATACCAAACAATACCTCCTGATGAAATCTTAATTACCGATGATTGTTCCACTGATAATACAATGGAAGTCTCTATGGGATATACAAAAAAATATCCCAATTTAATTAAATATAATAGGAATGAAGTAAACCTGGGAATTGTAAAAAATTTCAACAAAGCCGTTTCACTTACTACATCGGACTATATTTGCTTTTTAGGTGCAGACAACCGATTTAGAAGTGATTATCTGGAAAAGACAATAGGAATCCTTGACTCGAATGATAAATGTGGGATTGCCTATACCGATTTTGCTCTATTTGGTCCCCGGGCCAAGATAGTTTATGATGGGTTTGCTGAAGAACGAAGAGGACCTGTGAAGGAGAATTTCTTTATTATTAATTTTCCCGATTTTAATCATGAGTCTCTTAGTTTGTTGGATGCAGGTCATAATTTTATTCATGGATCGTCTATGTATAAAAGAAAGGCCTTTGATGATGTAGGCGGCTATATTGAAAAAGAGTCAACTCCAGAGGATTATAACTTGTTTCATAGAATGATCAAAAAGGGGTGGAGTGCGAAAAGGGCTCCATATCCATTACTTGAATATCGTCAGCATTCAATGGATCAAGCCAATATTAAAATGATCTCTTACGCAGAACTTAACTTCTATAAAGAACAATATAAGGAAAAAAACACTATTATCGAAGAAAAAGATAAATATATCACATGGCTAGAAAAGCAGGTTAGTGAAAGGGATGAAGGAATAAAATGGCTTCGAAATCAGGTGAAGGAAAGAGATGAAGCAATTGAATGGTTAAAAAACCAAATGAAAGAAAAGGATTCAGAAATTCGCTCCCTCCAAGAGCAGCTCGAAGAATTAGAGGGAAAGAAAGAAATATATGAGGGTGAGATTGAAGAAAAAAATAAAATGCTGGAAACTCTTCATTGTAAAAAACAGCGTATATATGAACTTGAATCAGTAATAGCTGAAAAAAATAATACAATAGAGAGAATGCAGCATAACTTGAACAAACTTATTAGTCAAGTTGAAGTTAAGGTAGCACTCAAAATTAGAAATTTGTTTAGGGACAATAAGAGGATGTGAATATAGAAATGAAAACACTAGATATTATTCTAGTCTCTTTTAATTCAGAAAAGTGGATTGAAAATTGTTTGTCAAGTATTGAAAAAGTCAATTATCCTTTGAGAAATATATATCTAACATTTGTAGATAATAATTCAAGAGACCGATCATTAGATATTTTACAAAAATATAATAAAAAAGCCCTTTTTGGTGGCTTTAATGTTATTGCTCTTCAAGATAATGTTGGTTTCGGACCAGCTAATAATATAGGTGTAAAGAATACCCAACAACCCTATATTTTTTTCCTAAATATTGATACTGAACTAGAGAAGGATTCTATATCCGAATTGATTCAAGCTGCAGAAACCTCGGATGACGATATTGGCTTATGGGAAGCTCGACAGTTTCCTTATGAACATCCGAAATTATATAATCCTGTAACAATGGAAACCAGTTGGGCTAGCGCTGCAGCCTGTATGGTTCGAAGAGATTATTTCTCCTCCATTGGAATGTTCGATGAGAATATTTTTATGTATGCCGAAGATGTGGACTTAAGTTGGAGATTTAGAGCCAATGGTTACAAAACTGTATACGTACCTAAAAGTATCGTTTATCATTACACCTATATGAGTGCAGGCGAAGTAAAGCCAAATCAATTCTATAATAGTACGTATAATAACCTGATGTTAAGGTATAAGTTCGGCAACCTAAAGGATATTTTAAATGGCTATGCTTTATTTAACAGTCTCTTTGCTATTAAAGGACCGTCTCCAGATCATAAAAAGGTTATTCGAAAAAATTTGTTTCGTAGTTTTGTAGAAGGGCGTAAATTCAGGAAGTGGAAGAAAGATAATCGAAACGTAACCTTTAAGCCCGATTTCAAAGGGTGGGACTATGAGTTGATTCGTGATGGTGCTTTTTATGTAAATGAACTTGCCGAAGAGAGACCGCTTGTTTCTATAATAGTTAGAACCTGCGAAAGACCCTCTGTATTAAGAGAGACTCTAATAAGCCTGAGAAACCAAACTTACAAGAATATTGAGGTTGTAGTTGTTGAGGATGGACCAGATGTTTCTAGAAAGCTTATTGAAGAAGAATTTTCTGATTTGCAAATTGTATATAAGGCAACGATGGAAAAAGTGGGAAGATGTGTAGCGGGAAACATGGCTTTGGATTTAGCAAGCGGGAAATATTTAAATTTCTTAGATGACGATGATCTGTTTTACGCTGATCATGTTGAAGTTCTATGTACATCCCTAGCCAAAAATCCGCAGTATAAAATTGCATATTCCATTGCTTTTGAGACACCGATACAAATTTTATCTAAGGAACCGTATCAGTATAAAGAATTATTCCATAATGTACAGTATCGAGAAAAGTTTAATCGTCTAGTTTTGTTACACCATAATTACTTCCCTATCCAAACGGTTATGTTTGAAAAAGAGGTATATAAGGAATTAGGAGGGTTTGATCTGTCCCTAGAGGTTTTAGAAGATTGGGACCTTTGGTTAAGATATGCCTTAAAATATGACTTCTTATTTGTGGAGAAGCTTACATCAATATACCGGGTACCTGCTTTACCTCAAGTAAATCACGAGAGACAGAAATTGTTTGATGATTATCTTAATATTGTAAGAGAAAAACACTTTAAACATAATATTGAGGTGTCAGCGGGGGAAATATTCAAAGATGTAGAACAAATCCTTAATCGTCCCCAATCAGTTATATATCAGGTGAGTAATACTTCTTGGAAAGTTATTGCCCATAAAATACAAAAAAAATTATATACAAAAATAAAACAATTATTATTATCAAGATAATAAAATAATTTAATATTTGACGGGTGGTAAATCATGTTACCCCTTATCTCTATTCATATAGTTACATTTAATAGTAGTAAGGAGATTGCAGATTGTTTAAAATGTGTTCTCAGCCAGTCAGGAGCTTTTAGAAAGAGAGTGTATATACTAGATAACGCATCGACAGATGAAACTCTAAAGACCATTGAAGCTTTTTCACCTGATGAAGTCACTGTTGTTAAATCAGAAAAAAATCTGGGTTATGCCGGAGGACACAATTATTGTATTCGCCAAGTAGAAGACACTGATTATATCTTAACCTTAAATCCTGATGTTAAACTTCAACCTGGTTATATACAAAATATTTTAGAATTAATGTCTAAACGCCCAACTGTTGGAATGGCTTCAGGCTTACTACTAAGATCGGATGAAATAACTATTGATTCGTTAGGAATTGGAGCAAAGAAAAACCGTAGCTTTTATGATATTTATCAAGATAAAAAACTAACATCTCTAGAACTTAATGTTGCAACTAACTTTGGACCATGTGGTGCTGCTGCTGTATACAGTAGACGTTTTGTCGAAGACCTAACCATCCAAGGGCAATTTTTCGATGAGGATTTTTTTGCCTATAAAGAGGATGTAGATATTGCCTGGAGAGGACAATTATTTGGATGGGACTCAATAATTGTTCCACATGCAAAAGGGATTCACGAAAGAGGTTGGAAAAAAGGCAATAGGAAAAAGATCAATAAGACCGTGAAGATCCACTCTTTTAAGAATCGATACTTATTGATGGTTAAAAATGATTTCTTTATTAATATATTGATCCATTTGCCTTGGTTATTGTTCTATGAAATTATGGCCATGACTTACCTGCTGATGAGAGAACCCTATTTAATAAAATCATGGTTACAATTTATTAAACTACTGCCAAAAGCTTGTATCAAAAGAAAAAAAGTTATGGAAAGAAAAAAAGCGACGGCAATGGAAATTCGTAAATGGTTTAAATAAGGGAGAGATTAAATTATGAAAGGAATTATCCTTGCCGGAGGAAGCGGAACCCGCTTATACCCTCTAACGAGAGCTGTATCTAAACAATTGTTGCCAGTCTACGATAAGCCTATGATTTATTATCCACTTTCCGTCCTGATGTTAGCGGGCATACGTGAGATATTAATCATTTCCACTCCTGAAGATACACCTAGATTTGAACAACTTTTAGGAGATGGTGCAGATTTAGGAATTACTATCTCCTATGCCGTTCAACCATCCCCAGATGGATTAGCTCAAGCCTTTATTATTGGGGAAGAATTTATCGGTAATGATAGTGTTGCTTTAATTCTCGGGGATAACATCTATTACGGGCACGGATTTACTCAATTGCTTCAGAAGGCAGCTAGAAGAGAATTTGGTGCAAGTGTATTTGGGTATTATGTCAGTGATCCTCACCGCTTCGGTGTAGTAGAGTTCGATGAGCAAAAACGAGCTATTTCCATTGAAGAAAAACCTATTGATCCAAAGTCCAACTATGCTGTGACTGGTTTGTACTTCTATGATAATCGTGTGATAGATATTGCCAAAAATATTCAACCATCTGCTCGTGGGGAACTTGAAATTACCGATGTGAATAAGGTTTACCTGGAACAGGGAGAATTAAACGTAGAAATCTTAGGTCGTGGATATGCTTGGCTGGATTCCGGTACCCATGAATCTCTTCTAGAGGCATCTCAGTTCATTGAGACGATTGAAAAACGACAAAGTTTAAAGGTAGCTTGCTTAGAAGAGATTGCTTACAATATGGGTTACATTTCTCGTGAGCAACTGCTCAACCTGGCTGAACCTATGCTGAAAAATGAATATGGGCAATATCTTCTTAGAGTAGCTAATTCGAATCGCAGTTTATACTTATTAGTGAGGTAGCCAAAAAAGATGAATATCATTCAAACCAAGCTTGATGGTGTCGTGATTATTGAACCAGCAGTGTTCGGAGACAACCGGGGCTTTTTTATGGAAAGCTACAATGAACAAAGATTTATACAGTCTGGATTGGATATCAAGCTTATTCAGGATAATCAATCATTATCTGTGGAAACAGGAACGATTAGAGGACTCCATTACCAATTAAATCCCAAGGCTCAAACTAAGCTGGTTAGAGTTTTAACAGGGGCTATCTACGATGTGGCCGTAGACATCCGTAAGGATTCTCCTACGTTTGGTCAATGGGTAGGGGTCATCTTAAGTGAAGATAATAAGAGACAGCTTCTGGTTCCGAAGGGATTTGCTCATGGATTTTGCACACTTGTTCCCAATACGCAAGTCTTTTACAAAGTTGATGAGTATTATTCTCCAGAAAACGATCGTGGTATTCTCTGGAATGATCCAGACATTGGTATAGATTGGCCTACTTCTAGGCCTATTCTTTCAGATAAAGATTCCAAGCTTCCTTTATTGAAGGATGCGGAAATCAATTTCTAAGGAGAGAAACAGATGAATGTATTAGTAACCGGCGGTGCTGGATTTATAGGAAGTAATTTTGTTCACTACATGCTCCAGAAATATAGTGATTATAAAATAGTTAACCTGGATTTGTTAACTTACGCGGGAAATCTTGAAAATCTTAAGGAAATTGAAGATAGGGCTAATTATACTTTTGTAAAAGGCGATATTGCCAACCGTGAGCTTGTGGACTTCTTAGTAAAGAATTATCAGATCGATGTAATTGTAAACTTTGCGGCCGAATCCCATGTGGATCGCAGCATTACCGATCCAGATGTTTTCATCAAAAATAATATTTTGGGAACACAAGCCCTTTTGGATGTTGCGAAAGCTAACAACATCCATAAATACGTCCAAATCTCTACCGATGAAGTCTATGGGTCACTCGGAGACATCGGCTACTTTACGGAAGAAACACCGTTAGCTCCAAATAGCCCTTATTCTGCAAGCAAAGCAGGAGCTGATATGATCGTCCGTTCGTATCATGAGACGTTTGGAATGAATGTAAATATTACACGTTGTTCGAATAACTACGGACCTTATCACTTTCCGGAAAAGCTTATCCCTTTAATGATTACAAATGCATTAGAAGACAAGCCTCTTCCGGTGTACGGGAAAGGAGACAATGTTCGTGACTGGCTTCATGTCAAAGATCATTGTTCAGCAATTGATCTTGTGATTCACGAGGGAAGACCGGGGGAAGTATATAACATTGGTGGACACAATGAACGCAGAAACATCGAGATTGTAGAATTGATTGTGGACAAGCTGGGCAAATCAAGAGATTTGATTCAATTTGTCACAGATCGTTTAGGTCACGATAAACGTTATGCCATTGATCCAACTAAAATCATGACAGAATTAGGTTGGAAACCTCAATATACATTTGATACGGGAATTGAGGAGACGATTCAGTGGTATCTGGATAACCAAGAATGGTGGAAAAGGATAAAGACCGGTGAATATACGGCTTATTATTCTCGCCAGTACGGGGAGAAAATCGATGGATAGGGTAAAGGTACTCGTCACCGGTGCAAATGGACAGCTCGGGGTGGATTTGGTCAAGCAATTGAAAGATCGTGGATATGACGTCTATGGGTGCGGTCGTGAGCAACTGGATATTACAGATTTCAATCATGTTTCTCAAGTCTTTCAAGAGATCCGTCCTGATATTGTTATCCATTCTGCTGCCCATACAAAAGTAGATCTAGCCGAATCAGAACCGGATGAGGCGTTTCGCGTGAATGCAACAGGGACAAGAAATGTTGCTGTTGCCGCGGAGAAAATAGCAGCTAAGCTGGTTTATATAAGTACGGACTATGTATTTAATGGTCAAGGCACTCAACCTTATGATGAATTTATGCCTACTAGTCCATTAGGGGTATATGGACGATCCAAGCTGGCTGGTGAACAATTTGTCCAGACCTTGCATTCACGATATTTTATTGTACGCACCTCCTGGGTTTATGGGCTGCACGGAGCCAATTTTGTAAAAACCATGCTTAAGCTTGCAGAAGGTCGAAACGAATTAAACGTAGTCCATGATCAAGTAGGTTCTCCTACTTTTACGGTGGACCTAGCTCGTTTCATCGGTGATCTTATAGAGACTGAGTTTTATGGAACATATCATGTATCGAATACAGGTTCTTGTTCGTGGTATGAGTTTGCTAAAGCTATTTTTGAAGAGGCTGGCTTAAGTATGAAAGTTAACCCGGTTACTACAGCCGAGTTCCCAAGACCTGCTCCAAGACCAGAGTACTCTGTTATGGACCACATGGCGATCCGTTTAAATGGTTTGAGCGATCTGCCGCATTGGCGTGATTCCTTAAAAATATTTATAAAAGAGTATCAAAGGAGCACCTTCTAGTAAGGTGCTTTATTCTTTGTTAATATTTTAATAATAAATCCTATCATCATCCGTGTTATACTTTTAGTTATGGAAAATAGATCAGAGGAAGATGATAAGATGGATTTGAGCATTATCATAGTAAATTATAATACAAAGAATCTAACGCTACAGGCCATCGAATCCGTATTCTGTTCGGATACGAGTTTTAAATACGAAATCGTTTTAGTTGATAACGCATCGACAGAGATAGGACTTGAAGAGGAGCTTATACAACGATTTCCGCAAGTTCATTTTGTTAAAAATACAAAGAATCTTGGTTTCTCCAAAGCGAATAACCAAGGAATAAAAATATCAAAAGGTAGATATATTTTACTATTAAATTCCGATACCATAATTGATAAAGATACGCTCCAAATCATGATGGATTACATGGAGCAAAACCCAGCTATCGGGGCAAGCGGCTGCAAGGTGCTTCTACCGGATGGTTCGTTGGATAAAGCTTGTAAGAGAGGCTATCCAACCCCTGAAGCTTCTTTCTATTACATGCTTGGATTTCATAAACGATACCCTGCGATTCCGAGGTTTAATCAATATCAGTTGGGGCATTTAGATCCGGATCAAGAGCATGAAGTAGACAGCCTTGTTGGAGCCTTTATGCTACTGCGCAGGGAAGTGATTGATCAGGTGGGCCTCTTAGATGAGGACTTTTTTATGTATGGGGAAGATATTGATTGGTGCTATAGAATTAAAGCCGCTGGATGGAAGATTAAGTACTATCCTAGAACATCTATTCTTCATTTGAAGAGAGCTAGCAGTAAAAAAAAGCCAAATAAAATCATTTATGAGTTCCATCGGGCTATGTTTTTGTTTTATAATAAACACTATAGGAATAAATACCCATTTTATGTACGGGGTCTAGTCTATACCGGGATTTCAGTCAAATTGCTTTCATCCATCTTATTAAATATGACGAAGGTGAAACCATGGTAAGAGGGAAAGAAAAATTTTTAACACAAGCCTATTCTTTAACTGATTTTATTATTATCCAAATGGCCTTCGTGGCTGCTTGGATACTTAAGTTTCAAGTAGGTATTTTTGATTATGAGCCGCATCTAGGCTTTACAACATACGGTTTCTGGGCTGGAGTATATGGGGCTTTTGCTATTGCTACAGGTTATCTCCTTTCCTTTTACGTGCCGAAAAGGAAAAAGAAGTTTGCTTTTGAAATTGGTAAAGCTATACAGGTACATTTTGTTAGTATGCTATTCCTATTGAGCTTCTTGTTCCTTTATAAAGAAGTAGATATTTCTCGTGCTTTTCTGGGGATCTTTCTATTTTTGAGTATAGTTTTCATTCTTGTTTTCCGATTATCATTAAAACTGTTCCTTAAGAAATTCAGATCCAAGGGTTTCAACAAGCAGTTCATTCTCGTAGTAGGTGCAGGACACTTAGGCCGCAAGTTTCATGATAATGTATACTCACATCCTCACTTAGGATATGAAGTGCTAGGTTTTCTTGATGATTTTATTAAGGGTCATCCCATAGAAACTAGAAAATATAAACCTATTATTGGTAAAGTAGATGAATTAGCATCGATTTTAGAAGGTGAACATATTATTGATGAAGTAGTTATCGCGCTGCCGCTAAGCGCTCATGAAAAGTATGGGGAGATCATTAATGTATGTGAAAAAGCAGGAGTCAAGACATTGATTATTCCTGATTTTTATGATTATCTGCCGGCACAGCCTTCATTCGATAATTTTGCGGATATGCCGATGATTAATATACGTGATATTCCTTTGGACGAGGTATCTAACCGATTCTGGAAAAGGCTATTTGATATTGTTTTTGCCATTGCGGCTATTATCTTAACAGCTCCTGTCATGTTAATTATCCTAGTAGGAATAAAACTAACGTCACCAGGTCCGATTTTATTCAAGCAAGAGCGGGTAGGGTTGAATCGCCGTACATTTATGATGTATAAATTTAGGTCTATGCATGTATCCAATTCGAAGGTGTCTGATACAGTATGGACAACTGAGAATGATCCAAGAAAGACAAAATTTGGTTCATTTCTGCGTAAAACAAGTCTAGATGAGCTGCCTCAATTCTTTAACGTTCTTAAAGGAGATATGAGTGTGGTTGGCCCAAGACCAGAGCGTCCGTATTTTGTTGATCAGTTTAAAGAGGATATCCCGAAATATATGATAAAACACCATGTTCGTCCTGGAATAACCGGTTGGGCGCAGGCTAATGGGCTAAGAGGGGATACCTCTATTGAAGATCGTATACTGCACGATATTTTCTATATAGAAAATTGGACATTGTTATTTGATATTAAAATTATTTGGAAGACCATCATTAACGGATTTATAAATAAGAATGCATATTAGATTCAAAGGACGAGGTCAGAAAATTGGCCTTGTCTTTTTTTGTAAAGATATAATTGCCAACTTAATTATTATTATCCAAATGAGGAAAATTCTTTGACTTGGATGAAATGTCTACTCCCGATATACTAGTACATGTGAGAGGGACGAGAAACACTGATAAGGCCACTGATACATAGGTCAAATCAATACGGCAAAAAAAGTTCTTGAAACTCCGCAACCTTTTTTAAAACCATGCGTTTAATTAGATGAGTATAACTTAATAGGGAAGATTGTAAGGAACAAAAAAAGTTCTTTACTAAAATCTCAAAAAAAGTTACACTGATAAACGTGTGGCTCTACCAAGATCTACAAAAAGTAGACGGGTAGGAAACACCTAGACAGATAAATAGAAAAAAACAATAACTCTCAACCTAAACATAAACGAGGAGGAGAAACAAAGGTTATGAAAAAGATTAACAAAAAAATGATTAACGTGGTAACAACAGCTGCATTAGTTGCTTCTTTAGCAGCTCCATTAGCGGTAAGTGCAGCAACAGATAGTCGCATTAGCGAAGTTCCTACTTTTTCTGATGATAGTGATTCCGCTAAGTTAGCAACATTAACATTCCAAGAAGATGAGAAATATCCTACTGATCTTCAAAACGGTACAATTACATTAACTTTCCCAGAAGGAGCAAAGGTAAAGGGATTAAACGTTACTGGAGCAACTTATGAAATTGTAGGGGATTATACAGTAAACCTTACAGTGAATGCAGCTAGCACTGGTCAAGATAAAGTAGAGGTTACTCCTACTGTAGAACTTGACGGATTTAGCGGTAGCGCAGTAGAAGTAGAAGTTCAAAGCTTTGGTGCAGGAATTCCTTCTGGTAAGTATACTTTAGCTAAAGTTGCGGCTGGTGACGCGATTGTCACTGCTCTTAATACAGTAACTATTGGTGAAGCTAATGATCAGACATTAGGAGCTATTCGTATCGAAGAAACAGCTATTAATAAGATTAAAGCTGGAGATGAAATCAAGGTTAAGTTACCAAAAGGATTTACTTGGGATGACGCTACAAAAGTTGCTCCGTTAGGTGGATTGTCCAAATCTCTATCAACAACTGGAGCTGCAGTGACTGGTTATGGTACTCGTACACTAACAATTAAACCTACAAGCATCGGAACTGCTGATGTAAGAGGATACCTTCAAATTACTCCTGTTGTAGATGTTGATACAAAAGATGCTTCATTTGGAGATGTTGTAGTTGAAGTAACAGGCGATAAAGTGGCTAGCAAAGATGTTACTGTAGGTAAATATGCTGATTATGCAGTTACAGTAAACTCTAAAGGAGATCAAGTTGAGCTTGTTTCTGGTCGCGATGCCGATGAGAAAAAAGATGTTGAACTGACTAAACTTGAAATCAAAGAAACCGTAGCTGGTTCTATCACAGCTAACCGTAAGACAACTGTTCAATTCCCTAAAGGTGTAAAGATTATTGGCGTTGAAGTTAAGAAGGACACAAATATCAAAGGTGATTTCCAAGCTGAATTAAATAAATTAGTGAAAGCATTGGAAGCTTCTACAGCAGATGCAGACGATCAGCGTGAATTAGAGTTCACTATTCCTGCTGATAAGACTGATAAAAAAGTAGAGTTAGAATTGCTCTTCAAAGTATCCGTACAAGCTGACTTCACTGGTGATATCGAAGCAACTGTATCTGGACGTCAAGGTGTTGAAGGTAAAGCTGTTCTTGGTAAAGCAATCGCTCCTGTAACAGCAACTGCTGGAACAACTCCTAAGCTTGTAATTGGTAAGAAAGATCAAGCCATCGGTGATATCGTAATTACTGAAGCTAAAGCTGGTGCTATCCTTGATGGATCTGGTAAAGAACTTCGCGTTGAATTGCCTAGCGATGTAGAAATCAACAAAAAAGGTAAAGTAGAAGTAACTGATGGAAACCTTGAGCTAGATGTTACTGATCTTACCACAGTATCTAGTGCAGTATATGGTGGAAAGAAGAACATCCTAGTAATTAAAGTTGATAGCAAGAGCACAAAGGTTAGCACTGTTAAGATTTCTGGAGTAACTGTTGACGTAGACCGTTCTGTTCCAGAAGGACAAATTGTTGCTAAGGTTAAAGGTAATGCTGTTGTAGAAAACAGCGGTAAAGCAGATGACTTTGGTAAGTTTGATGCAAGCACAGTAGCAAAAGTAGCAGTTGCTGAAGTTGCAACACCAGCTCCTGGAACTGTATATGCTAATGCTAACTTCACAATCGACAGCACTACTTACACTGTAAATGGCGTTGAGAAGACTGCTGACGTTGCTCCATTCATCCAAGATGGACGTACTTTCTTGCCAATCCGTTTCGTAGCTGAAGCTGTTGGTGTAACTGAAAGCAATGTTATCTGGAATGCTAACACTAAGACTGTTACTCTAATCAAGGGTGATAGAATTGCTCAGATCCAAATCGGAAGCAAGAACTTAGTTGTTAATGGAGTATCTGTACCAATGGATGTAGCTGCATTCGTGAAAGACGGTCGTACAGTTCTACCTCTTCGTTATGTAGCTCAAGCTCTTGGAGCAGAAGTAACTTGGGATGAAGCTACTAGAACAGTTTCTGTAAAGTAATAGCTTAATATAAAGAGAAAAGGGTCTCCTCATGGAGTCCCTTTCTCTTTTCCAAAAGATTATTAGGAGATGATACAATTTATGAAGAAATTCTCCTCTTTACTACTTACTTCCTTACTTCTATTTTCATCTATGGCCGTAACAGGTGCCGAAGGTTCTTCCTCCAACATTACTGTGTACATAAATGGACAGGTTCAGGAGTATGAACAATCTCCTGTTATTGAGCGGGATTTTACATTAGTTCCTCTTCGGGGGATATTTGAATCTCTAGGTGCTAGTTTATCTTGGGATGATAAGGCTAAAAAGATTACGGTAACGAAGGATTCTATAAGAATTATCATGACGGTCGGTTCAGATACGGCACTGATAAATGGGATGCCTGTAACTTTAGATGTTTCCCCAAAGATCATGAATGGTCGTACGATGATTCCTCTGCGATTTGTTAGTGAAGCTCTCGGATCTGAAGTGAAGTGGGATGGAGCTACAAAGCAAATCCATATCAATACGAAGGAATCTAAAGCTACGAAACTAACCTTTGAGCTAGCTCTTTCCTACGCTGAGAAAAACAGTCCCTCTTTAAAGAAAGCTATTGCGGATATTGAACGTTCGGAAGAGGTCCGTGATAAAGCCGGTGATAATCTGAATTTCACTCCACTTGGGACTGGTAATGGATCAAATGATGCTTTAGAAAGATCAGCTTTAAAAGGTTTACAGCAAGCGGATATCAGTTTGCAAATGACAAAGAAAAATGTCGATACATTAAAAGATGCCTTATACTTTAAAGTAAGAAAGTCTTATGATGAAATCCTCCAAAAACAAAAAGAAATGCAGTTGGCTGAGTTGACATTAAACCATGTCTTAAGCCAAGAACGTATTACAAATATAAAAGCAGAAGCAGGATTAGCTAGTGAATCTGACACAATACAAGCACAAAATAATGTACAGGAAGCAAAAGAAAAACTAGAAGCTGCGAATAAGGCATTGGCAGATTCAGAACAAAAGTTTAATCAATTATTGGGGTTAGATAACGGAGAGACCTATGTATTAGAGGATTACCCTTCTTTTGAAAAGCTCATGGAGGTTAACTTGGACCATCATGTGAGGAACGTCGTAGCTGAGAATCCTTCTCTTTGGTCACTTGAGAAGCAAGTTGATCTTGCTAAATTAGATGTGGATCTTTACACTTTCAATGATCCGTCAAATCCAATTCCGTATAAAGCAAAGGAAATTGATGTAACGAAAGCCCAGCTAACCCTTGCTGACACGAAGCAACAGTTAGAGGAAAGCATTAGAACGATGTATTATAATATTAGACAGTTGGAAAACCAGATTGGCGTATTACAAGCAAATTTAGCTAAAGCGGAACAAGGCCAGAAAATGGTTCAAGCCAAATATGATGTAGGAATGGCTATAGAGGCAGAATTAACAGAAGTAACACTTAGCGTAGAACAACTGAAGCAGCAAATATTTAATGTTACGGTTCAGCATGAACAGCTTAAAATTGCGTTCGAGAAGCCTTGGGTACTTGCAGGAAACTAATAATTCTATGAATAGATAAAACATGAGGGTTAAAACCTTTAAGGACAAATAAGGTCTCCTTAGGGTTTGCCCTTTTTTGCTTTTTGAGGTATCGGATATATTATTGGACAGTCAACCATATATTTTAAATTGTCTATAGGAGGCGAATTATGTAAAATGATAGGAGATATAATTTGGGTGGAGGGTATTAGATGAATTATTTTATTGTAAGTGCTTTGGCATTCTTATTTATTCTATCTCCTTTTAGTAGGGGACTTTTTTTTGAAGCGGATTTCTATCTTATTCATTTCTTTGTTTATTTATTATTTATTAGTTGGGTGGTTAAATTATTTGTTGTAAAAGAAAACTTTTACTTTCCGGGTTTATCCATTTTTCTAATAACCATTACTTATTTGATCTCTTTTTTTACTGCTGAATCTCCGCAAGGGAATTTTGATAATCTCCTTCGTTGGCTTAATTATTCAGCAGTATTTGTGATGCTAGTTTCGATATCACGAGATCAAAAGTTAAAGGAAATACTGCCCCACCTGATCGCTGTTCTAGCTCTAGTTCTTTCTTCCTTTGCTGTACTAGGCTATTTTAAACTGGTAGATTATCCAGATGTCATTCTTATTGACCATCTAGGAAACTCACGGTTTACAAGTGTCTTCCAATATGGAAATACTTTTGCAGCAGTTGTTGGTGCCTTTTGGGTATTTTCCTTGGTATGGCTTACTGATAGAGAGAACTCTATTTGGACTTGCATCCTTCTAGCTTTACCCATGGCTCTCTACCCATTAGATTTATTCCATACCTATTCACGTGGTGCACTTTTGGTTTTTCCAATTGCATGGATTACGGGGCTTATACTCCTCCCGTTTAGCCGCCAATTGATATATGTTTTGTATACTCTGATATCACTAGGGTCTGGTTTTCTATTATTTAGGATAATTACTGGAACAAGCCTAGTCATGGTCAGTATAATTACACTGACTACTGCAGGAGTAATCCTGCTTATTAGCCAGTTGAATCGTAAATTTGGCTGGAAATTAAATGAATTTAATAAAGTGAAGTTTTCACGTTATTTTCTAACTTTGGCTGCAGGTGTAGCTGGTTTTCTATTGTTTTTAGATTTGTATAATCAAGGTTTTGTATATAAACAGTTACCTACAGCATTTCAAGAGAGAATAAGTGATATCAGTACAGGAACCTATAGTGTCCAGGGAAGGTCCATGTTTGCTCAGGATGCTATGAAAATAGTAAAGGATCATCCTTTTACAGGGGTAGGCGGTGAAGGCTGGAGAGTCCTATTTACAAAATATCAAGAGATCCCTTACTGGAGTAATGAGACCCACAATGGATATTTAGAAGTATTATTGAATACAGGATTATTAGGTCTTGGTGTTTTCTTAGTCGTTTTTGGTTTCTTTTTCTTTAATGCAATCAGGAACCTGGGGAACTCAAATCTTAAACAGTACACGTATACACGAGCAGCGATTCCTGCTCTCGTCATGATATTCGTGCACAGTTTCTTGGATTTTAACTTTTCTTACGGGACGGTATGGTATATTGTTCTATTTCTATTGGCTATTGCTATGGACACCAAGAGGGAGAGCACAACATTCTCCAGGCCAGCCATTTATTACACCACGCTAAGTGGTCTTTTAATCCTAGTTACCATCTTTTCATTCTATAGCCTGAAATTCTATTCAGCCAACCAGACGCTAGCTACGATAAAAAATGGTCAGGTAACAGAAGAATTGGTAAATAAACTAATAGATAAAAATCCTTATTCTACGGAGCATCAATACATCGCAAGCAGTGCAAACATGCAGCTATTTGAACAAACCCAACAAGAACAGTATAAGCAGAAATTATTGGAACAGCTTGTCTATATGGAAAACTTAGAACCCAATAATGCACGGTTGTTGTTCAATGTAGGCGTTCAATATGTACAACATGGAGAATTTGATAAGGGATTAGAGTATTTCAATAAAAGTTTAATCCAAGATCATTACAATGTAGACCTATACCAGAATATCATGAAAATTAAAAGTGACATTATGCGCCAGTATCTTGGTCAGGATCATGTCAAAGCTCAAGAATATGCTCATTCCATAGTGAGCGATTATGAACAGATGAATAAATGGCATGAAAACATGGTAAACCATCCTGTTCAGATGAATGAGAGGAACTATCATATTCCTACGGTTGTTAGGCTTTATGCCGGTCAAGCTCTGCTAGTGCAGAAGAGATATGAAGAAGTTATAGCGGTCATAGAGCAAGCGATGGGAGATCAGGAGGCTGACATTAGACTGGAGATCCAAGCGCTCCTTGCTGCAGCATATCAATTGAACGGGGAACAAGAGAAATCTCAGCAAATTATCAATGGATCATTGATCGAATTTCCTCAAATTCAACAAAAAGTACAAGAGTATTTAGCTTTTATTCAGTAGAAGTTCCTTTGGAACTTCTTTTTTCTTTTTAAAAAATGAAATAAAGGAGCTACTCAAAATGAGATAGCTCCTTTGTTTTAATCTGTTATATTGATTGTCTTATGCTCTGCTGCTGCATTAATATCCCTGTTAATAGCAAATCTGTCGTTTTCTGATAACTGTCCATTTTTCTGCAGAGAGCTATAATATTGCTCTCCAGCTTCAATGGTTAATTTGCGCAAATATTCATGGTTAGGATTTTCCGATAAGTTAATCAAAAACTTTCGATATACTTCTTTATTGTTTTCTATAGCTGTGCTCTTTCTGAAGATAAACTTTTTTAGGCCCATTGAGGTACCTCCTTTGTCTTTGTTTACTATATTATATTAATTCTACATTCCCATCCACCTGCGTTTTTTTCCACCCATAATTGCATTTAAATATTTTTTACGAAAACAAAAACTATATGAAAACCTATTTATGGTGGTATAGCAGATATGATTGTACCTCTCTTATAGTTAAGTTGTCTGATCATAAATGTAGTTTATGGATCCGTAATTATATAAAGTTGTAAAATTAGCGTTTTTAGGATATTTTAGGAAGAGGTAGCAAAAATATATAAATTGAGCCAATTTTAATTAGGCTCTATTCCAGATAGGGAGAGTTGTTTTTATTGTACAAATCATTCATATATGTCACTACTCTATTTTTCCTTTTTTCTTCTAACAATATAGTTGTAGCAGATCAGAAAAAAGATCCTAATAGAGAACGTATTTTAGAAGTCTATGATCTCATTCAATCCCGTTATCTAAATACTCCAGATCAACAGAAACTAAGCGATGCAGCGATAAAGGGGATGGTACAAGCACTCCAGGATCCCCACACAACGTTTTTTCACGATCAAGAGTTCTCTGACTTTTTGGGTTACGTGGAAGGCGTCTACTCTGGTATTGGCGTAGAGCTTAATTTACAAGAGGGAAAAATGGTTGTGCAGGAAGTATACCCTGGTTCCCCTGCAGCAAAAGCAAATATTCAATTGGGAGATACGATCCTTTCAGTCAATGGGGTAGAAGCAGTGAATGAAGGCGTCATTGTCGCTGTAGCTTATTTGCAAGGTCCAGAGGGAAGTACAGTTTCTGTAGAATTTAAACGAGATGACGAAATACAAACGGTAGAATTAACAAGACAAAAAGTTCATATTCCTCTCGTTAAATCCAGATTAAGAGGTTCGTATGGTTATTTGTCGCTTTCGACCTTTAATGAGGAATCAGTAGGATTATTTAAACAGGAGCTGGCTAAACTTCAAAGGAATAATATGAAAGGGTTAGTTCTTGATCTAAGAAATAATCTAGGAGGTACTTTAGAATCGGCTCTGCAATTTTCCGGTTTTTTTATTGAAGATGGTACGATTGTCATTATGAAGGAGAAAGATGGAAATGAAAAGGAATTAAAGATTAAAAACGGATCAGATTGGCAGCTCCCGCTTGTCATTCTGGTCAATGAAAATACGGCAAGTGCTGCTGAATTGATCGCTTCGGCATTGCGAGACAATGGAAAAGCCAAGGTCATCGGTGCTCTAACCTATGGGAAGGGAACGGTTCAGGAAGCCATCCCTCTTGGAACTGGAGGAGTCTTAAAGCTCACGGTTGAAGAGTACTTTAGCCCTAATCATACTGTGATTCACAATGTAGGGTTATATCCGGATATTTTTGTTGATGATCCAATAGAGCAGCTTCAAGCAGCTTTTTATGTCCTGAAAAATAATAGTAGAATTATATTAAGATCAGCAGGAGACGTTCTGATTAATGGAGAAAGAGATGAAAGCCCGATAGAATTAGCCTTTCAAAAGAAGGGAACGTGGTATCTTTCGATGCGTAAGATGGCTTACTTGTGGAATGGAAAAGTAAGTTATGATATAGAACGCCATGAGGTATCCCTTCAATTAGGGACTAAAAATCGAACCTATAAAATTGGAAATACACCATCTTTGACCATAAAAGATGGTGTTGCTTATCTAGCTTTAGATGAGGTGTTGAGGAGATACGATGGCATTCAAATGAAGAATGCTCAGGGAGCTCTTGTACTCTATAAAAGTAGCCTCGAAGAATATTAAGGTCATGCAGTGATAGGGGAGTATAAATTTAAGATCGATTATAAGTCTAATTATCCATGGTGTATTGAAATGTAGTGCTATCCGAACTAACGTGATATTCTCTTGAAAGAAGAGCTGTCCTCCTCAAGGGAGACAGCTCAATGTATTATTTGCTATAAAAACTAGTCCTACCCTTTAATATTCAAATAGTACCCTTGAAACTACCACGTGTTTTTTTTCTACACTCCTATTCATTAGCAATCCCTTCTATTTTTCCCTTCCATTGACGCCCATGTGAATGCTTGCTAATATTTAGAGAATGAATGATAGATTTCCAAGATTGTTCAGGTGTCGATTATCGACAGAAAGAGGGAATCCGGTGTCGAATCCGGAGCGGTCCCGCCACTGTAATAGGGATCTGCCTTAGCATAAAGCCACTGGATGAATATCCGGGAAGGGATAAGGCGGAGATGAACTAGAGCCAGGAGACCTGCCTGAACAACAGATGGCCCGTCCTACGAGGAATAGGAAGGTTTATTTCTGCATGTCATCGTTTTGGATGTGGATAACCTTCTTCGTGTTCGGGGAAGGTTTTTTCAATTACAACAAGAAAAGAGGGAAGATGATGAGAAGGGGAGATTGGAGAAACAAAGGCTTGGCGGTATGCCTGGCTTGGGTGATGCTCTTGATAACCGTTCTAGGCGGTTTTTCATCCCAGGCAGTTGCCTCGAATCAAGGCAATGTAAAAGTTAGAGTAGAAGGAAGCATCCAAACCCTTGCCAATGTACAGGTGCAAGCAGGGCCTACAGCGCTGGATGCGCTGATTGCTGCGATGGGTGAAAGTCAGCTGGATATCGAGCAAACCCAATATGGGAGCAATATAAATGCGATATCCGGCGAGAGAAGAACAGAAGATTATTCCAGTTCGTGGTGGTATTACGTGAAGCGCGGAGGTAGTTACGAGTATCCATCCGTCACCGCGGACCAATTTTCGATATACCCTGGCGATGAAATTGTGTTCTATTATTCGACATGGGGAGTGACGAAGATCCCTGATGTTCGTTATCAACCCGTTGTCTTAGAAGGACAAACCGTCACCCTTTCCGTTTATGGGGAAGATGGTGAGCCTACCGTCGGGGCCAGTGTTTATTTTGAGAATCAGGTGTTTTCGATTGATCAGCATGGACAGGCGGTGCTGCCTGGACAGCCTGTAGGAAACTATTCTTTCACTGTTCGACATGAAGAAGATGGCATTCAGAAGCTTGTCCGGACGGACGAGCTGTACCTTCAGGTTGTTTCGGATATGGTGGAACGTGATCTTGCTCCACCTGCCTTCAAAGGCAACACCTATGATAGCGACCGAAAAGTATTAATGGTGACAGGTGATCTTCAGGAACCTTCCTTGGCTTGGGATAGTACGGAGAAGCTGACTGTTGAGGTAACAATTCAAAAAGGGGATTTTTCTCAGACCAGGCGGACTGAGGCACAGAATTATGCTCCTTACCTTATTGTTTTCACAGGCATTGATCCAGGTGAATATACCATTTCGCTGAAAGCTATAGATCAGTATGGGAACGAAAGCGTGCCCGATGTTAGGCAATTTAGTTTAAGCAAGGAGACCTCTACAGAGCAAGCCGCCCTCACGAAGGCGATCGCTTACCTGAAAACGAAACAAAAAGCGAATGGCCGATTTGATGACTGGACCGCGATGGCGTTAGCCCAGGCGGGGGAGAATCTTCAATCTTCCTTATTCACGAAAGACGGCAAGCAGTATGTGGACCATTTAAAAGCAGATGTTCAGGCTTTAGCTCCCAATGTAAGCTATACAACGGACTATGCGCGCCTTGCGATGGCTGTATCGGCAATCGGGCAAGATCCGCGAGATTTTTACGGGATCAATCTCATTGACGTATTAAAGTCGAGAGTGGACAATAACGGGCATTATGGCTTAGAGTCTGAGCGGACATGGGTTAACAGCCATGCTTGGGCAATCCTGGCGCTTCACGCGGCGGATGAGCCGGTACCTCAGGCTGAGCAGGCGAAAGCTTGGCTGGTTCAGCAGCAAAATGCGGATGGGGGATGGGGCTTTAGCACGGATTATTCTTTCACAGATCCTGATATGACCGCTTATGCGATTCGCGCCTTAGCCGCCTTAGGCGTTGGTTCTAGTGATGGAGCGGTACAAAAGGCAGTTGACTATTTTAAAACGCTTCAAAACCAGGATGGTGGTATGAAGCAGGGATGGACCGCTTCTTCATCGAACGTGTTCACCACGACGGAAGTGATTAAGGCTCTTCTTGCTGTATTCTTAAGCCCAACTTCCGACACCTGGAAAAAAGGAGATAACCATCTCATTTCCTACCTTCTCTCCAACCAGGAACTGAATGGCCAACTCGCCAACGAGAGAGGGACTAGCGGGCTGGCTTCTATTTTAATGGACATGGGATTCCGACCTGAATCAACAAATTTAGTTGGCGGTGAAACAACCTCTCCTAGCGGAACGCTTTCTGTCAAAATGACCATTACAGGAAGAAATGGAGAAAACTTCTTCAACCGTTCCTTAAGCTTACCTAAGGGCTCTACGGTCATGGACGCGATATTGAAGGCGAATCAAGAAGATCCTTCCCTGCAGGTAAGAACGAACAGCTCTGAAACCTATGTTTCAAGTATCAAAGGACAGGAAGCGGAAGGACTAATTGGATGGAACTATCGTTTGAATGGCGTGAAGCCCGATACGATTGGGGCAGCGGAAATGCCGCTCTCGGATGGCGACCAGATTGAATGGTTCTGGGCTTCAGCAAGTGAGGGGGCTTATGCAAACCAGATAAATCCAATTCCGGCAGGAACACCGCAAGAGGTGATCGAACGTTTAAGCGTGCAGCTGGAAGACCTTCTCAACGATACAGGGTCCAAAGTGATCGGTGAAGATCGCCTCAGCGGTGAAGGGTTGAAAAAACTGACGGAATTCATTCAAAATAACCGGTTCGAGCTCAAGCAAAAGGTAGAGATCGATAAGGATACAGTCATTAAGGATGAGCAAGAGGAGCTGGTGTTATACATCCCTGCTCAGTCCCTCACAACGGAGACCGAAATCACGGCTCGGAAGTGGAAAGCAGAAGAGACCGATGTTCTAAAACACGCAAAATATGTTTCGCCGATTTATGAATTTGGACCGGCTGGTACTTACTTCGAAAAGCCGATTGCGATTCAATTGAAAGTAGCTATTCCGGAAGCTGCAAGTGTGGATCACCTGATCTTGGCTTGGTATGATGAAGAAAAGAAGCGTTGGATACCTATACCGTCTGTCCTGGATATCTCTCAAGGGGTGATAGTTGGGACGGTTGATCACTTTACGAAGTTTGCGGTCTTAAAAAGCCCAGAATTCCCGGATGTAACAGCGTCCTACCATTGGGCGGAGGATGCCATCTACAGCTTGGCCCAGCAGAACGTGATCCATGGGATAAATGGTGCGTTTCAACCCGGGGGGGCGATAAAGCGAGGGGAATTTATGACCCTACTTGCGAAAGCCTTGCATCTGGATGAGTCTGTCTCAGCAGAACAGCTCAAGGTGTCTTTCCGTGATGTGGAACAGCATTGGGCAAGATCTTTTATTGCTCAGGCGTATCATGCAGGATGGGTAAAGGGCTATTCAGATGGAACCTTCAGACCGGAACAGACGATCACCCGGATGGAAATGGCCACTCTACTTGTTCAAGCTTTTGGAAATAATGCGTCCGCGAAGAACGAGGAGAAAGTGCGGGAAGCTTTGAAGGGCTTTGCTGACCAAAAGGATATTCCGGCATGGGGTAAAATTTCGGCGGTCAATGCCATTCAGGCAGGCTGGATAAAAGGAAAATCCAACGGAACGCGATTTGCTCCGTTCGATACGGCAACCCGTGCCGAAGCAGCGGTTATGGTTTATCAAAGCCTTTATATAAAGTAGAGGGGGAATGGATTTGAAAAGATGCATTGGGTTGATGTTGGCTTTTGTGCTGCTCCTTCCGTCTTTTGCCCAAGCCAATGAGGATCAAGCGGTCCGTTGGCTACAGGGGAAAAAAGGGGAGTGGGCAACCATTGCTTTAATCGCCGCGGGTCAGAAAGCATCCCTGTCTGGGATCCCAGAGGGAAGGGCGATGACGAATTGGGAAAGGCTGCTGTTGGAAGAAGCGGCCGTCGGGCAAGTGAAAGAAACGACCGTTTCGAAAATCGCCAAGGGGCAGTTAGCGAATGGGAAGTTTGCAGATTTGGTAAATGGAACAGGAGAAGGTTTAGTTAATGCTCACATATGGGGGATTCTATCCCTTTATGCGGCGGGGAAAACCATTCCACAGAAGAACTTGGCGTTAAAGTGGCTGGTTGATCAGCAGAACCCGGACGGAGGCTTCCATTTTGACGCGGAGAGCAAAACTTCGGATGCGGATATGACGGCGATGGCTTTGCTTGCTTTAAAAAACCTAGGCTTGCCTAAAGATCACCCGACTGTCGTAAAAGCTTTTTCTTATTTGAAAAAGAATCAGCTTAGCAACGGGGCATTCCAAACCATGGGAACAGAGACGGCGGAGTCTACGGCAGCGGTGATTCAAGCGTTCGTAGCCTATGGGGAAGATCCGAAGAACTGGAACGGGAAAAATGCAGTAGAGGCTCTCCTTTCCTTTCAACAAAAGGATGGAGGCTTCGCCCACCTCAAACAGGAAAAAAATCTATCTAGCCAAATGGCGACGGAGCAGGCCCTTCTTGCCCTTACAGACGTGGAACGAGGCGAATCATGGATCACCCGTTTCCGCCAAAAGAATTTACAGATCACAGATTTGCCTTCAAATGCTTGGGGGTATCAGCAAGTCCATTCCTTGCTATTAGACGGAGTGATGTCAGGGTTTCCGGATGGAAGTTTTCGTCCGGGCGATGTTATGACCCGCGCTCAGTTTGCGACGATGATGGTGCAATGGGAAGGAGGTATTCCTTCCACTCGTACTGCTGTTAAGTTCCAGGATGTCCCGGAATCTCACTGGGCAAGGCCTTTTGTTG
The DNA here is from genome assembly GCF_040813775.1 of Ammoniphilus soli. Taxonomy (NCBI): domain Bacteria; kingdom Bacillati; phylum Bacillota; class Bacilli; order Caryophanales; family Paenibacillaceae; genus Ammoniphilus; species Ammoniphilus soli. The sequence continues at coordinate 33,162 of NZ_JBEGDL010000034.1, forward strand.
GATATGCCGTCCATAAGGGGTGGATTAAAGGGGTCACGGAGACTCGTTTTGAACCGGATAAGCCGATTACGGCCGCTCAAGCGGTGACGATTCTCGTTCAGTTTCAAGGAGGAGAGGTTGGCCAGACAACGCCTTGGTATAAAGGGTTTGTCGATTACGCACGCCAAGGCGGTTGGTTATACAGCGGTTTGGAGCCCGACCAGCCTATCAATCGGGCACAGGTTGCATGGCTTGTCGACACCATTCGGAAAAATAGCAGATTTTAATAGAAAAGACCGGATCTTATCCTGTTTGGATAGGGATCGGGTCTTTTTTTTGCGTAACATTATCAAATCAAACCATATACATTTATGGCGAAATTTGTTAATCTAATACAAAAGTTTCATATTTTTAAAGAGCTTTGTGCTTCGTCTGGAAGATCAATTGACTGGTCGTGTGTTCTTTCTCAATTTGGAATTTCCTAGGTCTTTCTTACCGCAATCGTAAAGCCTCTATCAGAAATATATTGCGTACTTGCGGGGAGAAAACCGGAAACTTGAGGCTTACCGATGTTGTATGATCAGATCAAAACATTACTGGATGAGGTTGGTTTGCATCCATCCTTTTCCTTCACCAAGTAGATGAGTACCATGACATCAGGAGGAACTATGACGCTTCGAACTTATATTCCTATTCTTTTATTTTTTTGCGGCTTTCAAGGTTGGGTCTTATCCTTCCCGTTATTTGGCCCGGTTCTTACTTCTTTCGGAACGCAGAAAGGGGTCAACGTAGAGTTTGTGGTTCATGCTTTCTTGTTGGCACTTTCCATTTCGTATGTGTTTTGGGGTTTTTTCGTTTCTAGATGCCCTCTGCAGCCCAAGCGCCTGCGATTCATTCTGATTTTGCATCTGTTGAGTACGTTTATTATCGGCCTATCCTTATATTGGCTGCCTTCTTTCTTATGGATTGTGGCTTTCGTCCTTCTTGGGTTTTTGGGGGCCTTACCGCCCTTTATTTGGCTGTCGCTTGTCACGGTGAAAATTCCGGAAGGAAAGCGGGGCTTTATTTTCGGTATTACAGGATTTTTTATTGAGATTACCATCTACAGTATGAACATCCTTGTCCAAACATGGAGTGTCACCTATTCTTTCTTTCTCTTGCAGTTGATTCTCTTTGTCCCATTGATCATGCTTTTTTGCTATCCACGCCATTTCCATATTCCCTTTGCCGTGGAAAAGTCGAATCAGTCGCCTCTTTGGCCTTGGTGGCCTCTCTATTTCTTTCTTTTTGTCATTTATATGGGCGGCGGGATTATGTATCGACTGATTCATCCTTATATCGAACAGTATCCTAACTTAGACATCTATCTGGGGACTTTGCCCTATGCGATTACGATGCCTTTCATCGGCCTGCTCATTGATCGGATTGGTCCGCGCCCGTTCACGTTTGTCGGTTCCGCCCTTCTCGGTTTCGCTTTTGCCTTGTTTGCCGTTGGTCCATCCTTTTGGGGAGTAGCAGCGGGTATTGTGAAGATGAAAGTGGGGTTTGCGTTTCTCGATTTATTTATTCTGTATTATCTGGCTTATCTTGCCTATACCAAAAGAAACTTTGCTTTCCTTGGGGTAGGGATTGGCATTAATATGTTTTCTATTCTGTCCGGTTCTCTTCTGGCCCAAACGGTAAGCGCCATGATCGGACAGAGTTCATCCATCGCGTTTATTGTGGCAGTGATGGTCATCTTCAGTTCTTTTTTGCTTATTGAATGGGTCGTGAAGAAAGACTCATCCAAAGTCGAAGAGGAGCTCAAATTGGCTAATAAAGTCCAGCAGAATTTGCTTCCCCAAGAATCAGAGTTTCCCAAAAACGTGGATATCTTTGCAGCCATGCAGCCTGCAAAGGAAGTAGGCGGCGATTTTTACGATGTCATTCCCTTGGATCGGAACAAAACCCTATTTGTCATCGGAGATGTAGTAGGAAAGGGATTATCTGGTGGCATGGTGGCCTCTTCTCTCATCAGCCATATTCGTTCCCATGCGAATCCGGGAAGTTCCCTTACAGGGCTTTTGGACTATTTAAATGGTATTGTGATACGGGATTCCCGCTTCACCATGCAAGTGACATTAGGATTGGCATTAGTCGATACGGCTAATCGGACACTGGCTTACGCAAGTGCCGGTCATCCTTTCCCTATCCTGGTTACTCAACAAGGGATTGCGGATATTGAGGTGGCCTCCTTTCCCTTAGGAATGGAAAGGGACCATGATTTTGAGCAAACGGTCATTCCTTTTAGCGAAAAAAATATCCTTGTCATGTATACGGATGGCCTGATCGAGGCACGCAATGCCCAGAAGCAGATGTTTGGTTTTGATCGCTTGAAAGAGGGCTTGCAGCAGGAGGAGTTTTCCATAAAGGATAGGGGATCACTCATCCTGGCTAAATTAAAGGATCATGTTCATAAAGAAGAATTGGAGGATGACGTTACCCTTTTAATGATCGAATGGAAAAGCAGGGGCCAAGAAAAACATGCATGAACTAATTATGGAAATCAAAAGTATATTAGGAGAAGAAAAAAAGGTACTTTCGAAGCTCGAAGAATTATTTCAACCCCTTTCATTTTGTCAAGAAGATTGTTGGGATGTAAAATGTGCGGTTGCCGAGGGATGCCTGAATGCCATCGAACACGGGAACCAGCTATGCGCAGATTTCAACGTCAGAGTGCAAATAAGGATTCAGGGTAATCTGGTAAAAGTCGTAATATCGGATTGTGGTATGCGTTCCGAATCCACGCCTTGCCCTGTGATTTCCCCTGAACGGGGCTGGGGGATCTTATTTATATCAAAATTAATGGATAATTATCGTTTCTGCTTTTTAGAGGAGCAAACGATGCTTTATATGGAGAAAACGATGAGTAAGGAAGCGGGAGGAACAACATGATTACTGAGCTTGAAATCATTGAGGAATTTAAAAATGGGATTCTTATTCTTCATCTTCGGGGAGACATTACGAAAGATTCGGGTGATTCCCTTCTTCGGCTCAAGCCATGGGAACAAGGGTTGGACAGCGGAACCATTGGTGTTGCACTTAATTTTTCTGAAGTGGAATATATTAATAGTTCGGGAATTGCCGCTCTTATTCGGTTGGTTCGCCTATTGACGTCAGGACAATATCCCGTTGGATTCTATCATCTGATCTTCCACTATGAAAAGCTGTTTAAGATGGTGAGTTTGACAAAGTACATGACCATTTATCCAAGCGAGTGGGCGGCAATAGAAGGGTTATCCCTAAAAAAACATCTGGTTGACTGATTAAAATAGGCTAAGAATGATTGACAACTTACCAAAACTTAGCTATTCTTATGCAGAACGGATTACTCTTATTCCGAGAAGGCGCGAGGGACTGGCCCGATGATGCCCGGCAACCCACGGCAATGATTCATATTTTTTCCTTTATGGGGAAAGATACGATTATACCGTGCAAGGTGCTAACCAGCAGGACAAATAGGTCCTGGAAGATAAGAGGTAAAGGAGCGGAATTATGGCCTTTTCCTCATGGAGAAGGTCTTATTTTTTTCACCACCTCTTGAGTGTTCGGAAGCAAGAATTATGAGTGCCGTATCTTACCATTGTCATTTTCCTAAGGAGGTACGTGAATATGGCGTTGAAAAAAGGCCGTCATCTTTTCACATCTGAATCTGTAACTGAAGGCCATCCGGATAAGATCTGCGACCAGATCTCCGATTCCATCCTGGATGCGATTCTTGAGCAAGATCCAAACGCTCGCGTAGCATGCGAAACTTCGGTCACCACGGGTCTTGTGCTCGTAGCGGGAGAAATTACGACATCTTCTTATGTGGATATTCCGAAGATTGTTCGCGAAACGATTCGCGAGATCGGTTATACTCGTGCGAAGTTTGGTTTTGACGCGGATACGTGCGCGGTGTTAACTTCCATTGATGAACAGTCTCCGGACATCGCGATGGGCGTAGACGTGGCGTTGGAATCCCGTGAAGGACAAATGACCGACGAGCAAATCGACGCGATTGGAGCGGGCGACCAAGGATTAATGTTCGGATTCGCAACGAACGAAACCCCTGAGTTAATGCCGCTTCCGATTTCGATAGCTCATAAGCTGGCTCGACGCATTGCGGAAGTTCGCAAGAGCGGAACGTTGACTTACCTTCGCCCGGATGCGAAGACCCAGGTAACAGTAGAATACGATGGCGATAAGCCGGTTCGTATCGACACGATCGTAATCTCTACGCAGCATGATCCGGAAGCAACGTTAGAGCAAATCAAGAAAGACGTCCAAGAGCATGTGATTAAGCCGATTGTTCCTGCGGAATATTTGGATGCTCAAACCAAGTATTTCATTAACCCGACCGGTCGTTTTGTTATCGGTGGACCTCAAGGGGATGCGGGATTAACTGGACGTAAAATCATCGTGGATACCTACGGCGGTTATGCTCGCCATGGCGGCGGAGCATTCTCCGGTAAGGATCCGACGAAGGTTGACCGTTCTGCTGCTTACGCTGCTCGCTATGTAGCCAAGAACCTCGTTGCGGCTGGACTAGCGGAGAAGTGCGAAGTGCAAGTGGCTTACGCCATTGGGGTCGCTCAACCGGTTTCCATCAACGTAGATACGTATGGAACAGGCAAAATCGAGGAAGAGCAGATCGTTACCTTGATCCGCAAGCACTTCGATCTTCGCCCAGCGGGTATTATTAAAGCCCTAGATCTTCGTCGCCCGATCTACAAAGGAACCGCTGCTTATGGACACTTTGGTCGTACGGACCTCGATTTACCATGGGAGCGTACCGATAAGGCGGAGCAGTTAAAGCAAGATGCTGCTGCCTTAGCGCAAGCGTAAAACTTATTAAAAAAATAAAGACCTAATTAGCCTACAGTGGTAGGCTGATTAGGTCTTTTTTGCTTTACTGGATGGGAAAGTTTAAGTAAACTAAGAAATTAAAGTAAATAAACTTTCCCAGAAGCATAAAAAACTTCCACTAAAGGTGGTCTTGCTACCCTGGAATACTTCAATATAGCTTTTTTTATAACATACAATTTTTTTCTATAATGAAACTATCTATATGCTAATACTTTCCAAAAGGACTTTTATATTTATTGTCGAATTGTGTAGAACAAGGAGAAGAACCATGAGAATGATCCTATTCATCTTGTTCATGATCCTGGTGGGGTGTGGGCAGCAAGATGATATGTCTAAAGAACCGATCCCAACGAATGACGAAGCTCCTGTTTTGGACGAGCAGGTAACAAGGGAAGAGGAATCGAAGGATACAGAACAGCCTTATCAATTTTGGTACAGAGACCAAATACTCATTTTGAATTACCATCACTTATCGGATGATTTAGTCACCCCGTACACGATTAAACCGGCTTTTTTCAGGGAACATATGGAATATTTAAAAAATCATCATTTCCACCCCCTTAAACTCGAAGAGTTCTACGAATTTTTAAATACAGGACTATTGAACCAGGAGAATGCCGTGCTTATCACGTTTGACGATGGGTATGAAAGTATTTACACGGAGGCTTTTCCGATACTTAAGGAGTATGGATTTCCAGCGACGATCTTTGTCATTTATGAGAATTTGCGGGATAGCCTGGAACGGAAGAGGGAGAATAAAATTCCCCCATTGACCTTCGTTCAAATGGACCAGCTGAAACGGAGCGGCTTGATTTCCTTTCAGTCCCATACCTACGGACTACATGTTATTGAGGATGAACGTCCCGAAACGGCGCCTGGGCCTTCAGAGGGAGATCAAGATTATCGCAGTAGGCTTTACGCGGACTTGATGATGGCGCGAAAGGCGTTAGAAGATTTAGTGAAGGAGCCGGTCATCGGCTTGGCCTATCCCTACGGTCACCATAATCCTCGATTGATTAAAGTGTTGAGAAAAGCAGGTTATCAATACGGTTTTTATACAAATATAGGTTTTGTGACAGAACATACGGACCCTTTCCTCATCCCTAAAAACGATATGGGAAATCCAGAGATGGACGGTCGCAGCTTTGAGCATACCCTACGGGATATTATTCATGCCAGTCAAAGGAAGTGATGGAATGCCGCTCAGTGGCACGTTTGATTTTACCCAATTAGATTCGGTATTAAAGAAAACCATTCAGGCGGTGGAAGGAAGTAAAGAACAGATTTTTGGCATTGCGGAAGGGGCTCGGGATGAGAGTCAGGATCTTCGCCATGAGCTCGAGCAGATAAAGCGAGAAGTGACTTTGGTTATTCAACAGACTGATGAGTTAGAGCAGAAATTCAAGTGGAGTCGGAAGCGATTGGTGGAAGTCAGTCGCAATTTTCAAGAGTATGGCGAAGAAGACATCAAAAAATCCTATGAAGTGGCGAGCCAAATTCAAGTCGAGCTCTCTTTATCCAGGGAAAAAGAGATCAATCTAAGGAACCGCCGCGATGAGTTGGAGCGCCGGCTGAAGAATTTGACGGATACGCTAGATAAAGCAGATAATCTGATGACGCAAATCAGTGTCGTTCTGGGATTTCTGACGGGCGACTTAGGCGATTTCAGTACGGCGATGGAAACGGCTCAACAACGCCAGATGCTGGCTTTGCAAATCATCCAAGCGCAGGAGGAAGAACGAAAGCGAGTGGCTCGGGATATTCATGACGGTCCGGCGCAATCCATGGCCAATATCGTGATTCGAAGTGAAATAGCGGAACGCATCTTAGCGCAAGGCAGAATCGATGATGTCCGTACTGAATTAAAAGAGCTGAAAACGACGGTTCGAAATACCCTTGCTGAGGTACGTAAAATCATCTTTGATTTGCGGCCGATGGCGTTGGATGATTTGGGATTGGTTCCTACGCTGCGCAAGTATGTAGAGGATTTTGGCCAGAGGTACCAGGTGGCTTCCGATTTAGTCACCCTAGGTACAGAAGAAAGGCTGCCGACGACGGTGAAAGTGGTGATCTTCCGGTTGATTCAAGAAGCCTTGAACAATGCAGGGAAACATTCGAAAGCCAAACAGGTGAAAGTGAAGCTAGAGTTTCGAAAGGATCAAGTCACCGGCCTTGTGCAGGATGATGGTGTCGGATTTGAGCATTTTGAAAAGACAGAACAGCCGCAATTTGGTATTATGGGAATGAAAGAACGAATGAAGTTGCTTGAAGGCAAGCTGGAGATTCAGTCTGCGACAGGACAAGGCACGCGAGTCGCTTTTACGATACCAATTGATCGGTAAACTAAACATAGCTAAGGGAAGAAGGAGATTATAATGGTAGATACGATTCGCATTGCAATTATCGATGACCATCAGCTTTTTCGGGAAGGAATCAAAAGGATATTAGAGATGGAGCCTAGCTTTGAAGTGGTTGGCATCGGTTCCAATGGGGAAGAAGCGTGCCAGCTTGCGGAAGAAATGAAGCCCGCTATCATTCTTATGGACATTAATATGCCTAAAATGAACGGGGTAGAAGCGACGGAAAAAATAAAAAGCTTGTCTCCCGATACGAAAGTGATTATTTTATCCATACATGATGATGAGAATTATGTTCATCAGGCTTTCTCATCTGGAGCGAGCGGCTATCTCTTAAAGGAAATGGAATCCGATTCCCTAATTGAAGCGATCCAAGTGGTGGCGGGCGGAGAGGCTTACATCCATCCTCGCGTCACGGGCAAGCTGATCACAGAATTTCGTCGTTTGAGTTCTAAGCAGGATCATGACATCGCGAATGTGGAGTTAGCGGACAATGTGTGTGCTGAACGTTTCAATTCCCTTACCCCGCGCGAGAAAGAAGTTCTTCAATTAATGGCAGAAGGAAGAAGCAATAAAGCCATCGGGGATTGTCTCTATATCAGTGAAAAAACGGTAAAGAACCACGTGTCCAGCATCCTGCAAAAGCTGGATGTGCAGGACCGGACCCAAGCTGTTGTCATTTCCATTAAAAACGGATGGGTAAAAATTAGTTAACCTTTTACTCACATTTTGACACATCACGGAATATCCTATAGCAAAAAGGAGGGATATCCGTGATTGCTACGTGGGTAATCTGGTTGTTTGCCATTTACGGTGTATCCGCCATCCTGGTTCACTTGTTCATCCGATGGAATCAGTATTCTAAAGAGGGAGAGCGCGAACTGCGCGTCCATTTGCTGGTTTATAACTCCGAACAATGCTTGGAGGGATCCATCCGTTCTCTCGTCAATTTATCACGCCTAAAGGGTCTGCCGCTTCATTTAGTCGTCTATGACTTTGGATCGACAGACAACACGGGCAAAATCCTTGACACGTTGCAAAAGGAACATCCTTTTCTGTTCGATCACATCGAAATCGTCAACCGAAGCCCCTATCAATTGTTATCCATAGAAGATTCACCCACTCAACCCCTGTTAACCATTGACTTGCGGGAGGGGTTAGGAGGAACGATTCAGCCCACATAAGCCGAGGTTTGACAGGATCATGCATCCCAAAGGGATGCATTTTTGTTTTTTTGTGGGCTTAAAGCTCATTTTGTGTTCTTCGTTTCTTATGCTATGCTGCGGAAAAGGAGGGGGACTTTGTGGATTTTATTCGTTTTGAAGTGAATGGGACAAGCTTTTTAACGGCTGACTTGTCTTTCGATCTGTCGTTCTGGGGGAGGAAAGGAGAGGGTTCGATCGTACAGGTGAGCGAATCGGTGTCGATGGTTGAAGATGAATACGGGGAAGTGACTGCGGACTATAGGTTCGCTATTCGCTTTAGAACGGCTATTTCTTAAAGTTTAGCGGACTCAGGATCCCTTATTTGGTTAAAACACTACTTTTTGTACCTATTTTTGAGCAAATAGCGGACTCAGTGTCCTACAAAACCTCTAATGTGAGCTTTTTTGAAGCAATAACGGATTCTGTGTCCTCTCACCTCGATTGTTGCCATCGCTGTTCCTTTTTTATTGTTTAGGGTACATACGGCGGCAATGCTACCCGTATCATTTGGCAGTAATAGTGCCCTCAAAGCAGTTTTTCATCCCAGCATTAAGTTTAATCAGGTCAGGTTTATGCGGAGCAAGCTATTCCGAGGGACGGGAATCTATAGTTTAACACGGATAAATGGTTGCGATTTGTTCGCAACCATTTTATATGCACCTTTTATGCAAAATTGGATTGGGAAAATTCTTTCGTTTATATATTAGAAACCCGGAATGGCCAATAGCAGCGTAAATTCGGCTTTACGAGAAGTATACCTTTAGAAAATAGACAATAGGAGATCTCTTTCGCACCAAGGTAATCCTATAGTGGAAGACATGATTGGCAGTAACCTTGGGGGATTTCCCCGAAGTTGCAACTATATCGGTTCGGTCTACATGTACAAACCCAATTGTATCCGTCACAACGACAACACCATACTCCAGGGACGTTTTGGTTTACACGGGCTTTTTTGTTTATGAGGATAGAACTGATTTTTGAGGACTTAGGTATTGGAGGTCTAGGGGATTTGTTTTTTTTACTTCTGCAGGATTTACAAGATTTCATTTCGCACCGCCTTCTGTATTGTTCACTTCCTATAGTATTCAGGGAATGATTTTGTGAACGGGCAAGTAACTAGAGGTTAGGTACATTTTAAGTTAAGAAACAAAAAAACTTCAGATGACACATGTGTATCTGAAGAAATTAGTTGAGGCTTTTTGTGATGGAGATAAGCTCAATCATATTGTTAATAAGCTTTATCTTTAAGTACAGTTTGGCCCTTTGTTTCCCAGTGATATACGGATCGATGATTTGGTTCTTGATATCTTCCTTTGCCTTTATGAACGGTTGAAGTTCCTCCATACGATCACCACCTTAAAGTTAATTTTACTCGCTCATTTTAAGGAAAACGATTGTTATGGCAGAAGTCCTTACATTAATAATGAAATTGTTATTTTCAAAAAAATAGCCTGCCATATCTGACAGACTAGATGGAGTGAGTATCTTACGGGGTCAACGATGAATAAGGTTTCATGTGCTTTGATTGGGGCTATTTAAATCATAGCGGACCTGGATTAAGTCAATGTTAAAAGCAAATAAATATTATGTAAATCTACGTTTCATAAAGAAATTCCTTTCGGAAGGGGAGTCACTGGTATTGTAGGCATTTAGCTGCTGTTGAAACAAGCATTTCGATTTTTCCGATTGTTATGTAGTAGAGCTCACTTGGAAGTGAACTCCGAAACACGTCTTAACGTTCGGGACAACTTGGAAATCTTCGAATGTCCCGGATTCTGTTGAAGTTATAGCGGTTCAAGCTAAACTGATTGCGGGTAATAAATTGAAGTATAAAAATATTGTTTGTAGTGACTTGGCAGAGGATACCCGACACCCCTGTGCCATCTTGAAAGGTAACACCCACTGTTCTGCCGATAAGTCTTCTTGCTCTTCTTCGCAACGGCATGATGATCACTCCTTTCTAGTAATAAAATATGCTTTTAAAAAGGAGGGGTTTGGGTTAATTAGATTAATAGATTAGTGGAATTTAATAAAATTTAACTTGATTTGAGAACTCTGAATGGAGCCAGGAACCTGTTTTCCAATGACATCATAGGATGGAAAATCCAAGAGAAAACAAGGTGATTGTCCTGGAAGGCGGAACTTTTTTTCGAGTGCTATTTTTTATCTCTCTGTTAGGTTTAATTTCCGGTATGATGTTGCGGTTTTTTATTGAAACACTTCCTTACGTCGATGAGATGAAAGCTCAAAAAAGAGCGGAGGACGTGCTGCTACAAGCTGCCAAGTGGTACGTGGTTAATAACGGGCCACCTGATCACACGCTTTATACAGAAGAGTCCCAGCAACTATTAATCCCTGATTATCTAAACAAATGGCCTGGCAAAGAACCAATCGAATGTATTATAGAACCGGACGGAACGGTTAGGGTATATACCAGAAAAGATGAGGATTAACAAACTAATCCAAGTGTTTTTAAGATAAAAAAAGCCCCTCGCTACTGGAAAGACTGAGATTCTGACAAGTCCACTCTATCATAAGGCGAGGGGGATATTCATGGCTGAACAACTAGCTTTGTGGGAAAAGAAAGAGAACGATGATTAGTGATATTGCTGAGCTTTTATATGTCTGTCCAACCTTCAGATAAATAGGAGGAAATCTAGTAATATTTATTCATTCCATTCTAGTGCTTTTGAATAAGATAGCATTAAATTCAACTTCAAAGGAGTTGTTATGCACTTGAAAAAATCACAAGCACCTAGATTGGAAAATCAGGTTTATTCAAATCGAGTCTTGAGGTCAGAGTTCGACAGAAATTGAGAACAATACTGTCAAGAAGTGGTTATGTTATATACGTGGCAACAGCAAATAACGCTAAAGTGGAGGTATTGCTTATCGGAGGTTTAAGGAAATTGCTTACTTTCAACAGAGGTGGAAGAGTATTGGTTGGTGGTGGAGGAGTTAGTCACTATAGTAAACCTCATACTGCACAAGATCTTTAACTTTATTGGATCCTGAAAACTAGGATCTTTTTCTTTTGAAAAAAACCTATACCACTTTGTTTATACGACCATTTCACTTATCCGAAGAATGGCTAAAGCACGATTTGATCAGGTTGTTCAGCTCTACGGGCAGTTGTCCAAACCATTCGTTTAAATTTTTCATATATTGTAATCGAGCTCGATATTAAGGAGGAACAATAGGTGGCAAATCCTAAAGGATCTAAAGGAAAAATTTAGATTTAATGGAAATCTATTAAGAAAACTACTTCTCAAAAGGATCCGAGTTGTAACGAATGCTGATACATTCACTGGAACACTGATATGTTTTGACGAATTTGTACTAACATTAAGAATTAGACTCTCCGGAAAAACACTTTTTATAACCATTCCCCAGAAGGAAATCAATGCGATTATTGGTTCTGTCGGACCTCAGCTAACAGGCGGGTACGGCCGATGCATAACAGGGTAAATAGGCTTGAACCGGTGCCTTCAAGTAACGGGATCAAATGCACCAGAAAACCCTGCAAAAGAGAATTCCACAGGATCCTGAAGAAGTCAGGGTCTTTTCTTTATTGGAAGGAGTGATGATAGTTAAAACTCAACTTTCGCACCTTGAAAACACCATAAACCCTTGATGTAACTGGGAATTTTAACAGAAAACAAAAGAAAAACACCCTTTTCCTTTGGTAAAATTAAGTCACCACAACTAAACCACCAAGGAAGGATGTTTTTCATGTCTATCATACCAAATTCCTCGGCTTCTGAACAACAACTTACATCAAAAGTGGATCGTTTTTTCAAGGAACAAAGCATAGGTACGCTGTTAAAGCAATCTAATTTTTTCAAGGACTGTGGATTTACTTGCCTTGAACTGCTTAAATTTATTTTTCTGCTCGTGTTTAGCAAGAAGAATCTCTATCAGACTTTACAAAAAGAAGATTCAACAAACCGTCCCGGAAAAGATAGTGTTTATCGCTTTCTTAATTCCAGCCGCTACAATTGGCGAAAGTTCTTGCTACTTCTTAGCCGTGGACTGATTGAGACAAAGCTCGATCCCCTAACAGAAGAAGACCGTGTGAAGGTACTGATCTTTGACGATTCCCTATTTTCACGTGCCCGAAGTAAGACGGTAGAACTTTTGGCGAATGTGCACGATCATACGACAGGTAGATATGTTCGTGGATTCCGTATGCTCACATTAGGCTGGTCAGACGGGAACACGTTTATTCCACTCTGCTTTTCTTTGCTCAGTTCCCATAAGAAAAGCAGTCGATACGTTGAAATGAATAACGGAATGGACAAACGGACTTCCGGTTATCAACGTCGTAAAGAAGCGTGCCAAAAATCTTTGGAAACCATGCAGGATCTTCTAAAACAAGCACTACAAGCGGGAACAAAGGCTTCTTATGTCTTGTTCGACAGCTGGTTTAGCTTTCCGGTAACCATCATGAAAGTGCTGGAGCAGGGTATGCACGTTATTTGTATGCTTAAATCCATGCATAGAGTGTACTACGTTTACGACGGGCAAAAGCTGAATTTAAACGCCCTATATAAAGCTGTTCGGAAGAGACGTGGGAAATCCAAAATTTTGGCTTCCGTTATCGTTACGTTGGGAACGAACGAAAAAGAGGAGGATGTTCAAGCCAAAATCGTTTTCGTTCGCGATCGCAACCGCAAGAAAAATTGGTTAGCTTTACTTTCAACCGATGTATCCCTTACAGAAGATGAAATCATCCGTATCTATGGGAGACGTTGGGATATTGAAGTTTTCTTCAAAATGACAAAGTCTTATCTCCGTCTGGCCAAAGAATTTCAAGGTCGGTCTTACGACATGATGTTTGCCCACACTACCATTGTATTTGCAAGATATTTGCTTCTCTCGTTGGAATCACGGGAGAACGAAGATCAACGCAGCTTTGGACATTTATTCTACATTTGTTGTGATGAATTGGAGGACATCAAGTTCGCCTCCGCCATCCTTCTTTTAATCGATCTTTTTAAATCTATTGTTCAGGAAGTTCTTATCCTCACCGAGGAGAAGTTTCAAGAGCTTTTTGATAAGTTTTTATCCTGTTTGCCCAAGTATATCAAGGGTTTATTAGGTGTTTCTGTGTGCGAAAGTTGAGTTAAAACTAAACGAAAACTAACTTTTTCAAGATTTTTTTCGCATGTAGGTGTTTGTCGATTCCGACCTGTTCATAAACACATAACTTAACATTGAACAGGAGGTAATAAATAATGGTGAACAATGGTCGACTATTTTGCCAGAGATTTGCAAAAATGATCGGAGGTCAACCTGGATATGCAGGTGGGAAATGTGTAGCAACAATAACAAGAAAGGAAATAGAGCCAACGCGGGAAGGTTTGCCTCTGAAGGCACCCACCCTTCAATGGCGGGGTGAATTGACTGCATCCCAACAAGAGGCGTCGGATCAGGCCGTATCGCTTTTGGGCGGTTTGAATAGCCCACCATGAATACATAAGCAAACTACATAGTTAAAAAGCCCATTCAATTTCAATGTCATCGCTATCCACGTATATCTGACGAACAAGTTTTTGGACGATGGCTTGCTTTGTTGGGAAGTCTGCAGCAACAAGATCTACAGAGTACTGTTTCAATTGTTCACCCGTAATGGTTGAATATATTCGTTCTTCTTGCCTTGCTATTTTATCGTATAAAGCCTGCTCTTCACTATCTAACTTTTTGATCTGCTTATCCAATAATTCCTTTTTATAATTCCCCTCAAGCTTTTGTTACGGTTTAATCATTTTTATAGCCGCTTTTATTAAGAATTTTGTTTAGGTGGATTAACTGATAAATGTGCTATTTTTTGTACTAACCATCTAAGTGAGACTGCCATAATTATATACATTAGAAACGAGTACCAATATTTCCATGTATATAATTCGTATAACCCTAACTTCACAAGCAATGGTTCAAAAATAAAGGAATAGGTAGCTGCCAAAACCAATTTCGCTCTGATAAACAATTTCCAAGTGAGAAAATATTGATATAGTAGCATATTCAAAACGGCAACTATCGATATGTCGAAAGGAAAAACTGGAGGAATCATTGGTAATAGCCTATTTGGATACCCCCACCAAACTAAATTTATGCCAGCAAAGTCTAATACAATCGACACAACGCTCACCATAAGCCCGTAGGTGAGTATTTGGAATACCCTGCTTTTATCGACTATTTTCCACCAAATGAACAATGGAAGTAATGATAATATGAGGCTTATCCACCAATTAAACTGAAACAATTCGCTACGTATCCAATGAGTATACATAGCCTCTTTTAAGGTTCGTTGAATTTCTTGTATTTCATCATATGAAGTGTAAGTCATGTAATACCCCCGATTTAGACGGTTACCTATAAATGCAAATAATTAAATTGTTACCTAAAAATAACCTTGTTAAACTAAACATTCTTTAGCGGAGTAAGGGAGGTATCCAAGATCCTGAAGAAGTCAGGTCTTTTCTCTATTGAGTGGAGTAATAAATAGATAAAACCTAACCAAAACAAACTTTACCACGGTCCATATCCATCTAGGTGAGCATAGAATATATCATTGCTTAATTTTTTTAGGATGGGGTGATGATATGGAATACAAGCCGTGGGGATCCGCAATAAACCCAATGTACCAGTTAGACTCTAAAAAAGAAACGGATATAAAGAAGTCATACGAAAGATTTCAATACATTGCTCCATTCAAAAAAGGTCATTCGAGGTTCTATGTATTTTCTAAATAAATAGTAAGGATTGATGACCATCTCGAGCTCATCCTCGATATGGTCTTTTTTATTATCCAAAACCAACTTTATTAGTAATAAAAGGAGGGTTAAGTCTTTGCTGAAGTCATTCCTTTTTTATTGAAAAAAATTTTTCGTTCTAATAAAGAGGAAGGAAAATGAAGTCCTGGATCCATAACATCCATTCTTTTCTCAATTTGAAGGACCATCTCGTTTTACGACGATTGGTCTTTTTATTTTTCTAACCCCAACCAACTATTGGAGGAATTTATTACTTTTTATTCAATTCATGCTCCTCCTATCAAGTATTACCAACAAATAAATTTTGCCCTTTGTCAGAAAGAAATATGTAAAAGTAAGTTGTATATAAATGGTGGGCTAAATCCAAAATAACTCTTGTCCGAAATACTGGCACAGAAAGGTGGGTGTTTGTGATAACTAAACTTCCACAAGAATATTGGCGCAGAAACATTTATGAACGTGAAGTTAAAGCAACGAAAACAAGGGAGGAATATGAAATGTCCAAGGATGCAGAAAAAATCGCAGAAGCAGTTGCAAAAGAGGAAATCGTAGAAGCAATAGCAAAAGAGGAAATTGCAGAAGAACTAATACCTTTAAGAAGCCACTTAAACCAAATGGAACAAACGCTTAGTCAACTCCAATCCTTTCAATGGAATCCACAGCAAACTGGGCAACAAAATCAGCAGCAGACGAATCAGCTCATGCAACAGATGAGACAATTTGGAAACCAAGTTCAGCAACAACAACAGCAAGCATTCCAACAGTTACAGCAATCCATTCAGCAAGCTGCTCAAATTCTGAACCAAGCAAACCAAGGTATTCAATCGGTTCAAATGCTAACCCAAATGAATCAAATGATTTCTCAATCTCAACAGCAATTACATCAAATGAACCGGCAACAACAAGGTGGTCAACAAAATCAACTGAACGGACAACAAAATCAACAACAACTTCAATAAAAAGTACAAAATCAGCAGCCGTAAACGGGATAACAGCAAATACAAAACAACAGCGGTTATAATATTTCTCCGTTTCTAAGTCCAACGATTCATATTCGTTGGGCTTTTGATTTTGTGATTTCTAAATTGTGAAAGAGGAATAAAGTTCCTTAAATTTTCTCATATTAATTACTGCTGAGGTTAATAAATATTGTGTTTTGTTTCCAAGAAAGTTCACTCCGTTAAACGGGGTGAATTTTTTTATATCCGTTAATCGGGATCAATTTTTTAAAAAAACGCAGGAAATAATACCTAATAATAACATCTATTGGAGGGTGAAAATGGCTGAAAAAGTGGAAACCAAACATAATATTCAATTGACTTCAGCAGAATTAGGTGCTCTTTGGACGCAATATCTCAACGACACTATGGCAACGTGTGTCCTTAAATATTTTTTGAATAAGGTGGAGGACAGTGAAATTAAACCCGTTGTGGAAGACGCTCTAAGTTTGGCAGAAAAACATACAAAGACCATTTCCGATATTTTCACACACGAAAAACATCCGATCCCTATTGGCTTTACTAAAGATGACGTAAATGTTGATGCTCCACGCTTGTTTTCGGATGGTTTGATCTTAATGTATATAAGGAATATGGCCATGGCAGGAATGGGTGCAGCAGCAGCAGCCATAGGCGTATCAGCACGATCAGATGTAAGTGATTTTTTTATGGAAATCATTGCTTCTGTTACGGAAACCCATAACAAATCAAGAAAAGTTTTATTATCAAAGGGACTTTATGTAAGACATCCATTTATCTCAATTCCTGAAAAAGTGGATTTTGTGAAGAAACAAGGATTTTTAACTGGCTTCTTCGGGGAACGGAGACCTTTGATTGCAACGGAAATCACCCATCTCTTTAATAATGTTCATACGAATGCAATGGGTAAAGGGATGTGTTTAGGTTTTGCACAAACAGCTAAGACACAGGAAATTAAGGACTACATGGTAAGAGGAATGAAAATTGCTCAGAAACACATGGAAATATTACAGTCCATTCTGGCAGAATCTGATTTGCCTGCTCCCGTATCATGGGATCAGCATGTCATGGATTCAACCGTACCGCCATTCTCTGAAAAATTAATGATGTTTCATACGACAGCATTGAGTGCTCTTGGTATGGGTAACTACGGGCTTGCCATGTCTGTCAGTGTAAGACGTGACTTGTCCGCTCATTATCAGCGTCTAATACAAGAAATTCTGCAATATTCAGAGGATGGGGCAAATATTATGATTGATTACGGTTGGATGGAAGAACAACCCCAAGCTGATGATCGAAAGGAATTAATTAAAGGGAAAGCAGATCGCTCATAATTCAAAAGCCAATAATAGAGATTATTGATCATTTTTTTTGCTTTCGGTATCTATACCGAAGGTTTTTCAACGTTGAGATGTTATTGCACTAAACCCCCTTAATACCGAGGGACGGGGATCTATAGCTTAATAAAAGAGAGGTTTTACTAGATCCTGAAGAACTCAGGGTCTTTTCTTTATTGGAAGGAGTCGTGTTTCCAAGCCTAACCAAAACTAAAATCAAATACAAAGAGAACCGCTAACCTTAAAAGGAATAGCGGTTCGTTACACACCTCGAGTGAAAAACCGATGAAAGGTGTAGGGAGTTCAAGGTGTGCATTCTCCCTCGGTTTTATTTTGTTCAAAGTTTGCTCAAAAAAGCAGGGCATTTTCATAGATACCCTGCTTTTTTTCGGCCTTGGGGAAAAGGCAATGTTAAGGGCAACCAAGGCACGAAAACCCTTGATCTAAATTACTCTCCTGGTCTACTTTTTATAACCGGAATAACGTAATGTAATCAAATGATCTTTTTATTTTGTTAATGGGATAAAGAGGGGTAGCCAAGTGGCTCCCCTATTCATGATCAAAGACCTGAATAGTGTACTTCCGAAGAACGGGATTCCATTGTACCATGTAAGGTCCAATAAAGTTGAACCAATTGCATTTCATACTTTAAATGTTTTCTGTAAAAATAAATGTGTTTTTCCGGATCAATATGTTCGTAATACTTTGCCAAGGTTCCATACAAACTGGTCTTTTGAAGAAGTTGAGCTAAACGTGGATCCAATTAATATCTTTCCTTTGGATATGTGATCAAGACCAACATATGCTGAGTAGACGTATGGTGTATAGACGGATGACACCATCATGCAAAAATAAATGTCTAAAAGTTAGAGAGAGATTAACCAAACAAACCCAACTCTCTTCTCACCTACTTCATAAAAAAGAAATAATGTAGAAGAGGTGGTGGGAAGATGGTTAATGAATTTTATATTTCTGAGATTCAGTTTTTATCTGTTCAGAATAATAATTTAGTACTTAGGGTTTGGTTTAAGAGTAGGGAAACTGGTGGAAGGATTTCCTTTATTTATAGGTTTGACAGACTGCACACAAATCGGTGGATTTTACATGGGGAACCGCCACCAGAAACCAAAGAGGTTGAGGGAACCCCATGGCAGTAGATCAAATAATATAAGTTTTGAAGCGTGCAAACGACAGCAGAAAATCCAATCTTGGAGCTCTCTTCCAAAGGAAGCGGTGAATCCGCAGGGGACGGAAGAAGTGCCGAGTTCCTCTCCGGCACGATTCGAGGAAACAACCCGCGAAGACCATTACAACTACCTGATGGATCTCGTGCTGGAGCGTGGAAACATGCTGCAAGCCTTGCGCCGCGTGGAGAAGAACAAAGGAGCCGCCGGTGTAGACGGGATGGAGATTCAATCCCTTCGTCCATACCTGTTCACGCACTGGGAGGACATCCGAAACCAACTCCTTAACGGAACCTATAAACCTCAGCCGGTACGTCGAGTCGAAATCCCGAAACCAGACGGTGGTGTGAGAGGTCGGGGGTTAGTCACCCCCTCCTACTTGATTAACTAGAGAAGTTTCACAAGATCCTGAAGAACTAAGGGTCTTTTCTTTATTGAAGGAGTCGTGTTTTAAAATCTAACAAAAACTAATTTTTTTCTCAGGTATTACGTTTTTCAAATCTAACCAAATCGAACTTTTTCAAGATTTTTTTCACATGTGGGTGTTTGTCGATTCCAACCTGTTCATAAACTCATAACTTAACATTGAACAGGAGGTATTAAATAATGGTGAACAATGATCAACTATTTTGCCAGAGATTTGCAAAAATTATCGGAGGTCAACCTGGATATGCAGGTGGGAAATGTGTAGCAACAATAACAAGAAAGGAAATAAGAGAAACTATTTTAGGGAAAAAGTTTGTGGTAACAACTTCTTTCTCATTCGAATCAAAAGATAATAAAACTGGCAAAGCTCTTTGTTTAGGCGGAATAGCACTTCTACAAAGAGAGGTCGAACGGTTTATTTCCGCTATTCGTAAACAGGGGATAAAAGTTTCGTCTATACACAATGAATGGTTATTTGAAAAACCACGTTTGATTTATGTCAACATTGAAACGGTTGAAAAACCATTAGTTTTTGCAAGAAAAGTCAGAACAGCTTTAAATGTTATTAAAAGGCGATAAGACTTATCTTCGGGTAGGGTATCCCTCAAGGAGGGGGGATCAGTGATGACCCTCTCTATTCTCTTTTATTATGGGCTGAAAGCTCATTTTGTGATCTCCGTTTCTCATGCTATGCTGGGGAAAAAGGAGGGTGACTTAGTGAATTTTATTCGTTATGAAATAAATGGGACAAGCTATCTTACGGCTGACCTGTCCTTTGATCTGGCGTTTTGGGGGAGGAAAGGGGAGGTTTCGATCGTACAGGTGAGTGAACCGATGTCGATTGCTCACTGTCTAAGGAATGATAATCCTATTGAAGTCGAACACAGTATAAAAGAGGATCCGCACTTTTTATCGCGTGTTGAACAGGCAGAATCTCGCCTCTCTACTATTCCATTTGGCAGGGCTCTTTTGGAAGAAGAGCTGAATAACTACGGTGTCGAAGGATGGCAGGATGTACTCCAACTTCTCTACTTAAAGGGTCAGGTTCAGATTCTGCCAGGAGTCTCTCTCGAAACGAAAACCTGCAACCGCTGTGGACAGCAACAAATCATAGAAGCCCCTTGCGCCTCATGCAACCAATGGTGTGCCTACTGTACGCTTTGTTTACAAATGGGAAGGAGCAAAGCCTGTACTCCTCTGTATTATATTGAAGAGCCAACGCAGGAAGGTTTGCCTCTGAAGGCACCCACCCTTCAATGGGAAGGTCAATTGACTGCTGCACAACAAGAGGCGTCAGATCAGGCGGTGTCGATGCTGACTTCTTCAAATCAAGAGCTGCTCATTTGGGCGGTTTGCGGGGCAGGGAAGACGGAGGTCACCTTCAGGCCGATTGAACAAGCTTTGAGACTCCACCAAAAAGTCTTGTTCGTCACCCCGCGTAAAGATGTTGTCCTTGAATTGGTTCCTCGATTTCATCAGGCCTTCCCCAAAGCGAAGATCATTGCTCTCCACGGCAAAAGCAAAGAAAAGTGGGAAGAAGCCCACCTGACTTTATCGACCACCCATCAAGCGATCCGATTCTATGAAAAATTTGATTTCATTATCATTGATGAAGTGGACGCCTTTCCCTATCATAATAACCCCATGCTGTACTATGCGGTGGAGCGGGCCAAAAAACCTCAGGCCAATCTTCTGTACCTTAGTGCCACCCCACCGGACTATCTTCGTAAAAAGCCTCACATCCGAATCCCTGCCCGCTACCATCGTAAACCGTTAGCTATTCCTCAATTGTTGTTAGATCCGTCTCTTACAAAGGTTCTTCAAGCAGGGAAAGCTTACACTCCAATCCAGCAGATTCTCGATTATCTTCAGGAAAACCAAAGGCAAGCCTTTTTCTTTGTTCCTTTCATCGAAGGGGTGGAGGAGTTAGTTAATCAACTAACTAAAAACTATCGTTGCTCGATGCGGGTTGAGGGAACGAATTCCCGAGATCCAGAACGGGAAGAGAAGGTGAAACGGTTTCGATCGGGAGAAACCAAGATCCTTGTCACGACGACCATTATGGAACGTGGCGTCACGGTTCCCAAAACCGATGTGATCGTCATGCAAGCCGATGCTCCCATTTTTGATGAAGCGTCTCTCGTTCAAATTGCCGGAAGGGCGGGGCGTTCGTTGGTCGATCCGATCGGTCACGTGATTTTTGTGGCGAGGGAGAAAACGAAAGAGATGAAAAAGGCGGTCAAGCATATTAAAGAAATGAATGCGATAGCCAAGAAAAAGGGGCTGTTGGACTGATGAACGTTTGGAATCTCTTGTTTCCGGTTCAAAACCAATGTGCGTTTTGTGAAAGGAAGGCTCCTAATGGCCTGATTTGCCGATTATGCGAGAAGGATATTCAAAGGATTGAAGGGCCACTTTGTACGTGCTGTGGGAAGCCCATGAAGATAGAAGGCAGCTGTGAGGATTGCATCGCTCGTCCGCAAACCTACTTTGTTTGTAATCGCAGTGCGGTCCGCTACAACACAAAGATGAAAGACATTATGAGTCTATACAAATTCCGAGGCCAAGAATCCCTAGCGGATGTATTGGCAGAATGGCTGGAGCAAGCTTATCATGCTTATTTCGCCAATATACCTTTAGATGCCATCACCTTTGTCCCGATCCATGAGAAAAGAATGCGGGAAAGAGGCTTTAACCAAGCGGAGCAGCTGGCCCTTCGATTGAGCCGGAAAACCAAGCTCCCCATCGTCTCGCTGCTCCGCCGCACCCGAGTGACAGATAAACAAAGCAAGAAGCATCGTACAGAACGCCTTTCCGCTCTGCGGGATGCCTTTGAGTGGCAGACTTGCCTAGAGCCCATTCAGATGGTGCTTCTCGTGGATGATGTTTACACGACAGGGAGCACCGTCAATGAGTGTGCAAGGGTGTTGGCGGAACAAGGGATAATCGTGTATGGGCTGACGGTAGCGAGGTAGGAGACACTAATTATTGATTTGCCAGAGTAGACGATTATTTTGCCAAAGAATAAGATGTTTTTGCTAGACTACCCCCTTTTTCTGCCAGACAAGAAGTGAAAGATTCACAGATACATCAAATAAGAGAACAATGTTTAATTAAACCCGAATTTCGAAAGTCTGTAACATCAACAACAATCATGAAACAACAAAAGAA
>NZ_JBEGDL010000035.1:0-53767 GCF_040813775.1 Ammoniphilus soli
GCCTGGAATCCCAATGGTTTCAGGCTTATTTGAAGTGCATGGTGTCAAACTCGAGATTGAAAAGTCACAGGTTTGTGAACAGAAAGGAAAAAACCTATCCAACACCATTAATTGGATAGGTTTTTTCTTTTTTTTACTCCTGATTTAAATGGAAACTCACGAATTTCTGGAAATACTCCCGAAGTTCTTTGTTTTTGTCACGATTGAGGGCATCGAATTCACAAACTTATACTCATTGCAGAATTAGGTGGCAAGATTACGAAAGTGCCTTGTCCCCAATCGGAGTGGCTTCGCTTCTAAACTAATGCTTTCTAATAACAGACTTTTCTCCTGAATGAAAAATGCTTGGCAATCATTTGCCAAGCATACATTAAAGATTTGATCAAAATCACTTTATCTCTTGCCCAAAACCACCTTCAAATAAAGATTCTTCCAGAGGACGGCGTGGAGATGGCTGTTCTCTTTGCTGTAAATGATCAGGCAAGGCGTTCTTTTCGCCTTGGTAGCCAATGGCGATCAGGGCTTCTATCGCATAATCTTCCGGTACATTCAAAGCCTCACGTGCCTTATCGAAGTCAAACCCGGTCATGGGGTGGGTGATAAGACCTTTTTTAACAGCTTCCAAAGCAAGATATCCCCAAGCCGAACCCGTATCGAAAGAGTGGGAACGATTGGGACCATTATCGCTGGCTACTTTTGAAATGATAAGAGCTAGAACAGGAGCTTTTTCGCACCATGTACGGTTAAATTCGCCAATGAATGGGTAGAATTTTTCGCGGTCTTCCTTGGTGCGGGCTAGAATGAATCTCCATGGCTGAAGGTTGAAAGCGGATGGCGCCCAACGCGCGGCCTCAAAAAGACTGAGCAGGACATCCTGAGGAACTTCCTTTTCCAGAAAAGAACGAGGAGACCAACGATTTAAAAACACAGGATCGATTTCGTATGTAGGTTGACGAAACTTTTCAACAACTGAATTTAAATTACTCATTTTGTGTACTCCTTTTAGAATGTATTATGGTTTCAGATATGCCACAATTCATTATAACCCAATACGCTAACTCTTTTAAAGTAACTTTTGTATTGGACTTAAATTACTTATCCGATCAAACCATCTCGTCAGAGTCATGGGTAGAAGTAAGTAGATCATTAAACGAATTTTACATATAGTGAAAAATGTGGCTGTTCTCAAAAAGTCGGTTCTACTGACTTTTAGAAGCAGCCGCGTTTTTTTGCCCCTGTTCTTTCTTAATCCACGGAATGAGGAGTAATGCAGCGAAATGAGACCGGTGATGATAAAACGATCGATGTATTCACATTGCCGTACGGCAGCAACCGATCGATCAGCTGACTGAGGTGCTCCATGCCAGTTACAGCAGCCTTGAGCAAATAACTGACACCACCAGTTAATCGATGGCATTCGATAATATCAGGGTCTTCCTGGATGGATTTTTCAAAATCAGAATAGGAATGAATCCGCAGCTCGCTTAGCTGAATAAATACAAGGACATTGCGCCCTATAGCTTTCGGGGAGACTCTGGCAGAAAAGCCTTCAATGATGCCTTTCTCCTCTAATCGGTTTAGCCGTTCCGAAATGCTTGGGCGGCTAAGGGACAATTTCTTGGATAACTCACTAATGGCAACACGTCCGTCAAGTTGGAGAAGCTCGAGCAGGCGGACATCGATTTGATCCATAGAAACACCTCTTTTCAAGCGAAAAAATAACCCATGAATGGCACTATTTAAGTCCTATTCTACATTAATCCTTTTATGTTTTCAAAATGAAGAAAAAACTCCTGTTAATTATGCAAATTGTAAAGGAAAGAGCTTCCATTTTGTTCATTTTAATATGTTCCCCCCGTATGGTTTTAGATTATCATTTAAACATAATCGAAATAGTTTAAATACTTATAAGAGAGAACCTTTGTATATCTATTTAAATAATAATCCGAATACATAAAGGAGTTGCTGATATGGTATTAAAGCTCGAGAATTACAAGAACGCGTTCGATAAGACCCAGGATGCGGAGATGTACCGGGTGCTTACGGAGAATGGAGAGCTTCTTGAGTCCATTGAAGGAAAGATCGATGAATTCCTCCTGCAGCAAATGTATGAAAAAATGCTTCTTGTCAGGTTGTTTGACCGGAAATCCGTAAACCTGCAGCGACAAGGAAGAATGGGAACTTACGCTCCTTATGAAGGTCAAGAAGCCTCTCAAGTGGGAAGCGCTTTGGCTCTTTCGCCCCGCGACTGGATGTTTCCCACTTACCGTGACCATGCGGCAGCCATCGTTCATGGGCAGGATTTGTTCCGCGTGTTCTTATACTGGATGGGCCATGTGGAAGGTTCGATCTGCCCTGAAGGCAAGCGCATCATGCCGCCTTGCGTTCCCATCGCGACTCAAATGGTGCATGCCGTCGGCACGGCTTGGGCAAGCAAGCTGAAGGGAGAAAAGGATGCAAGTATTGCTTATTTCGGGGACGGAGCGACTTCCGAAGGAGATTTTCATGAGGCGCTCAATTTTGCCGGTGTATACAAGACCCCGACGATCTTTTTCTGCCAAAACAATGGGTATGCGATCAGCGTTCCTTTTGAAAAGCAGTCCGCTTCCAGGACGATTGCCCAACGGGCTGCAGCTTACGATATCCATGGGGTACGGATCGACGGAAATGATATCTTAGCGGTATATTTGACGGTCAAAGAAGCGATAGAGCGAGGGCTCCGAGGCGATGGCCCGACGTTGATTGAAGCGATGACCTTCCGATACGGGGCTCATACCACGGCGGATGATCCCAAGAAATACAGGAACCAGGAAGCGCTTTCGCAAGAATGGCGAGAAAAGCGCGATCCTCTTGCACGCCTTCAAAAGCTGTTAATCCAGAAGGGGGTCTGGAGCGAAAAGCAGGAAGAGCAGTGGCTGAAGCAAATGAATGAGCAAATCGACGCCCATTTGGAAAGAGCAGAACGTTATCCTAAAGCGAACCCGCTCGATATGTTTAACCATGTCTACGCGGAAACGCCATGGAACATTAAAGAACAGCAAGAAGAATTACGACCATTCCTAAAGAAGGACGTGAAGTAGCCATGAGCAGAAAACTAACCATGATTCAAGCGATTACCGAGGCCATGGATCAAAAGCTGGCCCAAGATCCTCGCGTCATGCTGTTGGGTGAGGATATCGGGACCAATGGGGGAGTTTTCCGGGCAACGGAAGGCTTAATCGAAAAATACGGATCTGATCGGGTCGTGGATACCCCCCTGGCAGAAGCCGGAATCATCGGGTCAGCCATTGGCTTAGCCCTGAATGAGATGATCCCAGTGGTTGAAATCCAGTTTCTCGCTTTTATCTATCCAGGATTTGAGCAAATCGTATCTCATGCTTCCCGCATGAGATACCGCACGCGCGGGCAGTTTGAAGTGCCGCTCGTCATCCGTACGCCTTATGGAGCCGGGATTCGAGGACCTGAGCTGCATTCGGAAAGCGTGGAAACCTTTTTTGCCCACACCCCAGGTCTACGGGTGGTAGCGCCAAGCAATCCCTATGACGCAAAAGGGCTGCTGATTTCTGCGATTGAAGACCGGGATCCCGTCCTTTTCCTGGAACCGACTAAGCTCTACCGCGCATTTAAAGAAGAGGTTCCGGAAGAAATGTATCGTGTGCCCCTCGGCCAGGCGAAGGTCGTTCAGGAAGGAACCGACCTCACTATTTTCGCTTGGGGCGCTATGCTAAGGGAAGCCCTAAATGCAGCGAAACGAATTGAAAAAGAAAAGGGATGGCAGTGTGAAGTCGTTGATCTTCGTACCCTTTATCCGCTCGATAGGGACACCATCGTTCAGTCCGTTAAAAAGACTGGCCGCGCTCTCGTGGTCCATGAAGCACACAAGACAGCGGGCTTAGGGGCAGAAATCGTTTCATTGATTAACGATGAAGCCCTCGTGTACTTAAAAGCGCCGGTAAAGAGAGTGACCGGCTTTGATATTCCGGTTCCGCAGTTTTCCGTTGAAGATGATTACCTGCCAACGGTGGAACGCGTCAAACAAGGAATCATGGAAACGGTTTTATTCTAATAAATCTTAGATAAAAAGGAGGGAGAAGCATGGTGGAATTTAAGCTTCCTGATGTAGGGGAAGGCATGCATGAAGGAGAGATTACCAAATGGTTGGTCAAAGAAGGGGATTTCGTAAAACAAGACCAGCCGGTTGTTGAAGTGCAGACGGATAAAGTGAACGCCGAACTGACTTCGCCGATGACAGGAATCATTGCCAAGATCTTCTTTGCGGAAGGGGATACGGTGGAAGTCGGAACCACCCTATTCTTGATCCAAGGGGAAAACGAAGCGGCTGCAACGGCTGCACCAATCATGGAACCGCAAAAAGAAATCGCATCTCAGCAAGCTTCTCTTTCAGGGCCGGTTCGGGCGCTGGCTACGCCTTATGTACGTCAAATGGCTAGAGAGATGGCAATTGATCTAGAAGATGTAACCGGGACAGGACCTGCAGGAAGGGTGACCGAATCGGATCTGATCCAGTATTCAGAAGGGAAGCAGGTTCAGGTCCCTATGGTTCAAGAACAGACAGGACCTGTGAAGTCGGATACGCAACCGGCGAAAATGTCCAATGTTGAGTCTCCAAAGGAATTGGAAGAGAGAATTCCGTTGAAGGGCATTCGGAAGAAAATTGCCGAACATATGATGAAATCGGTCTCCATCATCCCTCATGTGACCCATGTGGATGAATTAGAGATGGATGCAATGAAAGAAATGAGAGAACAATTAAAGGCCTATGCTGATCAAAAGAATATCAAGCTGACGTATCTGCCATTCTTCATCAAAGCCATCGTTATCGCTCTAAAAGAATTTAAAACCCTCAATGCGTCTATTGATGATAAAACAAATGAAATCGTATTAAAGAACTATTACCATATCGGGATTGCCACGGATACGAAGGATGGTCTCATTGTTCCGGTTATCAAGAACGCGGATCAGAAAACGATCCTGGAGCTCGCTGCCGAAATCAGCCAATTGGCTGCCCAGGCTAGGGAAGGGAAATTGACCTTAGACCAGATTACCGGCAGTACGTTTACTATCAGTAACGTGGGCCCGATTGGCGGGTTGCATGCGACCCCGATCATTAACCATCCGGAAGTTGCGATTTTAGCCTTGCATAAGATGGAACCGCGCATGGTTGTCCGCGATTGGGAAGGGGTCATTCGCCTCATGATGAATATGTCTCTAAGCTTCGATCACCGTTTGATCGATGGCGTGACGGCCGTCCGATTTACGAACCGGATGAAGGAGTTACTGGAAAATCCAAATCTTTTATTCGTGGAGATGAGATAGATGGTAGTAGGAGAAGTTGCAGTAGAAACGGATGTTGTGGTGATCGGAGGAGGCCCAGGAGGATACGCGGCGGCGATTCGCCTGGGACAATTGGGAAAGTCCGTTGTTCTGATTGAAAAGGATAGGCTAGGCGGGGTTTGCCTCAACCGGGGATGCATCCCTTCCAAGGCTTTGATTCATACGGCGGAGCAATATCATGGGTTAGCCCATTTCAAGAAAATGGGCATCCATCTCCCGGAGGAACAGGTTACCTTTGACCTGAGTACTTGGCAGGGGTGGAAAGAGGGCATTACCTCCCAGCTGAATCAAGGCATTGCCCATTTGTGCAAAGAAAACGGAGTGACGGTGGTCAAAGGGCAGGCTACCTTTTTATCCGATGACCGCATCGGGGTCGAAACGGGTGGCGATTTTGAAACCTATAAGTTTGAAGAAGCGATCATCGCGACCGGATCCCGGCCGTTTATTCCTTCGTTTTTGACGGTGGATGGGGAATATATTCTGGATTCTACGTCAGCCCTTCAACTGAAAGAAGTTCCTGAAACGCTGTCGGTCATTGGCGGAGGCTATATTGGTATCGAAATGGGAATGGCCTATGCGAAGTTAGGGGCGAAGGTCACGATTATTGAAATGGCGGATCGCATTTTGCCTCAGGTGGCCGGCCATTTAGTCCGGGAGGTGACTCGAAAAGGGAAAAAGCTGGGCCTAACTATCAAGACATCGACACGTGTAGACGAGGCCGTCATCGAAGGAGGGAAAGTATCCCTACATCTCTCTACAGAAAAGCTAGGATCCGAAACCATCGTGAGCGACAAGGTATTGGTTACCATCGGCAGGGTACCAAATACGCAGGGAATTGGATTAGATCAAGCAGGCGTCGCGACAGATGAACGAGGCTATATTTTAGTAGATGGCAAATGTCGTACCAATGTACAGCATATCTTTGCCATCGGAGATATTACACCGGGGCCGGCTCTTGCTCATCGAGCTTCCAAACAAGGGGTCGTAGCCGCCGAAGTCATTGGCGGTTTGCCTAGTGCCATTGATTCTCCAAACGTTCCTTACGTTATCTTTTCTGATCCCCAAATCGCAGGGGTTGGATGCACGCGAGAGGAAGCGGAACAACTGGGACATCAAGTGAAAGTTGGAACCTTCCCTTTCCGCGCCAACGGACGGGCGCTGGCTGCCAATGAAACGGACGGATTTGCCGAAGTAATTGTGGATGCCCAAAGCCATGTCCTGCTGGGCATGCATGTGGTGGGTGCTGACGCATCGAACCTCATTGGAGAAGGAGTATTAGCGCTTGAGATGGCCGCTCGTGTGGAGGATATTGCCCTAACCATGCATCCGCATCCGACGTTAACAGAAGGCTGGCTGGAAGCCGCGGAGGCCGCACTGGGTCACGCGATTCATATTGTGAATAAATGAGATCTGGATAAGCAGTGTAGCAAGGTTATGTTCGGGATCTCCATGGATGCCGTACCAAAGACTGCTTAGACTTGCTTTTCGGTATATGATACAAGAAAAGTTGCCTCAGATAGCTGAGGCAACTTTTTTTCATGTGTCTTTTCATCATTTTTAAAAAAATTTACAGTTCAGCGAGTCCTTTGAAGAGCTCGACCGCGGTTTCGATGATTTCATCCCGGAAGTCATACTCAAAGGTGTGGACATGAGGATAATCTTCACCGTTTCCAATGTAGCAAATCCCACCCTTTGTTTGCTTCAAGTAGTGGCCGAAGTCTTCGGAGCCGCGGAATGCTTCCGTCATTTCCACTAGCTGAATCCCTTGTGCCTGGCAAACCTGACGGATCTTGTCGGAGCTTTCCTTG
Organism: Ammoniphilus soli; assembly: GCF_040813775.1. Lineage (NCBI taxonomy): Bacteria > Bacillati > Bacillota > Bacilli > Caryophanales > Paenibacillaceae > Ammoniphilus > Ammoniphilus soli. The sequence goes on from NZ_JBEGDL010000035.1 coordinate 7,164, forward strand.
TGGTTTACAGTTTCCGGGAAGGCATCATTGTAGGAGAAGCTTACCTTCAGGCCGTACCTTTCGGCTTGAGCCTGAGCAAGCTCTTCCAGGTTTTTCTGAAGCTTGTCCATTTCCGCTTCATACAGGGCACGGATCGTCAAGAGCAAGTCGCCCTTGCTCGCCGATAAGCCGAAGGCTCTCTCGCCGATGTCTACCTGCACAACGGTGCAAAGTACCATCCCCTTATTATTCTTTGGCGAGGTGAACTCGGGAATGGCGTCGATCACCTTTGCAATAGCGAAAGCAGGGTTTGCTCCATTCTCCGGTTGGCTGGCATGAGCAGGGGAGCCTTCCATGCGAATAGTCATGCCCTTGGATGCACAATTAACGGTTCCATCGATTACATTGACGGACTTGAAAGCCATGCCGCTCATGTTATGATAGGCGAAAATTTCCTCGATGTTATTTTCCTCGATAAAAGTAACGCACTGAGCTGCGCCGTCTCCCGTTTCCTCCGCATGCTGGAAGAGGAAAAAGATGTTTTTATCGGCACCCTTTTGGTCAACTTCCAGCGCAAACCCGGCAAGGCATGCAGCGTGACCATCATGTCCGCATTTGTGGGAGACTCCGGGGAACTGGGAAGCGTGCGGGATGTCGAGCTTTTCCTCCATGGGAATGGCGTCAAAATCCGCACGGAACGCTATGTTCTTTTTGTCTTCACCCGTGCGGTATATCGCATAGAACCAAAGCCCGTTATCTACGATTTCCAAGCTTGTATGGGCTTTAAGAAAACCTATTAAATGCTGCTTTGTCCAAGCCTCCTGATTCGAGAGTTCAGGATGCTGATGCAATTCATGCCGCAGCCGTTTGGTTAGTTCCAGATTTTTCTTTTCCACTATATCTATCTCCTTAAGCATTTTCCCCAAAATACATTTCCAAGGTCTGTTAGTTGCTGGAATGATCGTTCAACCAGCTTATTGCACTATGCACAACCACGGCTACGCCATATGGAATAACTCCTTCATCCAGGACGATATTCGGATTGTGCAAAGGATAATTATTTTCTCCTAACCCGTTAGCTCCTGCCCACATAAACATGGTTGGTACAAGCTGGCTGATATAGGAGAAATCCTCTGTGCCGGATAAAGGCTCCTTGTCGATATGCAAATTATTTTCACCGACAACTTCTTTCACATAAGGAGCCATTTGCTCACACAATTCCTCATTATTGTAAAGAGATGGGGTTGAGATGGTTTCAAGCTCATACGTTCCGCGCATCATTTTTACTGTCGCATCGATGATTTCTTGGACTCTTTTGAATAAATGCTCCCTTACTTCAGGTTTGAAGGATCGTAAGATAGCATCCAGATGCGCCGTATCAGGAATGATATTGGCTACCGTGCCTCCTCCCATCCGGCCAACAACGAGAACAGCTCTTTCTTGCGGATCGATTTCTTTCGCCACTAAGGTATTGATTTGATTGTATACAGCATTAACAATCATCAATGGATCGATGGCTTTATGAGGTTCGGAACTATGTCCGCCCTTTCCTTGTACTTTCAGGAAAAATCCATCCAATGATGAGGCAGCAATACCCGGTTTATAACCGAATTTACCCACTTCTAAATCTGGGCTGACATGCAGAGCAAGGGCTGCATCCACTTTCGGATTTTCCATTAAACCATGAGCCACCATGTCCTTGGCTCCTGCGCCAATTTCCTCGGCTGGCTGGAACATAATTTTTACCGTTCCTTTAATCTCGCTTTCTTTTGCCTTTAATAGCTTTGCCGCACCCAGCATAAATGTGGTATGGATATCATGCCCGCAAGTATGCGCATATCCATTCGTAGATTTAAAAGGCAAATCGGTGTTTTCTGCCATCGGCAAAGCATCCATGTCGCCTCTTAATAAAATCGTTTTTCCTTTTCCGTTGCCAAGGGTTACCACCAGTCCGGCTTTTCCCACTTTTTTAGGCTCAAGCCCCATGCTTTTCAATGTTTCTTCAACGTAGGCAACTGTATTTGGCAATTCAAACCCGATTTCGGGATTTTGATGAAGATGTCTGCGGTGTTTGACTAGTTCCTCTTTCAGATCCTCTGCAAGCGATAAAGTATTATTGTTCATTACTGAAGTATTTTCCATGATCATGATCCTTTCCACTCTTTTAGAATTTCCTATTTTACACCGCTTCTTTTTGGGGGAAATCCTGGTTTAAGCCGAATTTCGGTTTAGTTTTAATAGCAAGTAAAAACAAGCCAAATTCTACAATAGCAAGAACCATTAAAGTATTGATAAGTAATCCATATGAATGGTTAATATTATAAATTAATCCTGTGACTATTGGGGTTATTGCTGCACCTAAGGAATTAAATAAAGATATTGTCCCATATTTTGCACTAAATTCTTTCTCGCCATAAAGTACACCCGTAAGATAGGCTGGTGTTACTGAAACAGCCGTTGCGCCCAATGCTGAAAATACGGTAAAAAGTATGCCGGGTATTAATAAGTTTCCTTTCATTAAAAACACAAAGCTTACTAAACTCCCTGCGCATATAATAAACAAAGCTGTGACTAATCCTAACCTGTCAAATAATCTTCCTACTAATAGTTTCCCAACTATGACCGCGGCTGAAGCTAAGGATAATAGAAATGCAGCGGTTTGGGCAGGAGTACCTAGATCAGTTAAATAGGGGACCAAATTTATAATCATGCTGTTAACCACAATACCTGCTATTACGATGGCCAAGCAAAGAGCCCAAAAGGATGCGGACTTGAATGCCTGTTTCTGGGTAACTCCCATTACTGCTTTCTTTTCTATACCATTAGTGGCTGGTGCTTCTCCCAGTGGAAGTAGCCCCTTGTCAGCAGGACTTAATTTTATAACAAATACTGCTAGCGGAACGAGTAATACCAAGATGAGAATCCCGATAGTCAAGTAGGCTGTTCTCCATCCGTACGCAGATATGAGCCAGGTAACAATCGGACTAAGGATCGCACCGCCGAAACCGGTTCCGGATAAAGCAATACCTAAACATAACCCGCGTTTTTCGTTAAACCAATTCGTTATAAGAACGGATACAGGAATCATTGCGGCTCCTGCCAGTGCAGCCCCCATGGGTACTGCAAAGATATAAAAGTGGAAGAGTTTCGTCGCGAATGAAAACCCTATATAGGAAATAGCCCCCAGTACGGTAAAGAAAGCCAAGTATACCCTTATATCTAATTTTTTCATTAGTCCCCCTGCAATGGGGGCTGTAAACATGGAAACTAAAGCCATAATGGAAAAATACGTCGTGAATTCGGACCTTCCAATTCCAAGTTCTTCTGTAACAGGTACCGTAAAAAGTGAAATTAAGTTCGCAATCGGAGCATAAAGAAAGGTCATAATCATGAAGCTTGCTGCGAGTATCCACCAGCCGTAGAAAATCTTTCCCTTTTTATTCATACACACCAGCCTTTTTTTAAAAATGTAATTCAGTACAGTAATCCAATCACTCCTTTTCTGAACGTAATCATATAGGCTACATTCTGCTTAACAAATGAACAACATTTTCTTCGCATACAAACAATGTGTAAAGTATGCTTTATCTAATTGATATGTAATATGCAACTTTTATGCCAAATAAATAAATTACCTTATATTTCAGTGTGGATTTTTAGTTGAAACGAACTTGAAAAGCCTATCATATCAATATAAGATCAATGTAGACCAACGAACCTACTTGGATAGATTGATAACGTATGATGACAAAAAAACACGTAATCTGTAAAAAACTTTACCCACTTCGTAAAAATATTTTTACGATTATGGGTGTTGGCCCAGTTTAAAATGAAACAGTATATGGTTGATTTCGCATTTTGATTTTCATATAATCATGGTGACAGAAACTGAATAATTATTAAAAAACGATTGACTATCATAGCTATTCGATGTATTATAAATATATAAATTTAATAATTCCTCTAAAGGGGAGTAGCTGGTACAGCAAAGTCGTCATTTCGGGGTTAGCCCTCGGCTTTGTTGGCAACATAGTGTTGTTAGCGAGACCTTTACCATACGGATTGGTAAAGGTTATTTATATTTAATGACCTTTACCTCATCCAGGTAAAGGTCATTTTTATTTTAATGAAAGTTGGTGAACTGAAATTTAAGAAATTCTAGATTAGCTTTAGATTCAACATGGAACTAAATCAAAGGGGAGTAGCACTACAATAAAGTCGTCATTTCGGGTTTTGCCCCGGCTTTATTGGCAACCGATAAGTGTTGTTAGCGAGACCTTTGCCAGTGAGGTAAGGCCTTTAATGGCCTAAACCTATGATGGCAAAGGTCTTTTTTTAAAAAAATCAAAAAGAAGGAGTAGAGAAACGAATGGAACTGTCTTTATTGCTTGAATACGGGTGGGTGTTATTAGTTCTCATTGCATTAGAAGGGCTTTTGGCTGCGGATAACGCATTGGTTTTGGCGATCATGGTGAAGCATCTTCCCGAAGAACAAAGGAAAAGGGCTTTATTCTACGGTTTGGCAGGGGCTTTCGTATTTCGTTTCGCCTCGTTGTTTGTCATTTCGTTCCTTGTCGACGTATGGCAGGTACAGGCGATTGGGGCCGTTTACCTCTTGTTCATTGCGTTCAATCATATTTTTAGGAAGTTAGTTGTTAAAAAAGCAGAAAATGAAGCGGAGAAAACAGAAAATATAAAAGGGTCTGGATTCTGGATGACTGTTTTCAAGGTAGAATTGGCTGATATCGCATTTGCGGTCGATTCCATTCTAGCCGCTGTAGCCTTGGCTGTTGCACTTCCCGAGTCTAATTTGCCTCACATAGGGGGAATGGATGGAGGACAGTTTTTAGTTATCTTTATGGGCGGATTTATCGGATTAATCATCATGCGTTTTGCGGCTAATTTATTTGTGCAGCTCTTGAATCGCAAACCGGGCCTAGAGATTGCCGCCTTCGTAATCGTTGGCTGGGTTGGAGTGAAACTGGCAGCCTACACCCTTTCTCACGAAGCCGTTGCCATTTTACCGGCAGGGTTTACCAGTATGCCGGCATGGAAATTTACATTTTACGGCGTGTTGGTTCTGATCGCTTTAGGTGGATGGTTTTTATCCAAAGATGAACGCGAAGCGGTTGAAGATCAAAGCAAGGCTGTTTAAGGAAGTTAGGATTAATCGGGCATGGGTTAACCCATGCTTATTTTTACTTGCTTACCAGTTCTTTCGCCACCAATTCTAATGCGATAGTCTCTCTCTCGATTGAAAAGCCCATCGAGTCCTCTTTTTTAGCCATCACCTCTCGGTTATGCCTAATCGCTTCATGGATATCGATCCAGAGCGGAGCCGTCCCATTTTCGATCTCATAGTCTTCAAGTTGAACCTCATGAAGTTCCTCGTCGATCGTACACACATAGAAATACGAAATCATGTGTATGAGATCGTATCCGGACTTATAATGCGGTCTGTATTCGTCAATCATTCCAAACTCACTTATGACCTGAATGTTTTTAGCCCCTGTTTCTTCGGCAACTTCCCTTTTTAGTCCGGTAAGCAGATCTTCACCAGGATCAACTCCTCCGCCTGGAAAACTGTAATCATTGTATCTTTTCGTATATAAAAGAAGGATATCCGCCCCCCTCAAGATGATCCCTCGAGCCGCAATCCTTTTAAAGGTGTTCCCATCCAGACTAGTTACATCTTTATGAACTAATTTTTTTATTAGTCTCAAGGTCGCCCCTACTTTCATTTGTTGATGAATAAAGTAACCGTTTAACTTAGAATTAGTTTTACAGATATAGGAAATCATGATAATAACCTTTATCCTTAAACCTTGATAACCTAAAATAAAACTCTAACCGAAATTATAGGAAATAGAGGATGAGATTGTAAAAAGCATTTAACTTCAGTATAATCGATAATAACTAAGCCTAACGGAGATGTAAAACATATTTAAGCTGTTTTTAATCGAACGAACCTAATCCTATGAGTGGCCAAGTCATGGGCAGTACCTGTCCCATGACTTATTTTCTTTTTTTGTTGTTTGGTACCCTCCAGTTAGAAATATGATTGAGAATAGAATGAGGTGATTTAATTGGCCCAATCATTAGTATCCATATTCGCTCTCGGTGGCTTGGGTGAAATTGGGAAGAACATGTATGTGATTCAATATAAAGACGAAATTGTTGTTGTGGATTGCGGAGGGAAATTCCCGGAAGAAGATATGCCTGGAATCGATTTATTAATTCCGGATGTCTCTTATCTAATCAAAAATCAAGAAAAGATCAAAGGGATTTTTCTTACTCATGGTCACGAGGATCATATAGGGGCCTTGCCTTATGTATTAAAAGACGTAAAAGTGCCCGTTTACGGAGCTCCATTAACGATAGGATTAGTAGAAGCCAAGCTAAAAGAGCATCGTCTTTTGCGTGATACAGAGCTTCATGTGGTCGACCCAAATCATGTCCTGCAATTTGAGGAGATATCAATTTCTTTCTTTAGAACGAATCATACGATCCCGGATTCCATGGGAATTACGGTACATACCCCACAGGGAGCCATCGTCCATACGGGAGATTTTAAATTTGATTTCACTCCAGTAGGAAAACCATCTGACTTTTCCAGAATGGCCGATCTAGGAAAGGGTCAAAAGGTTCTAGCTCTGCTGTCAGACAGCACGAACAGCGAAAGAGCGGGAGCAACTCCATCTGAAAAGGTCGTAGGTGAAGCCATCGATCATTTGTTTCATCAGGCAGAGGGGCGAATCCTTTTTTCAACCTTCGCTTCCAATGTCTATCGGTTAAAGCAGGTGGTTGATGCTGCCGATCGGTATGGGAGAAAAATAGCCATTATTGGCCGCAGTATGGAAAAAGTATTTGATATCGCTCAGCAACTCGGTTATATCAAAATGCCAAAGAATATGCTGATTGAGCTCAAGGAAATTGACCGGTATAAAGCGCAGCAAATTGTGATCCTGTGTACAGGGAGCCAAGGGGAACCTATGGCAGCCCTAACCCGGATCGCACAGGGATCTCATCGACAGGTTAAGATTATTCCTGGAGATACTGTGGTGTTTTCTTCTTCTCCTATACCAGGTAATGATATTGCCATTAATCGTTCCATTGACCTGCTTTTCCGTGCAGGCGCTGAAGTCATATATGGCAATCAGTTTGAAATTCATGCTTCAGGCCATGGCAGCCAGGAAGACTTGAAATTGATGCTGAACTTAATTCGCCCGAAATATTTTATTCCTATTCATGGTGAATACCGCATGTTGATCCAGCATGGCAAACTGGCTCAAGAAGTGGGGATTCCTTCATCCAATATTTTCATTCTAGAGAATGGAGATGTCTTTCATTATTTCGAAGACAGTGACTCCCCTAAAGTAAGTATTGCAAAAAACAAGGAAAAATCTAATCCTAACATGCCCGTTGGAACCATTTTGGTTGACGGCTCCGGTGTAGGGGATATCGGGAATATCGTTCTCCGCGATCGAAAGCGTCTTGCACAAGATGGTGTGATGATTATCGTCCTGACCGTGGATATGAAAAACCAAAAGCTCATGTCCGGGCCGGACTTAATTACGCGAGGTTTTGTTTATGCCCGTGAATCCGAGGAGATGTTGAGGGAAGCTAGTCAGCTTGCGAAGATGACCATTCTTCAGCTGCTTGAAAAGGGAATTACTTCTTGGGCAGAGTGGAAAACTCAGATTTCGGGTACGCTTATTCCCTACTTTACGTCCAAAACAGGGCGGAGTCCGATGATGATACCCATTATAATGGAAGCAGATCAGGAAGAGTTCACTTAGATGAACTCTTTTTTTGTCCCTAAATTGGGACTAAACTTGTCCTGCAGAGACATAAAATGCAGTCTTTTCATCTTCTCTTAACGGTATTAAAATAAATATATAACATACCGATACTTAATTGTGACATACTAATTAATAACAAACCAAAGGAGATGAAGAGAATGACCATTTTAGTGTGCCAAGAATGTGAACAAACGATCGATTTCATCAAGGATGAAAAAGTGAGTACATTATACGGAAAGTGCTCTTGCTGCCAAGATGAAAAGTAATACAACAGAATAAGAACGACTAGCGAACTTTTGAGCGCTAGTCGTTTTTTGCATTTTATGCAGAAATAGTTCCGATATTGAATCAAGATCAGAGCATTTCCTCGAGAAATTATGCTTACAAAATTAGCCCATTATGTAAAAATTTTCATGTAATTAATGGTATAATTAGCACTAACTATTTTTGCAAGGAGAAAATCAATGTACATTCTTGTGCGAATTTGGTCTCAAATCATTCGAATGGGCTTTGGAACGGTGTTGGCACTATGCTTAATCCTTATCTTGATAAGTGCCTTGATCATCCAACAGATTGAGCCAGAAACGTTTCCGACTTACTTTGAAGCGATCTGGTGGGTGATGACCACGGTCGTGACGGTCGGGTATGGCGACGTATCACCGCAAAGCTCACTAGGGAAAGCCTTCACCATGATCTTCCTTTATATATTTGGAATTGGTTTAGTCGGTTTACTCATTGGAAAAACGATCGATTCTTTAAGCACCTACCAAAGGTTGAAGGAGGCTGGGAAGTTGAAATACAGCGGCAAAAACCATTATATATTGACTGGCAATATTACCAAAGTAAAGAATACGATAAAGGAAATCAAGGAAGTTCAGAAGGATGCGGCCTTTGTCTTTATTGGATCGGAGGAGCGCAGCCCCATTCAAGAAGAGAATGTCCATTATGTTCAAGGCGACCCCTCAGACGAGGAGACCTTATTAAAAGCCAACATACTTCAATCGAAGAATGTCTGTATTTTTTCAGACGATCATGTAGTTGATTCTGTGTTTGCTGACGGGAAAACCTTGTTGATCGCTTCATCGGTTGAGTCTCTTGCCAAGGATCATCAGACAGAAATTTATTCCATCGTTGAAATAATGAAAGAAAACCATATTTCAAAGTTTAAGTACGCAAATGTGGATGAATTTATTCTCTCTAATGAGGCTGTATCCAGACTAGTAGCCCAAGCATCCATTCACCATGGTTCCAGCGAATTGTTTCGTCAGTTAACCAGCAAAAAACATGGGGATAACATATACGAAATTGCCGCCCAACCCCAATGGCATACCTATAAAGATGCTTTCCTTGATCTCTTGGATCATGGCGCGACTCTGATTGCGGATGGAAACCAATTGGACATCAATCGCCGTCTCCATGACCCCATTCCGGTACACGCCAAATTGTTTATTGTGTGCGATGAGGAAACCTATAACAAACTCAGCCATCTCCCTTAGGAAGATGGCTCTTTGGCATTCCTAATCATCCATTTCCTCATAATGTTCATTCAAGTATTTATTTTCACCTGGAGAGAAATTAACTGACTGCAAACTTAATTCAGGATCCATTCCATAATACCCTCTTAAATCATCGGCGAGATCTTCACCTACCTGAAAGTACGGCTCTTTCTCTTCGCTCACATAAACACCGCCTGTTCTATTGTTCTTTAAATGCTTCCTTATCAGCCAGCATTGGGGTTGTTTGCTCAATGTGGAGGTCGGTCGCTTCTGCGTTATGTTCTGCGTTATTCATTGCTGACTGTCGGGACTGAATAGCCTCTTGTGGTTGTCGTTGATTTGTCTGGTTCTTAGTCATTTGTAACACCTCCTTTATAGGGTGTTCTGTCACGAAGTTTTTATGTAGGGCAAGGTCGAGTAGCCTTATACCATTGCAAGCAAAAAATGAATATGATCATCAGATCGATGGCATCCCCGCCATAATACATAAGCATCGCTGCTGATTCCGCCTGTGATTGCAAGATGTTGCCGGGAGGGTGGGCATAAATAAACTTGGCTAAGATTCCATGGGCTGCTAAAGCAATCAGTAACACTAAAGCACGATAAATAAAACTAAACCTATGTGGCACCAGATCACTATAAATTATGGAAACAGTGAACAGAAAACCAGCCAGAAAAACATGGATGTGCATAAAAAGATGCAGCCAAGCGTTTTGCTGCATGGCTGTATATAAATCCGTTGTATAAAGAATCCATAGCCCTCCAACATTCATAAGGGAGGCAACCATGGGATTACTCAGAATACGAAGCGGCCTGGTTTTCAGGACATGGGTTAGACGGCGTGCCACATTTACCGGAAGGGATCGCAGGAAAAGAGTCATAGGTGCAGCTAACGCCATAAGGAGGGGAGCAAGCATTCCCAAAAGCAAATGCCCTAGCATATGCGCTGGGAAGTTTGTATGTGCATCATTCGCTACAGGGCCGACAATGGCAGCCGATGCACAGAGCACTCCGAGCACCCAGCACACGCTACGGTATAATGGCCATTTTCTGTGATTGCAACTAGATCTAATAGCAGCAAGGAGATAAATTATGGACACCAGGATAAAGACTAACGTCAATATCAATTCAGAGGAGGTTCCCCCATGAGGGAGATGATTATGATTCATTGGGGGCATTCCCTCCCCGCAGGTGCGAACCAGGCTTGGTTCGATCAATGAGGAACATCCCCAATAACAACATCGCTGCAGCTATGATAATCCAAGTTAAATCATAGGGTAGAATTTCTACATTATACCTAATCTGATGGATTCGCATCAGCTTATGTTGGATCGTTCCGTCGTAGAGCTGGAACACCCCTCCGCCGAGCAGCACGCCTCCCCACCACCTCGTTAGCCATAGCGCATTTCGACGACGTAGGTCTGCAAACAAAAACAACGATCCGATCGTTGCAAACCAACTGAAGGCATGAAACAGACCGTCGGAGACGAGTCCGATGTTGGTCGTGGATTTATCATAAAAATGATGCCAGTGAAGTAATTGATGAAAAACGGTTTCATCAATAAAGGCTACGAGACCTATGCCAAACAAAAAGCCCGACCAAACATTGCGCTTGGAATAGGCCTGCCGCGCCGCATGATGGGAATGATCTTGAGCTGACACCTGGATCTTCCTTTCTATCCGCTATATTTATGTGCTTATAGCCCAGTTTTCCCTATCCAAATATGGTACAAACTAGATATAGGGGAAAAATCGAGACTCGACGAATTGCTTCGAAGAGAGTAATCTTCATAAGAGATGATAGTACATTACGGGAGAAAATCCGCTTAGACAATAGACAGAATAGGAGCGTGAAAATAACAAATATGGAGCAGGGGAGTTTCAAGAAGTTAGCCGATTATGACAATATATTAATAACCGATGAACAGGGAAAAATCATTTTCTACGATTTGGCCGATTTGAACGTTCTTAAAGTGTTAGGCTATAGACCAGAAGAATTCATGGGAAAACACATCACTTCTTTCTATGAAAATCTTTCGGATGAAACCAGCACGATCATGCATGTGTTGAAATCGGGGAAGGCCGTCTGCAATGTTAAACAAGAATTGATGACCAAACGCGGAAATCCCTTTGTCACCATTAATTCCACGTATCCGATTGTAGAAAACAACAAAATTATTGGGGCAATTGAATTTTCCAAGCATCTTTTTTCTACAGATCAAATTCAATCCTTAGATAAATTTGCGAGTCATAAAGTATACCGAAAAAACAATACCATTTATACCATTGACGATATCATTTCCATCAACCCAGCGATGGAAAAAATAAAAAAGAAGATAGAAAAAATTTCAAAAACAAGCTCTACGGTGTTGATCTATGGCAGAACAGGTACGGGCAAAGAAGTGATTGCACAAGCGATACATAATCTAAGCGATCGGTATGAAAAACCATTCATTTCATTAAATTGTGGCGCTGTTCCGCCAACCTTGCTGGAGAGCACTTTGTTTGGAACGACGAAAGGGAGCTTTACCGGTTCGGAGGATATGCCAGGTTTATTTGAACAAGCGGAGGGAGGAACCCTGTTTCTAGATGAAATCAATTCGTTGGATATTAATCTTCAAGTCAAGCTGCTGAAAGCCATTGAGGAGAAAAACATACGAAGAATCGGCGGCAAGAAAAATATTAGTGTGAATATTAGGGTCATCTCCGCAACCAATGAAGATCCTGAGATTTTGCTAGAGGAAAGAAGATTGCGTGAAGATTTGTTCTATCGATTAGGGATTGTACAAATTGATCTCCCTAATTTGACGGAGAGAAAAGAAGACATTGAAGTGTTGGTGAAACACTTTATCGACTTTTATAACAGCAATATGAACATATATATCGAAGGCATTCAACCTGAAGTTCTAGCATGCTTTAAATGGTATGACTGGCCAGGGAATATCAGGGAGCTCAAGAATGCAATCGAAACCGCCTATAATCATGCTTCTTCGGCTTTCATCACCCTAGAGGACATCCCTCGCCGAATCAGCAAATATAATGGCCGCATTAAGAGTGCGCTTACCGATATTACGGGTCGCACTTTAAAAGATGCAGTGGAGGAGTATGAAAAGGAGATCATTGTACGTGAACTCAAAAACTCCAACGGGGTTATCGCGGAGACTGGAAGAAGATTGGGTCTTTCTAAACAATCATTAAAGTATAAAATGGACAAGTATGGTTTAAGGTAAAGATTTTTTGACGAGAGAGGGTGTAAATTTTCCCCCTCTTTTTTTATTCCGTTCTTTTCAGCACGAATAGATAAAGGTTTGATCAATAGGAAGCGTTGGCATAAAAGTTGCTTTAAGAATGGCAAGAGTATCAACTTTAAAAATTAATTGAAAAATAAAAGGGGGATTTAAATGAAAACGTTTAAAAGAGTCTTAGGAGCTACTACCTTAGTTGCCGCTCTATTAATTAGTGCTTGCGGCAGGCCTTCTGCGGAACCCGCTAACAATAGTCCTGACGGTGAAGCAACTCATGGCGGACAGAAGTATACGATCAGAATTGCTCATCTGCTTAAGGAAGAGCAAGCAGGCCATCTTGCCCTTGAAAACTTCAAGAGGTATGTTAAAGAAAGGTCGAATGGCCAAATCGAGATTCAGCTGTTTCCAAACGGATCACTTTACGGATCCGACCGGGAAGCCATTGAAGCTGTTCAGCTAGGAAACATCGAAATGACAGCAACAGCTCTCGCCCCGATAGCCTCCTTTAATCCCAAGCTGATGGTTTTTGATCTGCCTTTTCTATTTAATAATCGGGAAGCAGCCTATGTAAAAAATTTCCCCCTTTAACTTGTAGACAGAATCCTGTGCTGTTGAAAATCAAGGGATACCTTGCGTTAAAAAGTTGGCGCGATTATTGCTTATACTTCTTGAGAAGAAGTAAAGTGATTATTTCATATTATCCATTCCATGAGGAGGCGTTATTGTGCAACCAATCCATGCAGTCCATATCAAAACATTCAGAGGTGTAGAACATGAACAACAAGACATTACGTGATACTTTCATTATCGGTTTTGCTTTATTTGCCGTGTTCTTTGGTGCTGGTAACCTGATTTTCCCGCCATCGATCGGACTCGTATCGGGAACGAATTGGCCCACTGCATTGTTAGGTTTTGTTCTTACCGGTATTGTCCTTCCCTTATTAAGTGTCATTGCGGTGTTGAATTCAGACGGAAAATTTGAAGTTCTCACCAATCCTATCAGTCCATGGTTTTATAAGGTGTTTAACGTACTGATCATGGTTGGCGTAGGTATGTTCGTAACGATCCCGCGAACAGCTGCCACCACTCACGAGCTAGGGATCCAAAACCTATTTCCTCAAACACCGCCCGTCATTACGATTCTCGTCTTTTTTGCACTTAATTTTTATTTTGCAATGGATAAGTCCAATTTCATTGATAAGATTGGAAAAGCGTTAACACCGCTCTTGCTTGGAATTCTCCTATTTATCGTTTATAAAGGTTTTTTTGATCCGATCGGAGCTCCCGCAGCAACAGAACTTGGAAATCCATTTTCTAACGCATTTATAAGCGCTTACCAAACAGGAGACTTATTTACCGGACTCCTCTGTGCTTCCGTTTTCATTGCTTCCATCACAAGCCATGGGTATTCGGATCCTTCAAGTATCAGAAAAATAACCATTAATTCCACGGTTATTGCAGGTATTGGGTTATTGCTCGTCTATGGAGGTTTATTATACCTTGGTGCGACAGGAAGCAGTTTGTTTCCGAAAGAGATTGAGAGTGCGGCACTCGTAACGGGGTTAGTTGAAAAACTGCTCGGCAGCTCCGGAACAATTATATTGGCATTGGCGGTCTCGTTAGCCTGCCTAACAACAGCCATCGGCCTTACTGTAGCCAGCGCCGACTTTCTTAGCAATCTGACCAGCCATAGGGTAAGTTATCGCAATTGGGTACTCTTCTACTGCGTAGTTGGGAGTATCCTCGGATCGCTAGGAGTGGAGAACATCATCAACTTCGCACTGCCTTTGTTCTTAGCCCTGTATCCGGTTTCCATTGTATTAGTTTTTCTTGGGCTATTCCGCAAATATATGCCGAACGCTGGAGCCTATAAAGGAGCCGCCATATTAACCATTATTGTAAGTGTCGTTGAAACCATCGGGATAGTTGGTGAAGTAGAATCCTTTAACTCCCTGATTTCGCTGCTTCCTTTTAGCGCAAATGGATTTTCCTGGGTCATCCCATCCATTATCGGGTTTATCTTTGGGACGTTCTTAAGCCCTTCCAAGACTGAAAAATTACCGAAGGCTTCATAATACAGCACGATATATAGAGATGGAAGGAAATGATGGTATGAGCAAAACAAATGAGTGTATTTTTATCAATGGCCGCATCTTTACTTCCAACCCGGAACAACCATACGCTGCTGCGATGGTTGTCCGTGATGGCCGAATCGCTTGGATTGGAGATCATGCGGATGTCCAGGCGAATGATAGGGAATATATTGACCTTCAAGGGAGAAGGGTGCTACCAGGCTTTATCGATGCTCACTTGCATCCCTTGTACTTGGCTGACGCAGCGAAGCAAATTGCCTGCACACCTCCAATCATCAACTCTATTGAAGAATTGCAGAATGAAATCCGCAAACAGCGGGAAGCTCAAGGCAAAGAAGGGTGGATACGCTCTTGGGGGTATGATGAAGGGAAATTGACAGAAGGACGATCTCCTAATCGCTGGGATCTGGATCAGGCTGCCCCAGATGTTCCTGTAATCGTCACCCGCACATGCGCCCACATTGCCGTTGTCAATAGTTTGGCTTTGCAAATGGCAGGGATTGATAAAAATACGCCGAATCCTCCGGGCGGCATGATTGATAAAGACAAGAACGGCGAACCAACTGGCGTCTTGCGAGAAAGCGCAAAAGACTTAGTAGCCAAGGTGATGCCTCCGCAAACGATAGAGGAGAATACGACTTTATTGGCTGAACTAAGTCCTAACCTTCTTGCTCATGGCATTACAGCGATAACCGATCTCATGGGTTTGAGCCAGCCGATCGACTACTTAGAAATGTACCAGGCTGCTCGCGAAAAAGGACTCAAGCAACGTACCGTTCTTTACTACATGTGGGAGGATTTAAAGAAACTTGGCGTCTTAGACAAAAACCAGATCAATAATGAAAACCCCATCCATATTGGAGGCGTAAAGTTATTCTCCGATGGCAGCGTGTCTGGACGGACAGCTTGGGTGGATCCGCCGTTCTTGGGAGACGATGAAAATTACGGAATCTGCACGATTTCCGAGCAAGAATTGCTGGAGGCGGCAGAGTTTGCTGAACGCCACCAAATTCAATTGGTTGTGCATGCTATGGGTGAGCAAGCCATCGATTTGATTGTCAATACGTTTTATGGCAGAAAGGGCTGGCTCTCCGATGCACCTTCCATCCGAATTGAGCACGCTGCAATGCCAACGAAACAAGCGATACAGCGGGCGGCCGAAATGGGAATGGGCTTTGTTCCCCAACCGATCTTCTTATACGCGGAAATTGAGAGCTACCTGAATAACTTGGGGGCGGAGCGAACCAAGCGTACGTATCCGGTTAAAACCATGTTGGAGGCAGGGATTAAGGTTGCATTTTCTTCCGATGCCCCTGCAACAGCTTGGGCGGATCCTGTGGATCCGTTTGTGGCCATCAAGTCGGCCGTTACGCGCAAAGCATACGACGGGACCGACACCGGTCAGGAACAACGCGTAGATGTACCAACCGCCATCACGCTTTATACTCGAGGAGCCCAGGAAATTACCAGAATTCCTGATATCGGACAGCTTAAGCTAGGCTATCACGCTGACTTTATTGTACTAGACCGGGATATTTTGGAGCTTGCTCCGGAAAAGATTGATGAGGTCCGTGTTGAAGAAACCTATATGGGCGGTCAGTTGGTTTATAAGAAGAAATAAGCAGGAGAATGGGGGAACGATCCCCTATCCTCCTTTGCTGTGAATTTCTTTTTCTTGTCATGTTACTATAAGAGTATAGGAAAAAGGATGTCCAGGACAATCTGGTGAGGTGAAGGAGTATGGAAAGAATAATTTATACGAACGGGTTGATCTACACGCTGGATGCAAGCCATCCTATTGTTGAAGCAGTGGTTGCAGAGGACGGAAGAATTGTGGATGTAGGTTCCCATGAAGAGATGATCCTGCAATGGGCCAGGAAAGGAACCAAGGTTGTGGATCTGCAAGGAAAAATGGCTACGCCTGGCCTGATGGATAGCCACCTTCACCTTTCAGGCGTTGCGTTTTATTTTTTGGACTTGGATTTGACTGGCGTGAAATCGAAAAGAGAAATGATAGAAAAAATAAAAGAAAAAGCCCAGACCGTGCCTCCGGGCAAATGGCTAATGGGAATGGGCTGGGATGAGAATCTTTTTGATGACGGCAGGATCCCAACCATAGAGGAGCTGGATCAGGTCACTCCGCATTGTCCTATTTTCCTAAAAAGAGTTTGCCATCACGCCTTTCTCGTCAATAGCAAGGCGCTGGAAATGTGTCAGATTCATCCGGCCAAGGAACCACCCTTAGGAGGAACCATCGTTTTAGACCCGGATACGAAAAAACCTACGGGACTGCTTCTCGAATCGGCTTCCCAACTGATTACCGACCACATTCCGGAAAAAACGTACGATGAATTGAAAAACGCATTGGATCAAGCGATGAAGCTAGCAATGAAGAAGGGCTTAACAAGCGTTCATACCAATGACCCGATTTACCTCGGGGGTCTCGAACAAACCTATCGGCTATATGATGAATTAATTAATCAGGAACGCAAAGGACTGCGGTGCAACCTTTTGATTGATTACCCCTATCTCGAACAACTCAAAGAAAGAGGCATGCATGCGGGATATGGGAATGAGAAATTGCAAATTGGGGCGATAAAAATATTTGCAGATGGAGCCTTCGGCAGAAGAACCGCCCTGCTTTCCGAAGCTTATCATGATGCTCCCGGACATTTTGGGGAGGCCATGCACGACAAAGATGCCTTGCTGGAGATGATCACAAACTCGAGAGCTCATCAGATGCCGATAGCCGTCCATACCATCGGGGATCAAGCCTTGGAAAATGTTCTGGATATTCTGGATCAAGTTCCTAAAGCTAATTATCGAGACCGACTCATTCATGTCTCTTTGATTCGCAACGAACTCATCCAGCGTTTAGCCGATCCGAGCCGGGTTGCAGACATTCAGCCTCGGTTTGTCGTGGGAGATTTTCCTTGGATCATCGACCGTGTGGGGGAACATCGGGTCCCATCCCTTTATGCCTGGAAGTCCTTACTTTCTTCAGGCGTTCTCTGCGCTGGAGGCTCGGATGCCCCTGTAGAGCCGCTTGATCCGTTGCTCGGCATCCATTCCGCCGTGACTCGCAGGGCCCCTGGTGATCAACATGAGGGTTGGAATGAAAAAGAAAAGATCACTCTATTTGAAGCCGTTAAGCTGTTTACGGTAGGCAGTGCCTATGCCACGAACGAGGAACGGGTAAAGGGAACTCTATCCAGAGGAAAGTTTGCGGACATGACGGTCTATTCAAACGACCTGTTTTCATTGGAAGATCCGGATGAACTTTTACACACGAAGGTTGAGATGACGATTATTGATGGGGAAGTGCAAGACGTATTAGATAAAAAAAAGCAGCAAATCTAGGTATTCTAGGTTTGCTGCTTTTTTATAGCAAGTGGGCGGGGCAAGAGAATTATTGGAAATTTTCCACTTACAATCAAATTTTATAAGATTTCTGATCAGATAGTTAGAAATTCGCCAACTAATCATCAAAGTAACTCCGTTTTGGAGCGTATTATCGGCGATGTAGAGTGAAAGGCTGGTACCCCAGCCCCTCCTCATCAAGCCGTACGTCGGTTTTCCCGCTTATGGCTTTCCGATGTTCTTCACCTTGGGCATACGGTTGTTTTCCAAATCGATACGGTTTTCAGACCTGTGAAGCGTAATACCTCATGGAAGTCGATCTTCGTGGTTTTACGCTTTTTATGTTTCTTGTTCCAGAAAATCATGAACCCCGACTGAACTTTCATCAGTTAGTTGTACCTAGCTTAGCTAGGCGCGCAAGTGGCCATTTTCCAACTATCACCTTATTATTTTTCTTCATTTTTATAATAAGTGGTGATTTTCCCATTACGTCATCCCTGCCGGGGACACCCTCTTCACTTAAGAACAGAATCATACAGTCGAAATTAAATATTCAAGCTGATTCTGCTATATCTTATCTTAATTTTACAAACTATAATAACAGTTAAAACAATAGAAATATTTACTCTAGTAAAAGGGAGGCATTTTCATGGGGATCATGCGTTTAGGACGTGCCGAATTAAAGGTAATGGATCTTGAAAGGGCGGTTGACTATTATACCAACGTAATCGGCCTTGAAGAAACCGGCAGATCAGATGGCAGAGTTTATATGAAAGCATGGGATGAATACGATCATCATAGTATTGTTTTGCAAAAGTCCGATTCGGCTGGTTTAGACCACTTAGCGTTTAAAGTAGATAAATTGGAAGATTTGGCTCAATTCGAGAAAAAAGTAGAGTTGTTCGGCTGCACGGTACGCCGGATTTCCCGAGGTACCCGATTGGCTGAAGGACAGGCCATCCGCATCGAGACTCCCACAGGACATCAAGTAGAGCTCTACCATGATATTGAAGTATTAGGCAAAAAAGTAGGCACGGTTAATCCTCATCCATGGCCTGAAGAAACACGCGGAATTGCTCCTCATGCCTTGGACCACTGCCTTTTGACCGGGGAAGATGTGGAAACGGCTACACGATTCTTCATGGAAGTGCTTGACTTTAAACAAAGCGAAAAGATCATGACAGTCGATGGGGAAGTGATGCTAGGCAGCTTCTTGTTTACGGGAAATAAGGCGCATGATATCGCCTTTGTAAAAGGTCCTGATAAGAAACTGCATCATGCCGCTTTCCATGTGGATAATTTTTACGAAGTGCTTAAGGCTGCCGATATCCTGTCCAGAAACGAAGTGGCGATGGAGGTGACCCCGACGAGGCATGGTATAACTAGAGGCCAGACGATCTATTTCTTTGATCCATCAGGCAATCGGAATGAAGCGTTTTGCGGAGGTTACTATACTTATGCTGATTTCCCGACTATCACCTGGACCGAAGATCGAATTGGACAGGGGATTTTCTATCATCGCCGGGAGCTTGTAGAGTCTTTTATGAAGGCGCTGACATAAAGGCGAAGGGGGAGTTTTATTGAAAAAGATTATTAGTTTAGTTCTCATCATTTCCATGTTTCAGTTCCTTATTGCTTGTTCCAGCGGGAGTCAACCGTCAGGGGCAAATGAATCTGCAAAGTCTTCGAAGGAAACCATTACCCTAAATGCCGTTGGATTTTTACCGGTGGATGATCCGCTTACAGCATCATTACATAAATGGGTAGAAGATGTAAGTAAAGCGACTGAAGGCCGGGTTCAAATCAACTGGAAGGGCGGCTCAGATGTGATTCCGATAGCCCAACAGTTTGATGCTGTAGAATCAGGAGTCATTGATGTTCTGTTCACGTATACAGGACAATATCAATCCCGGGCGCCTGAAGTGCTAGGTATTCCATTATCCCAACTCCAGCCATGGGAGGAAAGAGAAAACGGATTCTATGATTTTATGGTGGAAAGACACCAGAATATTGGGGTTCAATATATCGGTCGCTGGCTCACCGGCTCTCCTAGGTTGTGGCTAAATAAACCAATTGATAGCCTAGATCAATTAAATGGGCTAAAGATCCGTTCCGCTCCCGCTTATGATCGATTGTTCCCGGCTGTGGGCATCAATTCGGTGCAGGTGGATCCGGCAGACGTTTATACATCCTTGCAAACCGGTGTTGTGGATGGGTTGGTGTATGGAGGATTATTGGGACCTAGAAAAAATGGATGGACGGATTCCACGAAATATGTTCTTGACCACCCGTTCTGGAATCAAAACTGTACGATTCTAGCTAACCTTGATAAGTGGAACTCGATTTCAGAGGCAGATCGGGCGGCGGTAGCTAAGGTAACTGCGGAATATGAGCGGTACATGGTTCAGCATTATACAGATGAGGCACAAAAGGAACGAGAAGAGCTGGAGAAGGCTGGTGTGAAGTTTATCCAATTTAAATCCCAAGAAGACGCAGATCAGTTTATCAAGAAGGCATATGATGTGGAATGGGAATATATGAAAAAAGAGGTACCGGATATGGCAGAGAAGCTGCAGAGTTTAACCATGAAGTAAATCCTATTGGGGAAAAGGTAGCCCGTAGTTACCTTTTTTTCACACCTATCGGAGTTTGGAGGAAAGAACATGATGAGCAGACTCTCCCGTTGGATGGATCATATCATTGACTGGATGAAGAATGTGGCATTAGGACTTATTGTTTTTGTTGCCTTATCCGTTGTGGCGGAGGTCGTGCTGCTATACTTTTTGAAAAAACCCGTGGATTGGGTATCTGAGGCCACTGAATATGCTCTCGTTTATATCACTTTTCTTAGTGCTGTATGGATTTTAAAAGACGATGGCCATGTAAGGGTAGATTTCTTGCTGAAATGGTTTCCTCCTAAAATTCAGGCCCTTTTAGAGGTGATTGGATCTCTGATTGGAACCATTATCTCTGCTGTCATTTTTATTTATGGGAGCTGGGTTATCTTCGATCTATGGGAAAAAGGTCTGCGTACGGAGACCATTCTAGCGGTTCCTAAAGCGCCGTTATTCGCTATTATACCCTTCGGCTGTTTGTTATTGCTTCTGCAATTTATCAAGCGCACCTTGTACTGGGTTCAGCAGTGGAAGGATCTCGGAGCAAAAGGAAACCAGTTTCTAGATTTATGATGAAGAAAGGAGGGGTCGGATATGGAATGGCCGGTTGTGTTAACTATGATTTTTGGCAGTATGGCATTTTTATTGCTCATGGGAGTACCGGTTGCCATAACCTTTCTGCTCATTGACATCGTGGGTGTATACCTGCTTTGGGGAGGATCTATCGGACTGAAGCAGTTAATTCTCAACATATTTGAATCCGTATCGGTGTTTTCTCTATTGCCTATCCCGATGTTTCTGTTTATGGGAGAAATTATGTTCCGGACAGGGCTCGGTCTTCGAGTTTTTGATACCTTGGCCAAATGGATGGGAAAGGTTCCAGGCAGGTTAAGCTTAATGTCTGTTGGCAGCGGAACTCTTTTTGGCATACTCTGCGGCTCCAGCGTAGCTTCAACCGCACTATTAGGATCATTGCTTGTCCCCGAAATGAATAAAAGAGGGTATAAAAATTCCATGTCGGTTGGCCCGATCCTAGGAAGCGCTGGATTAGCGATCCTGATTCCGCCAACAGCGCTAGGTGTCTTGCTTGCCTCTTTAGGCGGATTTCCTGTCGGGGACTTCCTGGTGGCCATCATACTTCCCGGGTTGATATTAGCTTTATCCTATGTCCTTTACATTATCATTCGCTGTATGCTTCAGCCTGATCTTGCCCCTGTCTATGAAGTGGAGCAGTACTCTTTGAAAGAAAAATGGATCGATACCTTGAAGTATATCGTTCCTTTGGGATTTATCCTGTTTTTGGTTTTGGGTGTGATTATTTTAGGGATGGCAACTCCAACCCAATCAGCGGTACTGGGAGCCGTAGGCAGCCTGGTCCTGGCGGCCTGTTACGGACAGCTTAACTTGAAGATTCTGAAAGAGTCTTTGGAAGGCACCTTGCGAGTGACAGGGATGATCTTCCTGATCATGGCAGGTTCTATGGCATTCAGCCAAATCCTCAGCTTTACCGGGGCTACCCAAGGGATCCTCAATACCGTGAAGGCATTGGATCTATCGGCTATTCCCATGCTCATTAGCATACAAGCCATCTTGATTCTTTTGGGCTGCTTTATGGAGCCTCTTTCCATTATGATGATGACCTTGCCCATATTAATGCCCATTGCGCAATTATATGAATTTAACCCTTTGTGGTACGGGGCGATCATCCTGCTGAATATGCAGATGGCAACGGCTACGCCTCCTTTTGGAATGGATTTGTTTGCGATGAAGGCCGTTGCCCCGAACTTGAAAATGGGGGAGATCTACCGATCCGTTTTACCCTTCCTTGGACTGAATCTGCTGGTTATGGCCATGATGATTATTTTCCCATGGATTACCCTATGGCTTCCGGGGTTGATGAGGTAAAGCTTTATTCCGAAGCAGAAACTTACGCCAACTGAAAGGAGAAATAAAATATGTTTAAAATACAACTGGATCATTCGCCGGGGAAGACTTTCTTGTGTTCCCGCACGGAGGATCTTTTGACTGCAGCCTGCCGCCAAGGAATAGTGATTCCTGTCGGCTGCCGCGGGGGCGGATGCGGAATGTGCAAGATCCAAGTGACCGATGGAATGTTTGAAAGAGGAATGAGTTCGATGTCAGTCCTTTCCGAGGAAGAAAGAAAGGAAAACTATTCCTTAGCCTGTAAGACCTATCCTTTGGGTGATATACGCATTCATTTAACAGGAGAAAAAAGATGAGGAATATTTACTTGAAAGAGATCCAGTTACCCGACATCTTATTTTGCAAATTGTGTGAAGACAAGTATGGGATCAATCGAGGAGTTTATAATTCGATTGATACGTGGTTTTTCCAAAAAGGAATGGAAAACTGGAGCGCAGGAGCATTACTTTAGGTTTTCTTGATGTTTATTGGTTGCAAAGAACCGAAAAAAACGAAGTTTGGACATGGAGGATTGACTGTAAAACTAGTAGAATATTGGCAATTGATGAGCCGTGAAGATGTAAAGGAACGACTTAAACGCATAATATAGTGTTGGCTTGAAAGGGTCACAGGATGGATAGGATTCCACCTTGTGACCCTCTTCTTATTCTATTCAGATACAAAGCTCTTTTCTACCAGGATACGAATCGTACAGTATTTAGATAAATCACCATACGATTAGTATATTTCTAAATAGTTTATTAATTGTTAATATAAACACAGTAGAAAAAATAACAAACTTTTCAACACAACCTGAAAAAAGTTAGCATTCTTATACAAAAAGTGCAAGGGGGGAATAGATTGGCCACCTATCGACAGAAGAAAAGTATCACGATGGAATTAAGCAATCAGATGGCCGAGGCCGCAATCAAACGTGCTGAACAGCTCGGCATTAAGATCAATGTAGCGTTGGTGGATGAAGGGGGGCACCCGGTCCAGTTTCGCCGGATGGATCAAGCGCCCATCTTAAGTATTGAGATTGCTCAGAACAAAGCCTATACAGCTGTCGCTTTCGGATTGCCAACCCATGAGTGGTATCCTCTCATTAATAGTGAACCCCCTTTACGGGAGGGGATTGTCCATACTCCTCGATTGGTCATCTTCGGGGGAGGTTTTCCAATCAAAATTGGAGACGAGATGATCGGCGGGATTGGGGTTAGCGGGGGTACCACCGAAGAGGACATAGCTTGCTGCCTTGCTGCATTGAGTTTAATTGAGTAAATCTGGGTTAAGGGGGATCGGAGAAAATGCTTCACGTAGAAGATAATCATCTACTAACGCGAACTAATGCGGGTACACCCATGGGAGACCTGTTTCGAAGATATTGGATACCGGCGCTAAAATCGGATGAGTTGGTTGCGGATGGCAACACGGTAAGAATTCGTTTACTGGGGGAAGATCTTGTTGCGTTCCGGGATTCCGAAGGAAAGGTAGGTTTGTTGGATGAAAAATGTCCACACCGCGGAACCTCGATGGCTTTAGGCATTAATGATGGGTGCGGGCTGACCTGCATCTACCATGGATGGAAATTCGATACCAATGGGACATGTACCGATTTGCCCTCAGAACCGGCGGGAAGCAACTTTAAGAATAACATGAAGATTAAAGCCTATCCGGTGGAAGAGCGAAACGGCATAATATGGACTTACATGGGACCAAAAGAGGATAGGCCGCCGATGCCCAATTTCTACTGGATGGGCCTGCCGGACCATCAGCTTTTGTCGGAAAGAGTCTGGCAGGAATGCAACTACTTGCAGGTCATGGAAAATGATGTGGATTATGTACACGCCGCATTCCTGCACAAGGCATTATCGAAGCAAGCGCTCAAACAAGGAATCCTGAGCAGTGATTTAGGAATCGACCCTGATCATCCTTTATGCAAGAATCCGCCAGTGCGCCAGGAAGTGGAATCCACCATCTATGGAAAGCGGTGTTTAGCGGAGGGAGCAGGGGAGGGAGACCAAAACGTTTTCCTCGAGATCCACTATATTTTCCCGTTTTATACATACCCGCCGCGAATGGAAGGCGAGGATGGGATGTTCCATATCTTCGTACCAAGAGATGACTACAGTACATGGAGCTGGGATGTTCAATTCTCCCATAAGGGACCGATCGATGCTCAAGCCCAGCATGATCGCAGAGGATTGGTACTGGATGAGCACTTCCGCAAACAGCGCAATAAGGAAAACTTCTATGAACAGGACCGCGCCCTGATGAGGGTGGGTAACTTTTCCGGGATTCGCGGGATTGCCAATCAGGACCATGCCGTTACCGAAATGATGGGACCGATCGTGGACCGAAGCATTGAGCATCTGGGAACAAGCGATATGCCGATTATTCAAATGCGGCGCATGATGCTGCAAACCGTAAAGGACTTCATGAACGGCAAAGAAATTCCCAAGCCGCATGAACTCCCATTAGAAAAATTATTCAGCTGCGGAAAGAGTGCACCCAAGGGGAAAACCCTACAGGAAGTCATACCTCTGGCAGAAGAATTCGCTCCATTTGCCAGAAAATAGACTTCCGCTCCTAGCGGCCGGTGCAGTAGGGGGGGATAGATTGAAAACAAAAATGTATGATGGATACCGTTCCTTCAAATATTTAGCGGCAGGATTGGACTATAAAGCCTTTCCGCTGGCAAGTGAAACGGAACGCTTAGGAAACTACAAGATTCCTTTAGACGAGAAGCAGCTTCAAAGAGTGCAGCGGATTTTTGACGAGAATATCATCGTCTCTTTAAGAGATCATGGGTTCGTGATGCCTCACCATCCGGAGCATACCTTAGAATATTGCAAAAATGGCTATACCGCATTTGCCTATGAGGGGATGTCGCATTCCGGCCTGGATGCCATTTTTGAGAATTTTATGGATGGGATCATGAATATCAGCTCGCGGATGGGACTCAAGTGGGATGACGTGATCTGGAATCTTGGAATGCGCTACTGTGATATCGCCCATCAGGATATGATCATGATCGCCTCGAATATCTTTGATCTCTACCGGGCGAAAGAGACCGGGCGGATCGCCATCATTCCTTCCCTGGAAGCGGCAACTGCTCTGGAAAATGAACTCGATCGCGTGGATATCTTATATGGCTTAGGCATTCGCTGTATGGGGATTACCTACAATGAAGCCAATACTTTAGGCTGCGGGCTATCTGAAGCAAGGGATGGCGGATTAACCAATTTTGGTCTCCGAGTAGTCAAACGCATGAATCAATTGGGCATGGTTATCGATATCTCCCATTGCGGGGATCAAACGAGCCTCGATGCGATCGAGGCTAGCGATAAACCCGTACTCATTACTCATGCAGGAGCAAGAAAGCTATGGAATACCCCTCGGATGAAGCCTGATGAAATCCTTCAGACTTGTGCGGAAAAAGGAGGAGTGATTGGCATATTGGCTGCTCCGAATACGACGCTGACCAAGAATCGTCCAGATCACTCCATTGAATCCGTGATGGAACACTTTGAATACATTGTGGACCTCGTCGGAATCGATCACGTGGGGTTCGGACCGGATACGTTCTTCGGTGATCATGTCGCTCTGCAGCATGCGGTGGATGCCCAATTGTCCATCGGTCAGTCGCATAGTGGGGAAGAGTTTGATGAAAGCAGCTATGTAAGAGGGTTGGAGGATCCGATGGAGGCGATGCCCAATATCGTCAAGTGGTTGGTATGGCGTGGCTATTCGGACACGGATATCGCTAAAGTCACCGGGGGCAATGTAATGAGAGCTTTAAGTAAAATTTGGGTTAAATGATAGGGAGAGATAGGAGGAAAGAATCTTGAATGTTGTTGAAATGCAAAGCCAGAACCTGCTCAACCGCGTGCTGACCGAAATCCGCGCCCGGCGGGACGAATTTGACGCAAAGCGGCACGTGCCTCGGGACATGGTAGCGCAACTAAAGCAACTGGGCGTCTATCGCGCTGCCACGCCGCGTTGCTTTGGCGGCGATGCCCGCTCGCCTTCGGAGTTCCTCAGGCTGATCGAAGCCATCTCCGAGGCTGACGGCTCCGCCGGATGGGTGGCGAGCTTCGGCTCTGCTGCGGTCTACCTGGCGGCCCTGCCCCGCGACACGCTTGCACGCCTTTACGCAAATGGGCCGGACGTGGCCTTCGCGGGCGGCCTGTTTCCGATCCAGCCCGCGGAGAAGGTCGAGGGCGGCTGGCGCGTGAACGGTCTCTGGAAGTTCGCGAGCGGCTGCAAGGGCGCCGACATTCTCGGCGTCGGTATTGGCGCCGGGGACGGCGGCAAGCCGCGCACCGCTGTGCTCATGCCCGAGGACGTGGAAATCGTCGAGAACTGGGAAGTGCTCGGGCTGCGCGGAACAGGCAGCCATGACCTGCGGGTGAAAGACGCCTTCGTCTCTGACGAATGGACCTTTGTCCGGGGCGGGGTGCCTTCTATCGAAGAGCCGCTCTACCAGTATCCATCCATCGCTTATGCAGCGCAGGTACTGGCGGTGGTCAATCTTGGCGTCGCCCGCGCCGCGCTTGATGAAATTTCTCAGATGGCCGGTGGCCATTCTGGCATCACCGGTGCACCGAAGATGGCCGATCGCGCTTACCTGCGAATCGCCGTGGCAAAGGCAGAAGCCTCGCTAAGATCGGCGCGCGCCTTCTTCTACGAGGCCACCAATTCCGCTTGGGACTCGATCCTGAGGGGCGACGGTGTCTCCGCTGACCAAACAAGCATGCTGCGTCTGGCAGCCGTGCAAGCTACCCGCGCAGGCGCGAGCGCCGTGCAGTCAGCCTACCTGCTTGCCGGCACCACGGCGATCTACGATGGGCACCCGCTGCAGCGCTATCTGCGCGACGCGATGGTCGTGACCCAGCACGCGTTCCTCGGCGAAGGCATGTACGACGGCGCCGGCTCGGTATTCCTGGGCGTGCCGCCGATGCCCGGCTACATCTAACCCTGCCAATCAATCTTCACTACCTACCGGAGCCACTATGTCGCAATCTGCTCAGAGAACCCAATTCGCTGTATGGGGATCACCTGCAATGAAGTGGCCAATCGCATAGTGGGGAGGAGTTTGAAGAAAGCAGCTATGCTAGAGGGTTGGAGGTTCCGATGGAGGCGATGCCCAATATCGCCAAGTGGTTGGTATGGCGTGGCTATTCGGATACGGATATCGCCAAGGTAACCGGCGGTAATGTGATGAGAGCTCTAGTAAATTGGGG
This sequence comes from Ammoniphilus soli, assembly GCF_040813775.1. NCBI lineage: Bacteria > Bacillati > Bacillota > Bacilli > Caryophanales > Paenibacillaceae > Ammoniphilus > Ammoniphilus soli. Next base: position 34,923 of record NZ_JBEGDL010000035.1, read on the forward strand.
TGAAATAGATTCAAAGGGAAGGAGGACGTACATTGGGAAACAAAGTTCAACGGGTAGTTTTGGTGACCGGTGCCTCCCAGGGACTGGGAAAGGCCATAGCTGAAAAGCTGCTGAGCGAAGGCAAAAAGGTCGCCTTCCTAAGCCGCAGCCAACGGAAGCTGGATATGTTAAGAGAACAACATCTTGATAAAGTAAACCGGGACGAAGCCGTTTTTATGGCGGTAGACGTTTCGGACCATAAGGCAATGAAGCAAGCTATTCATGAAATATTAAGCAAATGGGGCCGGATTGATATCCTAGTAAATAATGCAGGAATTCGGACTCAGACCGCTATTGAAGATATGACGCTGGAGGAATGGGATCAAATCATGTCCACTAATCTAGCCAGCACCTTCTTTGTTTCGCAAACAGTAATGCACGCAATGAAAGAGCAAAAGTGGGGACGAATTATCAATATGTCTTCCATTGGCGGGCAAGATGGCCCATTAACCTCCAGTGCAGCCTATTGTGCTTCCAAAGCCGGTCAGTTGGCCTTGACAAAAGTGTTCGCAAGATCCTTGGCTCCCTATGGAATTACGGTTAATGCGGTGGCACCAGCTGCCGTACGAACCCCTGAAATGGATAATGTGCCGGCTGACAAATTGGAGAAGATGATTCAGACCATTCCCATCGGCCGGGTGGGAGAAGCGGAAGAAGTTGCAGATTTAGTATCCTATCTGGCATCTGAAAACGGCGGCTTTGTCACAGGGGCAACCTTTGATATCAATGGCGGAAGATTGATGCGCTAAATAAAATTCGATTAAAGGAGTGAATTAGAATGGCAATCGAGCATGGAGCACCGCAAATCCCTTCCAAACTGCGGGTCATGATCAAGTTTGAATCAACGGGCTGGTTCCAAACGACAGGAGAACAAAAGACACAGGAGGTTCTCCCCCTATTAAATGATGTCTTGGCTAGCTGGAAAGACAACGGTTCCGAATTAATAGGGACGATTGATAGAGATATTTTGACTGCCGGCCATGCCGGAAGCGAAGGTTGGCACGCCTGCTTGCTTTATGATGTACCAGATTTGCAAACCGTGACCAATATGACCCACTCCTTCCGCGCCAACGGCTTGGATAAATATTTCCGTTTGGAAGCCATCTTAGGCCGCCCATTCTTCTTACTAGAACAATCAAAGTAATGAAAGCGGCATGGAGCATTGGAGAACGATCCGCACACAGGAATTATTCAGCCAAGAAGTGATGCCATATATCCAAAGCAAGAAAGAGACGAAATCAATGTGTAATCCTGTAACATTTTCTGCCTAAATCCATTACTGACAATATACCATTGCGGTATATTGTCAGTATCTATCGACTCTTCAAATAAAAAAGGGGGAAAAATCTTGAAAAAGTTTTGGTCCGGTCTACTTGCTGCATCCCTGATTACGATGTTAGCTGCTTGCGGAGGGGGAAACCAATCCAATGAACCTGCCGGCTCCCAACCCGCCGGACAAGAGCAAGCAGCAACAGCGGACAAGCCGATCGAATTATCCTATGCCTTTTTTGCCCCAGCTAATACGTTCCCTGCCGTTCAAATGGAGAAGTGGAAAGAAGAACTGGAGAAGCGAACAAATGGTAAAGTGAAGGTCGATTTGTTCCCCGGAGGAACCCTTCTTAAAGCAGATAACATGTATGACGGGGTAGCCAACAGGGTGGCGGATATCGGACTATCTTCGACTACCTACGAGCCTGGACGCTTCCCATTGCTGGCCATCTCCGATATGCCTTCCGGCTACCCCAGCTCCAAAATTGCAAGTTTGGTAACACACGATTTGATTGAGCAGTATCCTCCTGAAGCTTTTAAGGATTTTAAAATCATCACTTCCTTTGCAACAGAAGCTGCCTTTATTCAAACCAAGGATCCGGTCACAAGCCTGGCTGAGTTGAAAGGAAAACAGCTTCGCATCTCTGGGGCGCTTACGCCGATCATGCAAGAATTAGGGGCTGCTCCTGTCGGGATGTCCCAAGCAGAGGTGGCTGAAGCCCTACAGACTGGGGTCGTTAACGGAATGGTTACGTCCCGTGAAGGGCTGCTTGATTTCAAATTTGCGGAAAACGTCAAATATGTCACCAATTATCCCCTAACCATTAACACCTTTGTTGCGGTCATGAACAAGGATGTATGGAACTCCTTGCCGGAAGATGTGCAAAAGGTCATTGATGAACTAAATAGTGAAATGACACTGTTTACAGGGGAGTACTTGGATAATCATGTGAAGGAAGCTGTGGAATGGAGCGAAAAAGAGCACGGCTTGCAGACCGTTGAACTGACGGATAAGGATGTATGGGATCAGAAGCTGAAGTCCATGCAGGACAAGTATGTCGAAGAACAAGCGAGCAAAGGCCTTCCAGCTAAAGAGTATAAGGAAAAACTTTATGAATTGATTGATAAATATTCAAAACAGTAGGCTTTGCAGAGTGGCAGTTGGCATCCTCCATGAGGGTGCCAACCTATACCCGTTTTTAAGTTCTTATTTCCGGAAGGGAGGCCGATCCACTTGACAAGCATTCAGCTGAATGACACATATGAGGAAACAGAAAAGGCGGATTTGATCCAGGAGAAGCGGGAGAACGATTTCCTATGGGCAAGACTCAATCAGTGTTTTAACCAAGGCCTCGCCTGTCTTGCTGGTCTGAGCCTTATTTTGATGATGCTCTTGATCGTTTCCAATGCTATCATCAGGATTTTTGCGAACCCTTTTGCTGGGACGACAGAGGTAGCAGGTTGGCTTATGGCCATCACGACTTCTTTTGCGATCGGGTATACGCAGTTACATAAAGGTCATGTAGATATTGATTTGCTGACAAGCCGATTTTCACCAATGGTTCAACGAATTCTTCAAGCTGCGGTTCAGCTAGTCAGTTTGCTGTTCTTTCTGATTGTCGGCTGGCAAATCATCAAATACGGACTGAGCTTAATGAGTAACGGAAGTCTCTCCCAAACCATGGGTGTCATTTTCTATCCCTATGTCTTTGTTGTTTCCCTTGGATTTTTCGGCACCTCCTTAACTCTCTCCATACAGTTATTTGAAACTTTGAAATGGGGTGACAAGAGTGGAACCTAATACCGTCGCACTCATTGGATTAGGAATTATGTTTCTAATGATGTTTCTCCGCATGCCGATTAGCTTTGCCATGTTCATCGTCGGTTTTGGCGGGCTCTATGTCTTGAGTTCCCCGGAAGCTACCTTCAATCTATTGAGTACAGAAGTATGGGGATCGTTTTCGAGCTATACGCTTAGCGTGATTCCTCTCTATATATTAATGGGCGAGATTGTTTTCCGAGCAGGAATAACGGAAAAGTTATTTGAAGCTGCCTATAGATGGGTCGGACATTTCAAAGGAGGCATGGCGGGCACAACCATTTTAGCCAGTGCAGGATTTGCCTCGATTTGCGGTTCGAATGCAGCTACGGCAGCCGCGATGGGAACCATGGCTTTGCCCGAACTGAAAAAATATAAATATGATGAAGCTTTAAGCACAGGAAGTGTTGCAACGGGAGGGACACTTGGCATCATAATACCTCCCAGCACAGTATTGATCGTCATTGCAATTCAGACTGAACAGTCTATTAAAGATCTATTCTTGGCCAGCTTTATTCCAGGAATCTTACTGACTGTTGTCTTGTTACTAACTATTATCTATCTCTGCCAGAGAAATCCGGAGTACGGCCCCGCTGGTCCGAAATTTACGATGAAGGAGAAATTGGCTTCCATCTATGGAGTATTTCCCGTATTGGCTCTTTTCGTCTTTGTTATTGGGGGGCTTTATTTGGGATGGTTCACCCCATCGGAGTCCGGGGCTTTTGGAGCTTTTGGGGCTATCGTGATTGCCCTTCTCATGAAAAAGCTGACAAAGGAAAAGTTTGCTCTAGCGGTATTCAATGCCCTTCGCTCTTCGGCCATGGTCATGCTATTAATTGTTGGCGCGACATTTTTCGGGCGGTTTTTAACGATTACTAGATTGCCATATGATGTTGCCGAATGGGTGAACGCGCTGCCTGTTCCCTCAACCGTCATATTAGTAGCCATTCTTCTTATCTATGTCATCGGCGGCTCTTTAATGGATGCTATGGGATTCCTCATTATCTCTATTCCCATCTTTTTCCCGGCGGTGATTGCTATGGGATATGACCCGGTCTGGTTCGCTGTTCTCCTTTGCATTGTCACAAGCATGGGCGCCATTACGCCACCAGTAGGCGTCAATGTATTTGTCGTGCAAGGGTTAACTCCTTCCACACCGATTACGACCATATTCAAAGGATCGAATTATTTTCTTGTCAGTTATGTGCTCTTTATTATTCTGTTAATCGCGTTCCCTCAGATCGTTTTATTCATTCTGTAAAGTTAAGGAGGATCACATGGACTTGAAAGAGTATCTGATGCATGTACTAGAGTTGGCTGAGGAGCCAGCCATACAGTACGCAGAGGAAGAGCCGGCATTTGCTTTTACGCTGGAGGAAAGGGGGAAAAAAGATGACTGAGCTGTTTTTTTCGGATATAGCCTCCTTGTCGCAACTCATCCAAACAAAGAAGCTATCTCCTGTCGAGATCACAGATGGTACTCTTAAGCGGATCGAGCAGATTGATCCGACCGTGAATGCATTTATTAAAGTGTTGGCGGAAGATGCCCGCAAACAGGCTGTCAAGCTTGAACAAGAAGTAATGGATGGGCAGGTCCGTGGTCCCCTTCATGGAGTTCCCATTGCCATCAAGGATATTCTGGAAACAAAGGGTCATGAAACCACAGCCGGCTCGAGAGTGTTTGAAAGCTGGATCCCTGACCGTGATGCAACGGTGGTCGATAAGCTCAAAGAGGCGGGAGCCATCATTATCGGCAAGGCCAATTTGCATGAATTTGCCATGGGGGCTACGACTGAAAATCCCCATTATGGCGTCTGCCGAAATCCCTGGGATTTAGAAAGGGTTCCTGGCGGTTCAAGCGGCGGCTCGGCTGTAGCAGTGGCTACGGGCATGTGCTATGGTGCAATTGGCACAGATACGGCGGGATCCATCCGATTGCCTGCAGCGATTTGCGGGATTACAGGACTCAAGCCTACATATGGCAGAGTAAGCAGAAATGGATGCTTGCCTTTTAGCTGGTCTTTAGACCATATCGGTCCCATGACTCGGACGGTAAAGGATGCAGCCATCATGCTTGAGGCGATTTCTGGTTATGATCCGCTGGATTCTTCGTCTTCATTTCTACCTATAGATATACAGTGGGAGCGGGGATTGCCAGATTTGCGAGGGATAAAATTAGCCGTCGTCCGCGAGCATTTTTTTGAAGATTTAGATAGCGAACTAAAAGTGGTGATTGAGCAGGCTATTACGGATATTCAAGCGCAAGGGGCGGAAATTATTGAAATCCAATTCGAAGGACTATCTGATGCCCTGCAAGCGCTAAAGCTTATTGCCCAATCCGAAGTTCTTGCCTTTCACGAGCCGATTTTAAAGAAACATCAACACTTGTATGGGGAAGACCTGCAATACCGCTTTAACTTCGGCCAAAGCATTAGCGCCGTACAATACCTAAGCGCCCAGCGCATACGAAGCAAATTCATTGAAGAAGTAAAAAAGAAGCTTTCAGGATTTGATGCCCTACTTGCTCCAGCCAACGCGAAGCGTCCGTTCCCGATTGGAACCGTGCCTCCCGATCAGGCGATTAGCAATATGTTTAACTTGGGGCGTACGCCATTCGGAAATATTGTGGGTTTTCCTGCCATGACCATCCCATGCGGCTTTATGCCAGGGAATTTGCCGGTTGGCTTGCAAATCATCGGCAAACCCTTTGAAGAACACAGGATCTTACAGATCGCGTACGTGTATGAAAGATCCCACCATTGGGTGGCAAAGCTCGCTCAAAACGAGGCTTATCTGACCAATCCGATCAGGAATTCATAAAAGGAGGAGATTTTTATGGAAATAGCAGTTATTGGCGGAGGAAATGGGTGCTATGCCGCAGCGGCAGATTTAACGGAACAGGGACATACGGTCAGATGGTGGAGAAGGGATACAGAATCCTTCCATCCCATCCTGGAAACGCAAAGCATTAAGGTCAAGGATATTCGGGGAGTTCGCGAAGTGAAGATAGGTCTGGCGAGTACGGACTTGGGAGAGGTAGTGAAAGGCGCCAAACTGATCGTTATCCCTCTGCCGGCAACGACCCAAGCGGCGGTTGCTGTCCAGCTGGCGCCGTATCTGGAGGATGGTCAGGTCATCTATCTGCCGCCAGGCACATTTGGCAGCTATTTGATGGCCAAAAAGCTGGCTGATGTGGGTTGCATGGCCGAGGTAACATTTGCTGAAACAGGAACACTTCCTTATTTGGCCCGGAAACACGGACTCGATACAGTATCCATATCCGGAAGAGCCACCAGATTGCCAACCGGAGTGTTTCCAGCTGTCCGCTCCGAGTATGCGCTGAGTATCCTTAAAGAGGCTTTTCCCTCCATTGAGCCAATCGAAGATGCCTTATCCGGTGCCCTGATGAATGCTGGACCGGTTATCCACCCTCCGCTGATTCTCATGAATGCCGGCCCCATTCAGCACTTTGAAAGCTGGGATATTCATAATGAAGGAACCCAGCCTGCCATTCGCCGCGTCCATGATGCTTTGGATGCAGAAAGGATCGCCGTGCGTGAAGCATTGGGATATGGTCGGCCTCACTTTCCTTTGGCGGATCATTACAGCCCCGATGGAGAGGAATGGATGTACGGAAATGCAGCCCATGAGAAGCTGGTCGATAGCGCGGACTGGCGAGAACCTCTGGATTTGCAGAACCATCGTTACATGAGGGAAGATATTGCCTGCGGATTGACTTTCCTAGTGTCTGTAGCCGAATGGGCTGGCGTTGATGTTCCGGTGGCCAAAGGATTGTTAGCCATCGCATCGGCAGTAGTCGGGGAGAACTTCAGGAAATCCGGCCGCACGCTAGAAAGCATGGAATTAGCTCAAATGGGCCGTTCCGATATGGAGATGTTATTGAAGCGAGGGCTTAGAGGATGATGGAATCGAATCGGGTCATTGCAGTCGTCGGAGCTGGACGGATGGGCAATGGCATTGCGCAAGTTTTTGCCTATGCCGGTTATCGTGTTCATTTGATTGATGTGAAGGAGCGTTCTCCTAGCGAAGCGGATCAGGTGCTTGCTGAATCCTTTACGCAGATTTCAAGAAACTTGCATGCATTAGCCTCGTTCGGGGTGCTTGCGCTGTCTCACGTCAATCCCATTTTGGAGCGGATTCGCTATTTTTGCAGCAACCAGTTAGAAGAAGCCCTGTCTAACGCTCAGGTCGTTTTCGAAGCCGTACCGGAGATATTGGAAGTGAAAGAAACAGCATTTCAACGGATTGGAGAGGCCGTGAGCCTAGACACCATCATTGCCTCCACAACGTCTACCTTTTTGGTGGATACGCTAGCTGGGTACGTAAAAAAACCGGATCGATTCCTGAATACCCATTGGCTAAACCCCGCCTATTTGATTCCTTTAGTAGAGGTTAGTCCAGGCAAGGAGACAGCATCCGATGCCCTTCAAGGAATGATGACTCTTCTTGAAGGGGTTGGAAAAATCCCCGTACAGTGTGCAGCTTCTCCGGGATTTATTGTGCCGCGAATCCAGGCGCTGGCGATGAATGAGGCGGCTAGACTGGTAGAGGAAGGGGTTGCCACCCCGCAGGATATCGATAAGGCGTGCCGCGTTGGTTTCGGATTGCGTTTCGCTATATTAGGCTTGCTGGAGTTCATTGATTGGGGAGGAGGGGATATCCTTTACTTTGCCAGTCATTACCTGCAGGATTCGCTTCAAGCCGATCGCTTTGAACCGCCGAGCGTCATCTCCGAAAACATGGAGAAGGGTCGAACCGGAATGAAAACGGGCCAAGGTTTCTATGACTTCTCGCAAATGAATGTTACAGCGTATCAGCAGGAAACGATGAAGAAATTCGTAGATTTGCTATCTCATTTAGGGCTTCTTGCAGGGCCGGGAGGAATGCGCACATGAGTGTCGCGAGCCAAAATCTTAAAGGGCTGAAGTTCGCTGGCAAAGTCGTATCCGGTCAGCAAAAAGGCAGGAGCATCGGGTTCCCTACTGCGAATTTGGACTATGCGGAAGACCAGATTGAAACCGGTGTTTTTGGGGTGGTCGTTCAATGGAAGGGAAAAAGATTTAGAGGGGTCATGAACATCGGCTACCGTCCTACATTTAACGAAAGCTGGACACCTGTAGCCGAGGTTCACCTGCTTGATTTTCAACAGATGATATACGGTGAAACCCTAGAAGTGGAGTTCGTTTTCAAAATCCGGGACGAGAAAAAATTCTCATCCATTGATTCTCTCATTAATAGAATAAGAGAAGATGTGGAATACGCAAATCACCAATTTACCAGTATAGGAATTTCATAGAAGGGATTTGAAGTGCCAGGCAGTCTTCTAATCTGCCTGGCACTTTATATTTGGGAAACCCTCAGGTCAGAATTGAACTTTCCCAAGCACAAGATAGATCTCCAGCGCCATCTGAATTTCAAATCTCGTCGTGGAATGGCCCAAATCGATACTCGATAATTCCTTGATCCTTCCCATACGATAACGCATGCCACTAACGGAAACGTTCATAACCCTTGCTGTCTTGTAAAGGTTGCATTCATTATTTAAGTAATAATAAAGGGTTTTGAGAAATTCAGTGGAGTACTGACTATCGTAATCGTAAAGATGCCCAAGAAGTTTCGACGCATAGCGTTCCAATTCGTCTGGTCTTCTGGCATCAAGCAATATGGCAAGGTGGCCCAGTTCCGTTGAAAGTACGACTTGGCTGCCTTTGCCTTTGATTTTAGCAATCTCAATAGCCTTCATGGCTTCTTTAAAACCGCCGTTCAGTTTAGCGGCATCTTCACAGCAGTCGCTAATTCCAATCAGAACTTCAGCGGGTTGGGCGATCGTTCCTATTCGCCTTAACAGGTCCTCTCCAAACTTCTTGATGTGCTTAAACTGCTTTTTGACCAGCGATTCCGGTATAAGGGCATGCACCCGGTCGAGCCGGCTGGACATGAGGATTTTTTCATCTGCTCTTGCAGCATCCTTCATGAGCAGGTTAACGATTTCATCTCGTTTAGTAGTAAGAGCATGTTCCGCTTCCCATTTAACCGAAGAGTCCGCCATCTGAACAATAAAGATATAATGCGGCTGGCTGAGATTATAGCCAAGATAAGAAAGCTTTTTGGTAGCATAGGAATTTTCATCAGGATGGGTGAGAAGCTCGTCCAATAGCTCCCCCTTCATTCGCTGCTCGGTTTCGATGACTGTCCATTCGTTTAGCATCTGAAAAGCACAGACATTAGCGGCTCGTTCAAGAAAAGCAGGTTCCGGTTCCCCAATTTCTCCTTCTTTTTTGATCAACGAAATGAATCCATAGGTTTGGTTGCGGATCACAATGGGAATGGTAAGCCTCTTATGGGGCAGAGGAAAAGGTTCGGTAATATCAAGCTCCGTTGTAGAGTGTTCCTGGAGCATTCGATTGATGCTTTTTACTTGATGAGAAGAGAGAAGCTCTTTATTCTCCATAAGTCCATACAATGAATACCCAGCCATTTCACCAAACTCAGCGATGGATTCATAATTCTGGTTTTCGATAATGACGCCGCAATTCAAACTTTCACCTAAAGTTCTGGCGATGGTATCCAAGCCCTTCCCCTGTAGGACGACCCTCGTAAGCTTTTGGCTAAAGATAGTGGCCCGCTTCAATATTTCCCCTTGCTTTTCAATTCGCTTATAAGCTCGATCCAGTTCGTCTCCGATGTCCTCCTGTTCATAGTCCACGAGGTCGTCAGCTATATCATCGCCCCATAGCTCCAGGGTTTTGCCGACGTAGCGGCATTGCGGATCACCTTTAGCGGCACATTCCACTTCCTTAAAGATCACTCTCTTTCCCAATGACTCGGTGCAATATCCTCCGGCATATCCGACCAGGAAGTAGCATACGGGCTCATGATGCGGGCTGAAATGCTTCAAATATTGGGCAGCTTCATAAGAGTTATACCAATATCCTTCTACATCGAACACTCCTGTTTTGACCTGGATATTCAGCCGGGCCGGCGTGGAAAACACTCGTCCGGAAATGTTGTGCATCTTGGAGCCGGCAAGAATCCATTCCATATCATCTTCCCACTGGAACATGTCCTTGAAAATCCTGGCTTCGTGAACCCCGCAATTCCACCCGTAACGCAACAAAAAACGCTTGGCCCGCTCAATGCCCAGTGCCAAAATCAGGTCACGGCTTAAGGCTCCCCAGGCTTCAGCGCTAGAAATGATCATTCTGTGGTCACGCAGAAAGTCTCCATCCTTACTCTTCAAATCGAACATATCTTTTAAGGTTAAGTCGCTTGCTTTTTTGACCATGAAATCCGCCTCTCTATGGGTGAAAGAATTAGGTGAATAATCCAAATTAATTTAATAGTAATTCTAGCATAGAGGCAGTAGAAATTCATTCTAATAAAAAGAAAGTGTGACTCTTACTAAGATAGCAAAAGTATATGCAAGCAAAATTATTTTGCTTGTAGATGCAAAAAATAACTGCTTAGCAAACGATTTTTGCATAATAACCAAACAAAAAGGTTGAATTCCTCAGCACTTAAACTTTGGCATCATTCTTGCGTTATAACTTAATCGAGAAACACATTACGTTAGAAAGCGTTGATTTTAAAATATAAAGGAGGAACATGTGATGAGTCAGACAAAGTCTATTATAGAACAAACCCAAAAATTTGGTGCCAACAACTATCATCCACTACCTATCGTTATAGCTAAAGGGCAAGGAGTTTGGGTTGAGGATCCGGAAGGCAACCGCTACATGGATATGTTGAGCGCCTATTCGGCCTTAAACCAGGGCCACCGTCACCCGAAAGTGATCCAAGCCCTGAAGGATCAGGCCGATCGCGTTACCCTTACTTCTCGTGCTTTCCATAATGAGAGATTAGGTGAATTTTACGAAAAGGTGTCCCGCTTAACCGGCAAGGATATGGTTTTACCAATGAATACTGGGGCCGAAGCGGTTGAGACAGCGATTAAGGCGGTCAGACGCTGGGCCTATGAAGTGAAAAAAGTGGCAGAATACCAAGCAGAAATCATTGTCTGCGAAGGAAACTTCCACGGCAGAACGACCACGATCACCTCTTTCTCTTCGGAAGAAGAATACAAGCGCGGATTTGGACCGTTCACTCCAGGATTTAAGATCATTCCTTATGGTGATGTTGAAGCCCTTAAGCAAGCCATTACCGCCAATACAGCTGCATTTCTCATTGAGCCGATTCAAGGGGAAGCGGGGATCAAGATTCCAACGGAAGGATTCTTGAAAGAGGCTTATGAAGTATGTAAAGAAAACAACGTACTTTTTGTTGCGGATGAAATCCAAACCGGTTTTGGCCGTACGGGTAAAACCTTTGCTTGCGACTGGGAAGAGGTAAAGCCGGATATGTATATCATGGGGAAAGCCCTTGGCGGCGGTGTATTCCCAATTTCAGCCGTGGCAGCGAATGCCGATATCCTAGGGGTATTTAAACCAGGTTCCCATGGCTCCACTTTTGGAGGGAATCCGCTAGCTTGCGCTGTAGCCATTGCGTCCTTGGAAGTGCTGGAAGAAGAAAACCTAGTCGCTCGTTCTTTGGAAATGGGTCAATATTTCTTGGATGTATTGAAGAAAATCGATAACCCGGAAATCAAAGAAGTGCGAGGAAGAGGTTTATTTATCGGGGTGGAGTTAAACGAAAAAGCCAGACCTTACTGTGAACAGTTAAAGGAAAAAGGTCTGCTCTGCAAAGAAACGCATGAAACCACCATCCGTTTTGCGCCTCCATTGAATATCACCAAGGAAGAATTGGATTGGGCCCTTGAGAGAATTAAGCAAGTATTGGAAGTTAAACAGGAAGTTACAGCTTAAACCATACGAGGTGGAGACCATGAGCCTACTAGAAAAAGACCTACATCAGAAGCAGCAGACCGAAGCAAAGGAAAATCTCGATGTATTTGCCAGAACCCAGCAAGTGATTAAACAGGCATTGGATAAGATGGGGTATGAAGCTCCAGTATATGAGCTCATGAAGGAGCCATTGCGCCTTTTGACGGTGCGAATCCCTATCCGCATGGATGATGGCTCCACAAAAGTATTCACAGGCTGGCGCGCCCAGCATAATGATGCAGTAGGACCGACCAAAGGGGGGATTCGCTTCCATCCTGAGGTATCAGAAGATGAGGTAAAGGCCCTTTCCATGTGGATGAGCATCAAATGCGGGATTACCGATCTTCCGTATGGCGGCGGGAAAGGCGGGATCCAATGTGATCCCCGCAACATGTCTTTCCCCGAGCTCGAGCGTTTAAGCCGGGGCTATGTTCGGGCCATCAGCCAAATCGTTGGACCGACCAAAGACATTCCAGCTCCAGACGTATTTACGAATTCGCAAATCATGGCCTGGATGATGGATGAATACAGCCGAATCCGCGAATTCGATTCCCCTGGATTCATAACGGGAAAACCTCTCGTATTAGGCGGTTCCGCAGGACGGGAGTCTTCCACGGCAAAAGGGGTGACCATTGTCATGGAAGAGGCGGCAAAGGTCGTCGGCATTCCTTTGCAAGGGGCTCGTGTCATTATCCAAGGGTTCGGAAACGCGGGAAGCTTCTTGTCCAAGTTTCTCTATGATGCAGGGGCAAAGGTAGTGGGAATCTCCGATGCCTACGGTGCTTTATATGACCCGAATGGTTTAGACATTGATTATCTCTTAGAAAAACGCGATTCCTTCGGAACCGTGACCAAGCTATTTGATAATCGCATTACGAACAAAGAATTGCTCGTTCAGGATTGCGATATTTTAGTTCCTGCGGCGATTGAAAACCAAATCACAGAGGAAAACGCAGCCGATATTAAAGCGAAAATTCTGGTTGAAGCAGCTAACGGCCCAACTACCCTTAAAGCCACACAAATTCTAACGGAACGAGGCATTCTCATCGTCCCTGATGTGCTGGCTAGCGCCGGCGGCGTGGTTGTCTCCTATTTCGAATGGGTGCAAAACAACCAGGGGTACTATTGGTCAGAGGAAGAAGTAGAAGAAAAGCTGCAAAAAATTATGGTGAAATCCTTCCATAATGTCCATCAAACGTCACAGGAGCGAAAAGTCGATATGCGTCTAGCCGCTTATATCGTCGGTTTGCGCAGGATGGCAGAAGCGTCCAAATATAGAGGCTGGGTATAACCCTAAAAATATAGAATCAAAGGAGAACTGGAAATGAGCACATTAACCAAAACTATCACCCCGTTTGTCAATGAACCCTTTACTGATTTTACGAAGGAAGAAAATAAGAAAGCCATGCAAGCGGCGCTTACCAAGGTAAAGAGTGAATTAGGCCGAGACATTCCTCTTCACATTGGAACCGATAAGGTAATTACGGACGCGAAAATCGTCTCGATTAACCCAGGGAACGTAGACGAAGTGATCGGTCGAGTCAGCAAAGCCACGCAAGAACTGGCTGAACGTGCGATGCAGGTTGCTTTAAGTACCTTTGAAACTTGGAAGAAGGTTCCGGCTAAAGATCGTGCAGAGGTTTTGCTTCAAGCAGCAAAGCTGATGAGAGAGCGGAAGCATGAGTTTTCTGCAATGATGGTATACGAGTCAGGCAAAAACTGGGCAGAAGCAGACGCAGATACAGCGGAAGCCATTGACTTCATGGAATATTATGCCCGTGAAATGATTCGCTTGAGCGAAACCAATGTGCATCATCCCCTTGTCAAAATTGAATCGGAAGACAATTACCTAACGTATATCCCGCTTGGTGTTGGAGTGGTTATTCCGCCTTGGAACTTCCCATTAGCCATTTGCGTAGGGATGACGACAGCAGCGGTTGTATCCGGAAATACCGTTTTGTTAAAGCCGGCTTCCACAACGCCTGTGATTGCTCACAAGTTTGTCGCTTTAATGGAAGAAGTCGGCCTTCCAGCAGGGGTCATCAACTTTATCCCTGGAAGCGGAGCCGAGGTTGGAGATTATCTGACTACTCATCCGAAAACTCGCTTTATCAGCTTTACCGGTTCCAAGGAAGTCGGTCTGCGCATTAATAAGCTAGCAGCTCAAACGGCAGAAGGGCAAATTTGGATTAAGCGCGTTATTGCGGAAATGGGCGGAAAAGATGGCATCGTGGTTGATGAAACGGCTGACTTAGAAGCTGCTGCTGCTGCCATCGTGGCTTCTGCTTTCGGTTTCCAAGGGCAAAAATGTTCCGCAGGCTCTCGTGCCTTTATCGTAGAATCGGTGTATGACCAAGTGGTAGAAAGAGTAGCTGAGCTTACGAAGAAGCTGACAGTTGGCTTACCGGAAGAAAACTTCCCAGCAGGTCCTGTGGTAGACCAAAGCGCGTATGAAAAAATCCTTGATTATATCGAAATCGGTAAAGGGGAAGGAAGACTGATCGCCGGCGGAGGCAAAGCAGAAGGAAACGGCTACTATATCCAACCGACAGCATTTGCTGATGTGGACGGGAAAGCCCGTATCATGCAGGAAGAAATTTTCGGACCAGTGCTTGCCATCGCGAAAGCAAAGGACTGGAAAGAGGCCATCGATATGTTCAACGATACGGAATTTGGTTTGACCGGCTCTTTCTACTCTACTAATGAAGAGCGAATCCAGTATGCCGAGGAAACCATCCATTGCGGAAACCTTTATATCAACCGCAAGTGTACTGGGGCACTAGTAGGCGTTCATCCGTTTGGCGGATTCAACATGTCCGGTACGGATTCCAAAGCTGGAGGACATGATTATCTTCTCTTGTTTACCCAAGCGAAGTTGGTATCTAGAAAAGTAAAGTAAAGTATGTACAGAAGCCAGAGAGGTCGAAGGACTCTCTGGCTTTTTTTCGTGCCTCGTTTCTCCAAAAGTAGAATATTCAACATTAAAATTGGTGAAATTATCCAAAGATAATACAGTTGTGAATTAAGATAGACCAGTAATGTTTTCTCATTTGCACGAGTGGAAAGAAGGGGCTGATATGTTTTATAGCAACCGGTTTAGAAAGAACAAAAGAGTAAATATTCAACAGCAGGCCGAAAATCAGCTGGTTCCTCTTTCTAGGCAATTAAACAAAAACATTGAGTTTCTTCGAACAACTTATGAGGATTGTTCGGATGTCGTCTTTCGGCCTTTTTTCATCGGTGGTATAACGAAGGCCGTTCTTATTTATATTGAGGGGTTATGCAATATTGAGGAAATTGATGCAAGCGTGTTATCCCCTTTGATGGAAGAAAGCGCATCGAAGCACAGTACCTTGCATGAGCTATTCCAAAAAAAAATCTCTGTCACCAAGGCAAAAGAACTAGAAACATTTGCAGATTGCATAGAGCAGCTTTCTATCGGAAGCCCTGTACTATTGCTGGAAAATGAAAATAAAGGCTACGCATTCGGCCTTGCGAAATGGGAAAAGCGTTCCATTGAAGAACCGACGGCCGAATCTGTCATACGAGGCCCCCGCGAAGGGTTTACGGAATCTTTAGGGGTCAATGCTTCGCTGATCCGGAGAAAAATCAGAAGCCCTAAATTGAAAATGAAGTCGATGAAAGTCGGCCGTCTAACTCAAACCGAAATGATCGTTGCCTATGTGGATGGCATTGCCGATCCTACCTTAATTGAGGAAATCAATAATCGGCTGAAGCGGATTGATATCGATGGGATCCTGGAAAGCGGGTATATCGAGGAAATGATTGAGGATAACCCTTTTTCTCCATTTCCTCAACTATTGAATACAGAACGCCCGGATGTGGCCGTTTCAAACCTGCTGGAAGGGCGAGTCGTCATTTTGATCGATGGGACTCCCATTGTTCTAGTCGCTCCGACGACGCTTTATTCCTTGCTTCAATCCAGTGAAGATTATTATGAGCGATTTTTGATCGGAACGGCCATCCGCTGGCTGCGCTATGTCTTTGTGCTCATTTCGCTGCTGCTCCCGTCCGTCTATGTCGCTGTATTGACTTACCATCACGAAATGGTTCCTACTACCCTGCTGCTGAGCATGGCGGCTTCCCGGGAACAAGTTCCTTTTCCGGCACTGGTTGAGGCTCTTATCATGGAGATTACGTTCGAAGGGCTTCGGGAAGCGGGGATTCGGCTTCCCAAGCAGGTGGGAGCGGCGGTGAGCATTGTGGGCGCGCTGGTCATTGGCCAAGCGGCTGTCCAGGCCGGAATCGTTTCCGCACCGATGGTCATGGTCGTTGCGATTACAGGGATTGCTTCCTTTACGATCCCACGCTATAATGCGGGAATTGCCCTGCGGATGCTGCGTTTTCCCATCATTATCATGGCGGGCACGCTGGGCTTGCTCGGCGTGATGCTGGGGATCATTTTCATCCTGACTCACTTGTGCGCCTTGCGGTCTTTTGGCGTTCCCTATTTGAGTCCGATGGCCCCGATGAAATTCCGCGATATGAAAGACGTGCTGGTGAGAGCGCCTTGGTGGATGCTGAATACTCGTCCGCGTTTGACGGGAGAGTATAACAAATACCGCCAGGCTCCGGGCCAGAAACCGGATCCAGTCAAGGAAGATGACTAAAAAGTATGGGAAAGAGGTGAAACCGTGATTGAAAAAGGGAAAATCTCCGCCCTGCAGATGGCCATCCTCATGCACCCGACGATCATAGCCACGGCCATTCTGCTTCTTCCTGCCATTACCACCCGGCATGCCGAGAGGGATATGTGGATCTCGCCGATTTGGGCTTCCCTAACCGGCTTTTTGACGGTATTCCTCGCGTATCAGCTGAACCAGTTCTATCCGAAGGAAACGATCATCCAGTACAGCAGGCACATTGTCGGTGTGATACCGGGAAAAATATACGGGCTTGTCCTTTTGTTTTTTTATCTGCATATCAATGGGATCGTCATTCGGGAGTATGGGGAATTCATCGTCGGAGCCTTTCTCCTGCAGACCCCAATAAATCTGGTTATGGGCAGCATGGTTCTAGCGTGTGCCTTCGCCGTGCGGGGAGGGATCGAAGTCCTCGGAAGGCTGGGGCAAATGTTTGTACCGATCGTGGTCCTTCTCATCTTCTTGATTTTCTTTCTTCTTTTTCCGGATATGGAGCCTGAAAATATGTTCCCGATCATGGAGAAGGGGATCATTCCTTCCATGGTCGGAGCGATGGCCCCGCAGAGCTGGTTCAGCGAATTCCTTCTCATCTCTTTTCTCCTGCCGCATCTCACGGATCGGGAAAAAGGGCTGAGGTGGGCCATGATCTCCGTATTTCTGGTTTTGGTCGTGATGCTGGTTACCAATCTCGCCACCTTGTTCATTATGGGAGGCATTACGGCCACCCTGGCGTATCCGGTTATGAGCATCGTCCGTTATATCAGCATTGCCGACTTTTTGGAGCATCTCGAGTCCTTGGTCATGGCGATGTGGGTGGCCGGCGCCTTCATCAAAATTTCCGTGTTTTATTACGCGCTGGTGTTGGGAACGGCCCAATGGCTGAATCTCTCCGATTACCGGCCGCTGATCTTTCCTCTCGGGTTACTGCTGACGCTGTTTGCCATTTGGTCTGCTCCCAACCTGGCGGAATTGGCCCACTTCCTGGGGACGGCGTCCGTGTTTTATCTAACGTCGGTCCAAACGGCCATCCCACTTCTGTTATGGATGATTGCCCAGCTAAGAAGGAGAAAGGATAGGAAGAAGGGGAGGGCTAGCGGATGAAACATATGCTGTTTGTTTTATTGCTCCTGGCGAATAGTTTCCTTCTTTCCGGCTGCTGGGATCGGACAGAAGTCAATGATTTGGCCCTCGTGGTCGGAGTTGGGATTGATAAAAAAGATAAAAAGACCGTGGAGTTAACCGTGGAGTTTAGTGTACCCAAAGCATTGGGGGGCGGAGGCGGAGGTGGCGGGGGCAGTGCTGGCGGGGGCGGCCCCCAGACGCTTGTAAGGAGCGGAGAAGGAAATACGGTCGCCGATGCCATTTCGGATCTCCAAGAAAAAATTCCCCGCGATGTCTTTTGGGGGCATGCCAAAGTGATCGTGATCGGGGAAAAGGCCGCGAAAGAAGGGATTCGCGAGCATCTTGATTTCTTTTCCCGCCAACCCCAGACTCGCTTGCGTGCACATGTGTTTGTCGCCAAAGGGAAAGCCAAGGATGTAATGGCCCTTCTTCCCCCTCTGGAAGGGAGCTCCTCCGAAGTGCTGCGCGAATTGGCGAAATCCGAAATCCTGGCGGACGTCACCTTAAAAGAGTTATTTCAAATGCTTACCGGAGATGCGCAGGCAGCCGCCCTTCCCATGGTCAGCCGCCTTCCTCCCGGAGAGGGACTGGAGCCGCAGCAGACGATCGCCTATATCAATCGCACAGCTATTTTTAAGAAGGATAAAATGATCGGCCAGATCAGCGACAAGCTGACTAGAGGGGTTCTATGGTTCAGGAATGAAATTCAGCAGGCTACAGTCACCGTGAAGACTGAAAAAGGAAAGGGGTATATATCTACTACACTGCTTCGCGCCAACACGGAGCTCATTCCAAAGATCGAAGGGGGAAAATGGAAGATTACGGTAAAAGCGGTGACGGAAGATGACGTGATTCTGAATGCGAGCAACTTAAACCTGATGAATCCAGAGTTTGTCAAAATACTTGAGAAGGGTTTGCAAAAGGATTTGGAAAAGCGTTTAACCCTCACCCTGAACAAAGTGCAGAAAGAGCTGAAAGCCGATATTTTCGGTTTCTCTGAGGTATTTCACCGGAAGTACCCCATGCCCATCAAGCTAACAGCACTGAAAAAATAATTGTAATAAAATGTGG
>NZ_JBEGDL010000036.1:0-50051 GCF_040813775.1 Ammoniphilus soli
GCATCTCAAGTACGTAGACAGAAAAATTATCTGTGAATGCAGGAGCATTCAATGCGTAGACATCAGCCATTGCATCAAAAGCAGGGATAAAAATTAGTGGCATACCACTTCCCTTATGAAGATAGCGGATTTTCACTCCGTCATTTGCAACGAAATAATCTTCAGTAAAACCTTGCATCAATGGATTTCTTGTGTATAATGTGCTCATATTAATTCCTCCCTTTCCTTGGATAGTGACCCAAAGATCCAGTTATTATTGCTACTTTTCCTGTTAAATCGAAATTACTTTACATTGAAGTGACTCCTTTGTTATATATTGTTATCCTTATCCTTTTTAAAGGTTATACTAACTTAATAGGTCTATTTTTAAATGGATGCCAGAAGAATTAAGCTAATGTTAGGTAAGCTGCAATTTTACAATTCTCAAGGATTAATGTTATGTTACTTAATTCTGTTTAATTCCGAACAAGCTCTTCAAGGGTATACTGGGAAATACCATTGGAAGAATTGGTCCGTATGATGTCAGGCCCGGCTTGAATCTGTAAGTCCGTGCAATAAAATCAATACTTTACCATTGGGATTTTCCATTTCAATGTATTTCATAGTGATGCCAGTAGAAAGTTTTACTAATTTTTTTGAGATTTCCAATCAGCCTGGGAAATACTTTTCGGTAGATTGGAAACTTGTTTTGACTGTTAACCTGATGTGTAAGTAGGCATAATAATCCCCTCTTAGAAAAAGTATTATTTAAATTTATAAAGGTCAGAAAATTATACATATATTTAGGCTAATTAAATTTAATCAACTAGTTGCCAATTGTGTAACATCCTTAGCCTGCATTTGTTTAGCTTTAGGGCCTGTCTCCTCAATAAACCATTGTACGAATATACTTCCGAGTGTCGGAATGGTAAAAATGAGCATTACCATCGGCATTGACATTCCGAGATTAAGCAACGCCTGGAAAATCGCAGGAACGAAGAAAGCAGGTGACCAGGCACATGCAAGTATGATTGCAAACGCTGCACCAATAAAGGAAGGATCGGATTTCGAAAGATCTAGCGAAATCATTGAGTAGTATACAAAATAACCAACGGAACCTACCCCAAATAGAAATGCGCCTGCTAGAACAACATAATAGTTGTCCATGAATATTATCAACATCGCACTGAAAAATATAAGAATTAGTGAAGATAGACCTATTATTTTTCTTCGTCCCAGGGCTGTCATGATTAAACCGCAGATAAAGCCAAATGAAGCGGATCCTATTGGGCTGACGCCAGCCAACTTGGAAGAGGCTTCTTTGCTCATACCGTGTTCCAACTCAAAAAAAGCAGGTAAGTAGCCCATAAATGCTATGCCAGTAATCCCCACTCCTATTATAACTACACACATCTTCAAGACGATTTTGTTCTTTACGACCCGCACTAGACCCATTTGGCCAACTTGGCTATCTGCTTGTTCTGCAGCATTTGCTTTTTCGCTGCGTTTCGGATCTCTTAGAACGAATATTGAAATAACGAAAAGTACGGCCGTAAGAATACCATAGAAGCCAAAAGTAGCCTGCCAGGTATGCATAAAACCAAGTACAGGTAGGGTAAAGTAAAAACCCGCTGAAACCCCAAGAGTGCTTATCGAAGTACGCGCACCCAGCCAAGCAGGCTGTTGTGTCCTTGGAATCCACTGTGCCACGATAACACCAGGAAGTGGAAAATATAATCCATAACCAATACCAACGATAACTCTTGCGATCAGATGCAGCACAAATCCGTCTCCTGAAAAGAAAGCCATGATACCGCCTATTGCTACCATTGCCAATGAAATGACCGCAGTCCACTTGGTACCAATTTTTTCTATGGAAACACTTCCAACAAAGACGAAAATACATGTTACCACATAAATTGCAGATAATAAATACCCAGTCTGACCTAAATTCCAATGTGATTTCTCAACAATTGTCGTCATAATCGGTGCGGGCGCAACCAGAATAACGCTCGTCAAAAACGTCATAACCATCGCGAATACACCATTTAAATAACTTGTAAACGTTTCTTTTTCCATATCCCCTCCGATCTTTTTAATAAAGATAGACATAGAATATTCTCTTATATAACATTATGAATATTTCGAATTCATCTTTTACAGTCCTACCTCTAAATTAATTAGAAATTACATCCCCCTTCTTTTATTATTGCTTTCTAACTACTGCCCCCTTTCTTTTTTTACTTATCAGTAAGTAAATTAACCATACCACATTGATGATACTACGTCAAGAAAATAGACACAGATTTCTACCGCACTTTCGCTTGGTGGCCTTCATAAAAAAGTTTAAATTTATAGAGATTTAAACTTTTTTATGAAGGAGAAATCAAGCTGCGAATTTCCTGTACATTTGTTCAAATTCATTCGGTGGGACTGTACTTAACCAAATATATAGGAGGGATTTTAGATGAGGACTGTATAGGAAGAAGAAGTAAAGACATTACAAAGAAAAGAGGTATGAAAAGTACAGTGCTGAATAGGGTATGGTCATCTTTATACAATGAAAGGAGAGAGTCTCTTTGGAATTTTAAGTGGTACAGGCTTTCTGAGCAAAAATGAAAACGGAAACACCGATTTACATATGCATGCAGTATTTTTTTGGAAGCAGGGAATTATCTTCGGACATTCAGGAGCCAGTCTCTTTTTAGGAGAGCTCGCAAGCCACTGATGAAAGGTTTTCTGGTGAATAGATGTGCAATGCGATACAAAATTGCGAATGGTTCGCTTTTCTATGGAGGATTTCGGAAAACATCATTTTACGCAAAATTCCTATAAGAAATTTAATGAGTGCGTAATGAAATTACTTAAAACGTAAATTCCAAGAATTAATAAGTTTTTCCATAGATCCTTTGAAACCTGTCTTTCGGGAATCGCGGGCGTCGATGGGAGTTACTAGTGACACGTTGCTACTCGGAAGATTTTGAAGGTGGCCTCATTGAAATCGGTCACAACTGTTAAGGCTTTGCCTCTGATAATGAAGAAACCACTACTAACGGCTCATATCTCGCCCTGTGAAAAATGGGGAGTCTATGAAATTTATCTAAGGCGCTGATATGAGAAAGTGCAGTATTAGTTGTCTGGCGGCTGGGCGGTTGTGAAGGAAAATGGATGGAAGGCAACGTTATTCTGGGAAAAGATCGATGGTCAGTAGTGTTAGTTCGGCTAGTGGAGGGTATCAAACAGTGAAACGCTCCATAATTCAATCAAACATAAAACGCTCATAAAACTGGTGTCTGAAATTAAATGAGTGTGCGTACTTAAAGGACTAGCTAAAGTCTCTAAGGATAGCCGCCGAGAGATGAAACAAATTAATAGATTCAGGTTTAAAATTTTAAAATTTAAATATTTTTTTGAGGGGGATAAAAAGTGTTTAATAAAATAACCAATTGTTTCATAATTTTATGTCTGATTTTATTTTTGGCGGCCTGTTCTGAAAGAGGATCTTCTTCAGAAGTAGGGACCTCTGCTGTTGCTGGTAAGAATAATAATGATGAAAAGGTATTTGAGTTTTATTTAAATTCCATATACCCTAATACAGATATGAGTTCTAAGTATTTTGGATTAGAATTTGCTAAAGAAGTTGAAGAAAGGAGCAATGGACGTATTAAAATTAGTGACCATTATGCAAATGAACTGGTGCCTCAAAACGAAGTTTTGGCCGCTTTGAATTCAGGAACAATTGACTTTGCGATAACTTCACCGTTAATTTATTCAGATACCGCTCCAACTGGTAATATCGGACTACTTCCATATTGGACTGATTCAATAGAACATGGATATGAACTTTTACGTGAGACAGAAGTAGGTACTATTCTAGAGCAAGACTTTGAGGAACATGGAGCAAAAATAATCGGTTATAATCTACTTGATCCTTATGCTATTTTTACAAAAAAACCGGTTGAAGATTTAGATGAGCTTAGTAAATTGGTTATACGTTCTGCGGGATGGACTACAGATATATGGTTTAAAGATATTCGAATGTCAACCGCTTCAATAGGACCAGCTGACTTGTACGATGCGATGCAGAGTACTCAACATTGGAAACTCTTAAATTAGGCGAAGTTACTAATTATGTCATTGAACCTTCAATTACAGATACGGTCCCTGTTACTCTCCTTGTCGGGACGGGAGCTTGGAATGAGCTACCTGAGGATTTACAAAAGATCGTCCAAGAAGTAGCTCTTGACATGGAGCAAAAGGTAATAGAGAACAATAAAGAATTTATATCAAAAATACCAGATACACTAGAAAAATATAATATTGAGATCATTTCATTCTCAGAAGAAGACCAACAGAAGTTGTATGATCATGCTCAAGTCATCTGGGATAAATTCGCTAAAATGAGCGATAAAACAGCTAGAATTGTTGAGTATTTGCGTGAGGAACAAAGAGTAACACAATAAAAATAGCAAAAATATGTAACTAAAGTATTTAGAAATACGTTCATGATGCCAATCTAGGTTGGGAACAAGTAAATGAGCAGATGTTTGGAGATCGTCTACTAAGATTTTTCTCTTCTCCTAGTGGAATTACGTTTGAATTATTAGAAGAAAAAAGTATATGATTTTTGATAAACACGTTTTGTGTTATAATACTCGTTAAATTGATTGATTTTGTTTGCTGCGTCTTGTGGGTCCTTGAAGCCTATAAGACGCATTTTTCTTTCAGAGTCCGATGATACCTCTCAATTTTCCCGTTTGTCTCTGGATGCTTATACGCTGTTCGAATATGCTCATTCCTTCCTTTTTCAAGTATTGTCTAAACCTTTTTGACAGGTACTGACTGCCGTTATCTGTCACCAGTTTTAGTGAATGATCCGACGGAAGACTCGCCCTCCCCCTTTAATCCACGTCATACAATATCCACTTTTTGATCTGCTGTACATCTTGATGGTCTCGGCATTTAAAAAACTCCCTTCCATGTATTTAATGATACGATACATAGGGGAGCCATCTCAAACCTCGAAATTACCCTCCAGCCTAGTTTTGTCCAAGAATCTCTGACGCAGAACACAAATTCATAGCGAAACTTTTAATGGCACGCCGGTCATCGAGGGTGAGGAAATGATCCCATAAATCTATGAATTATTATTTTTAGTAACTAAATGTATTTTGGTGAGTGTGATGGCTGATTTAGAAGAATACTTTATACATCCCATATGGTAGAGAATATCTTTTTAGAGTAGACATATACTTATTTTTGGGATAATATAAAATTAGTTTTTTACTTACCGATAAGTAAAAAGTTGGAGGTTAAGATGGAAACTGGGAATCGTATCTCAAAGAGGATAATAATTTTAACTGCTTCTGGGATATTTGCTAAAAAAGGGTATCGAGCATCTACACTTGAAGATGTGGCTAATGAACTTGGTGTGACTAAACCTGCACTCTATTATTATGTCAAGAACAAGCATCAAATCTTATGGTCAATTTTTGAAGAAATACTGGATATATATCTTCGTTCAGCAATGGCTATTCTGGAAAAAGATCTGGATCCTAAAGAAAAACTCCACAGATTAATTGAAAGTCATGCACACGCTGTTCTAGATAACAGATACCTCACCACCATTTTCGTTCATGAACGGGCAGAGCTTACAGACGAAGAACTTAAATTGTTGAAAACTAAGATTCGGGCGTACGAGCTCATATTTGTCGAAGTATATAGAGAAGGCATAAAGAGGGGGGTTTTTATAGATTTGAATCCATTCCCTGTAATCAAGGGAATATTTGGAATGATAAATGGATTGTATCAATGGTATGACGAACGAGGTGCAATTTCCAAAAAGGAAATAATAGATATTTATACACAAATCCTTGAAGAAGGGTATGTAAATTTAGTGAAGGTTCCTCGCTGATTAGCGAGGAACTATAATAACAATATTTATTAACAAACGTTTACTGACTGGTAAGTAAAAAGTAGTTGACTATATACTTCCGTTCTTTTATCTAGATCAGTCATCAAAATGAAATGAGAAAATTCCGGAGCAGAGGTTAATTGATTCAGATAATAAAAATGAGAGGAGTTGCCTGATGACAATAGTAATTGTAGACCAATGCATTAATTGTAAAGAAGAATTGGCACCATGGGAAAGAAATCGAGCGGTTTGTCTCCTTTGCCAAGAAAGCACCAATGAGGTTTATGAAGATGGTGTTGAAGAAGTTGAAAGTGTGAAAGGAGGATGAACAATGCTGTCAAGTGGCTAAATGGATTTTGCTAGTACTTTTGAAGGTATAACCTTAAAAACCATAAGGTGTTAAAAAGACTGTACATTTAAACAATTGTAATGTATAATAAAATTCATAAAATGGTTTACTGACTAGTAAGTAAAAGAAGATGGGAAATTGTCCATTTCCATCATAAAGAGTACACCAACTCTAATCAAAACATTAAGTAAGGACTAACGATTTGGCCATTGGATGGCAAATGATGAAAAACTAGATGGTGGTATTTTAGAGAGGAGAGACATGTCTATGAGTAATGGAAAAATTGCAGTTGTCACTGGAGCAGGATCTGGAATTGGAAAATCAATAGCTCTTACATTAACAAGGGAAGGGTATAGTGTTTTTTTGTCGGATGTTTCAGAGGATAGGTTACATCAAGCTGTACTGGAGGCGAGGGAAATTGGTATTGCTGATGGGGTTGTAGCTGATGTTTCACAAGTGGACCAGGTAGAACGTTTATTTCAAAAAGCATCTTCAAATTTGAATAAAATTGATGTCGTCGTAAATGCTGCAGGGGTTTTCGATGGTTACGCCGGTATAGAAGACACTTCCTGTGAACTTTGGCAAAAAATCATCGATATTAATCTTACAGGTTGTTTTTACACTTGCAAAGAAGCTTCTAAATGGATGATTGCCCAGCGCAGCGGACGCATTATTAATATCTCTTCTGTTGGTGGGCTTCGTGGATCCGCAGATGGTCTTGCCTACACTGCTTCAAAATTTGGCTTAATTGGCCTAACCAAACGTCTTGCGGTAGATTTGGGGAAATACGGAGTAACAGTGAATGCGGTTTGTCCAGGTGTGATTCAGACTTCCATTCGGGCAACTTCTGCTGAAGTGCTAGGTGAAATAGCTCCAGACATGAATGCTGGTGTAGGGGTCTCTCAAGGGTTTTTGGATCGAACGGTTCCTCTTCGCAGAACTGGAGATACCTCGGAAATTGCAGAGGTAGTAGCTTTCCTTGCTAGTGACAAAGCTTCATATATACATGGTCAATCCATTGCAGTTGATGGTGGATGGACTGCAACATAAGGATATCGACTGATTCAGATTATTAAAAATGACTGGAGGAACAAGCAATGGGATACTACTATGAAGACTTAAACGAAGGTGATCAATTTGAAAGTCCCAAAAGGACAATAACGGAAGCGGATATTATTTTATTTGCGGGTTTTTCCGGAGATTTTAACCCCATTCACACGGATGAAGAGTTTGCGAAAACAACCCAGTTTGGCACCCGTATTTTACATGGACCAGCAGGTTTTGTAATTGCCACTGGTCTAGAAAGTCGACTGGGGATAAAAGAAGGGACAGCTATTGCCTTCCTTGGAATGACCTGGGATCTTCGAGCGCCGATTAAACCAGGAGATACGATCCACGTGGTTGAAACTGTTAAGTCTAAACGGGAGACTTCTAAAGCTGACCGAGGGATTGTCTTCTTTAATGTGGAAGTTGTCAACCAAAATGGAGAGATATGCCAAGAGGGTGAATGGAAAGTGATGATGAAGAGGAGATAGACGGAATGAATCTAGCATGATGCGTTTCAGAGCTCCCAAGGTAGAGAAATGAAAAATAGCCATAAAGGAGATGAGCAAACTGTGGAAAAGCATAGAGTCGGAACCCTGCAGCAAAGAGGAGATCAATGCAAGAATCAATCCGAGGAACCACTTCGCAGCCAGGGCATTAAGGTGGTAAACAATGAATAGGTATAGTTGGACTTCACCAGTCAGTACGGTAGAAAACGGGGAGATCCTAATTCGTGGATACTCTATACAAGAGGTGATGAAACACCTTTCATTTCATGACTCTATATTTCTTGTTCTACGAGGCGAACTGCCTAGCAAAGAGCAATCCGAGGTGTTTCGGGCATGCTTAACTTCCATTCTGGATTATGCGATGGGCCCCGCGCCGTTTGCAGGACGTGTAGTGGCCTCTGGGAACCCTCAATTGGGACCAGCTATGGCAGCTGGGATTTTAGCACAAGGTCAATATGCGGTCTCTCCTCAAGATGCGGGTGAATTCTTGAATAATGCTCTTATTGTTTTGGAAGAGGTAAACCCAGATATCCCGAGGGCTGCTTTGGCTGTTGTTACTGATTATCGTTCGAAGAAAAAGCGGATTCCTGGTCTGGGTCTTCCAACTAACTTAGGTATAGATCCAAGAGCGTACACCATTAGTGAGATTCTTAAAGAGAATGGTTTATGGGGGACAGCTGCTCGTTTGTCCGAAGAGATCCAAAAAGTTTGGAATACAGAGACAGGAAAGAATCTGGTCATCAATGTCGATGGAATGTTGGCTGTTGCTTTAACGGAACTAGGATTTGAGCCGTGTGAGATGGGTGGGGTTGCCGCGATGTCGATGCTGCCTGGAATTATTGCCAACGCAGTCCACGAATTAAAGAATGGGGTACCTATTCGCCAAATTTCCGAGTTGACATATACAGGCCCGGCAAAAAGATATTTAGCTGATTTCATTGGACAACGTGGATAAAAATACTTTATTAATTCCTGAGAATAAGTACGCAAAATTGTGGATATGGAGGTTGGAAGGATGCAAAAATCAGTTGAATTAGTTTCCTACTTTAATAAAAACGAAATTAGCTATGATCCAATTAGTGTGCAGTCGGGAAAAGCAGAGCTTTCATCGGTCATTAAGAGTCCATTCTCGAATACAATGGGTGCTGGATTTATTAAATTAAGCAGCACATCTTTTGACTGGCAGGTGAAATACGATGAAGTTATTTGCGTTACTTCAGGGAGTATGTATATCGTCGAAAATGAACAAAAAATCACGGCAAACAAAGGGGATATTTATTTCTTGAAGGAAGGGGCAAAAGTTACCTACGGAACAGATCAAGATGTAGAATTTTTTTATTCTTTATACCCGGCAAACTGGCGTGAATTAAACGGTCTAGTATAAGGGATCTGATAAAATAATACAGGAGTAAAAAACTTCTTAAATAAACAAAACGATTCATTTTACCTACCGGTAAGTAAAAAGGTTAACCAAAATGGTTTAAGGTAAAAAGAAGGTTTAATAGAAATCTACTAATTATTAAACTTTTATTTACTTACTGGTAAAATTCTGGTTCTGGTCACCTTAATGTATCTGGGGAACCTATTGAGAATAGATCTGGAGAATAGGTATATACAAAATTCTAATACAACTATTGATTAATGGTGATCTAATAGAAACTGTAGATAGAAATTATTCCACTGTTTTGAATGGTCCTTTGCAGATAAAGATCAACTAGTAAAGTTGATTTTTTTTTAGAATTGTGAGACAGAAATTTCAAAAAAATTACTGTAATCTGCAAAAAGGAAAACTATTCCGAATATAGTACAAGCGGCCAATTGAGCGAAGCAAATTCTGTATATTGGATGCTGGCTATGACCAATCAAAGTACCATGAAACGTAATAGTTTGATACACAAAATTTACTTACTATTAAGTAAAAAGAGACTACAAAATTTGTAGGTTATAGCCTTTTTCTGAAGAGTTGCTTGTTACGCCAACAATATGGCCAATGTAAATCGTTTAGCAAAGAAATTAACTTAATAAAGGAGATGAAGAAAGTATATGGGATTGAAAGTTCATCATAATATCATATTCCTTCTAATAAGTGGCTTTTTACTTGCTCTTATGATACATCCCAGTGTTTTTGAATGGTACAATCGAATTGATCCTTGGGTTTTAGGGTTGCCATTTGGAACATTTTGGGTGATATTCTGCAATCTTTGTATATGCGGTACTCTTATTGTCTGGTATTATACAGATTCTGTAAAAGGTGAGTTTGATGTTGATATTGAACCAGCAACAGAAGAAGAATTAAATGAGTGGCGCGGAAGAGGAGGGCTGTAAAATGTCTATGTCTTTAGCTTTTATTATAGCTTTCTTCGCGATTATGATATTTATCAACGTGAAAAATATGAAAGTAGCAGACTACGAGGATTACGCAACATCAAGGGGTAGTTTTGGAAAGTGGGCAGTGGCATGTGCTGTTTTCGCTTCGTGGTATTCAGGCTCTATTTTTAATGCGTGGGCTGATTTCAGTGTTGGATTTGGATTCATTGGTATTTACGTAATGATTTACAGTTCAATAATGTTAGTCTTTTACTTCTTTGTCGCTGAGAGAGTATATTTGTGGGGCAAAAAGTATAGACTTTCAACCCTGGGCGAGTTTTTAGGTTTACGATACCGGAGTAAAACACTCCGTTTGTTGGTTGGTCTTGTAGGACTTGTTTTTCCTTTGGGCTTTTTATTATTAGAATGGGTAGCTCTAGGTGTTGTATTTCACTATGCTACCGGCTTAAGCTCGTTTACGGGAATGGTAATTGGAGTTGTGGTGATGATCATCTATGTAGTAACTGGTGGGATGAGGTCTGTTGTAAAAGCCAACATGTTACAGGGTTCATATATGTTCTTTATAGGCGTAGGAGTAATGTTTTATTTAATTTATAGTAATTTTGGCAGCTTCAGTGGAGCTATGACTGTGTTAAACGAAAAATTTCCTGACTTATTGACCTATCCAGGTCCTGGTTGGGATCCGCCATCCACATACTGGACATCAATTATACTTTTAAGTGCTTTAGCGTCTCCAATGTTACCACATGTTTTCAATAAATTACTGGCTGCGGATAGTGTTAAGTCTATAAAACAAGGATCATTAATAGCTCCTATAATGAGCATTATCTTCTGGGCGGCATTTACATTTTTAGGCATGGTTCTCCATACTTTTGACTATGCCAAGAATAATCCTTATGAAGCGTATATATGGATTGCTCAACAAGCTGGACCGTTGCCAATGGCTCTAATGAGTGTGCTAATAGTTGCAGCAGGCATTTCATCAGCTGCTGGAATGATCCAAGCTATTTCCAGTGTAGTAACCACGGATATTGTATCAGTGATCAATCGTAAAATTACAGATAAACAATCCGTTTTGATAGCAAGGGTAACCGTAGTGGTATTTTCCATAATAACCCTGTATGTGGCATCACTTGGTCTACAAAAGTTAATCTTTATGGCTTTCTACACATATCAAGGCTTGGTAATATTATTCCCAATCACAGCTTTAGGATTATATTGGAAGAGAGCAAATAAGGTTGGTGCTATCGTTTCCTTAGTGGTCGGCATAACGATTTCTATGTATATAAGTCTTGCTCAGCCCGCCTTTTTAGCCGACTTGGGTTGGCAAGGTGGTATTTACGGAGTACTGGTTGCTTTTGCGATTATGATTATTGATGGATTTTTACATCCTGTAGATTCTCATGTAGGAAAATTGTGGAAGGATATAGAAGGGGCAAAAAACAGGTCTTCTATTAAAGGAGATAGAACAATAGGATCACAAAACAACCAAAAAAGAATGGAAGCCTAAGTAAAAAATACCGAGTATTATCTATGGTAGAGTTCATAATTACATTTATGTGTGGTGGTGGTTTTACCACCACACCCTTTCAGAAAATGAGTCAAACTATATACTCTCTGCGTGAAAACTCTTAATTTATAGAGAGGAGGAGGAGAACGGTGGCGAAGTTTACTCAATCGGAGAATGGGGTGTTTCGCGCGGTTTGTCCTTTGGATTGTCCGGATACATGCGCCTTACATGTATACAAAGAAAAGGGGAAAATCGTCAAAGTGACCGGGAATCCCGATCACCCGATTACCAAAGGAGCGATATGCAATAAGGTTCGCAATATGGCGGAACGGATATATCATCCGGAGCGCGTGCTCTATCCGCTGAAGCGGGTGGGCCGCAAAGGGGAAGGTTCTTTTGTGCGGATTAGCTGGGAGGAAGCCCTTGGGGAAATCGTTTCACGCTTTAAAGAAATCATTGCGGAAAGTGGTCCGGAAGCCATTTTGCCTTACAGCTTTTATGGGAACATGGGCCTGCTCAACGCGGAAGGTTTGGATCGCCGTTTTTTCCACCGCCTGGGATCCAGTCAACTCGAGCAAACGATTTGTAGTGCCGCAGGAGAAGCAGGTTTCGGGTATACCATGGGCATCGGCGGAGGACTTTTGCCGGAGGAAACCGTCGAGTCCAAGTTGATCATCGTGTGGGGATGCAATTTGGTTAGTACTAACATGCATCAGGTCGTCTTAGCGGAACAAGCCCGAAAAAATGGAGCGCAAATCATCGTCATTGATGTCCATAAAAATCAAACGGGAAAGTGGGCGGATTGGTTTATTCCGGTGCGCCCGGGAACGGATGCGGCACTTGCCTTGGGGATGATGAATGTTTTGTTTGCGGAGAATCTGGTGGACCAAGTGTTCCTGGAAACATACTGCCATGGCTATGAGGAGCTGCGTGAGCATGTCCGATCTTATTCGCCTGAGCGGGTGGCCCGAATTACCGGGGTTCCGGTCGAGGATCTATTAAAATTGTCCCGGTTGTACGGAACCGTCTCTCCGAGCTATATCCGGATTGGGAATGGTCTGCAGCACCACGATAACGGTGGAATGTCCGTGCGCACGATTGCCTGCCTTCCGGCCCTAACCGGTCAATGGGGCAAGACTGGAGGAGGGGCCACGAAAAGTAACTACTGGTATGCCGAGCACAACACGCAGGCCCTGCAACGACCCGAACTCAGGCCCAATCCACAGGCCCGGACAATTAATATGAACCGGCTAGGGGAAGCTTTGAGCGAGCTTGATCCGCCGATTCGCAGTCTATTTGTGTATAATTCCAATCCGGCTGCCGTCGCTCCCAACGCGACCAAAGTGCTGACCGGATTAGGTCGAGAGGATTTGTTTACCGTGGTGCATGATCTTTTTATAACGGATACCGCCAAGTACGCCGATCTAGTGCTGCCTGCAAGCAGTTCTTTCGAGAATACGGATCTGTACAAATCCTATTGGCATATGTATATCCAGCTGCAGGAACCGGTTATTCCTAAACAGGGGGAGAGCAAATCGAATGTGGAGCTGTTTAGGATGCTAGCTAAAGCGATGGGTTTTACGGAAGAAGCTTTCGATGATACCGAGGAAGACATGATCAGGCAGGCCTTGGATTATCCTGGAAATCCGTATCTGCAGGGCATCAACTTGGAAGGGTTGCAGGAAAAAGGATGGATGAAATTATCAGTAAAGGAGAGTAAACCGTTCTTAAACCCCCTTCCTACGCCATCCGGAAAAATTGAGCTGTATTCCACGGCCATGGAAGAGCAAGGTCTTCCGCCCCTTCCAACTTATATTCCGCTGCCGGAAGGATTTGACGGGGAGTATCTGCCGCAGGTGAAAGAGAAATATCCGTTGATGCTGATTACCCCTCCCAATCATAATTTCTTGAATTCTACCTTTGCGAATGTGCGAAAGCTTCAAGCAATCGAAAAGCAACCGCTGCTGCAGATCCATCCCAAGGATGCAGCGGAGCGGGGGATTGCCGATGGGGATCCGGTCTTTGTTTGGAATGAGCGGGGAAGGTGTGAGCTTCGGGCCAAGGTCGTCGAGGCAATGCTTCCCGGAGTCGTCATCAGCCAAGGGCTTTGGTGGGGAGTAGAAAACCGCTTGCAGACCGTTAACCAATTAACGCCCGACCGTATCGCGGACATGGGTGGGGGAGCGACATTCTTTTCCACAACCGTACAGGTTGCTCATTCAGTGATAGATTGATGAAAATTGTAATTGATAGAATTAGCATAAACCCTCACCAGAGGTTTTTTTGTAAGCGTCAAATCCAACCCACCTACTAAACATGAGGCAAAGCTGAGATAATCCTCCCAAGAACTTACTTTGGAGGATTATCAATTGACATTCACAGTCTTAAACTATCGGAATTTTGACTGGATAGGCCCGAATACCCTATTATTTTGGAGCTTTAGAACAGAAATCTATATCTCAGTTTTACGTGAGGGGTATCCTTTTTGAACGGCCTCTTAATATGTAAATGCTCAGATTAGTAATAATGTGAAAACTTCAAAAAGTGTTTACAAGTAAAAATTAATATAATATACTAAACTTACTTACCATTCAGTAAGGGGAGGGGGATGAAAATAGGTAGTTACTATAGTGAATCATACATAGACATATAACATAATTGGACTAACATAAATTTGGAAATCAGGTTTTGGCTTTTCCTAAGCTTCTTTTAATAAAATGAAAACAACTCAAACAATACGAGAAAAAGGGGAGAATTGAGAAGATGCGTATAATGGACACTGAAGGTCGAAAAATATTGGATGGTAAAGTAGCTCTAATTACGGGTGGAGCGAGAGGAGTAGGAAAAGAGCTTGCAATAACGTTTTCTAAAGCTGGAGCTAATGTAGCTGTATGTGACCTTAACATGGAAAGTTTAAAAGAGGTAGAAGAGGAAATAAAATTAGCCGGTGGCCAATGCTTACCTTTAGAAGCAGATATAAGCATTAAAAGCCAGGTAGAAGCAATGATGGACAAAATAATTGAACGCTTTGGTCAAATTGATATCCTGGTCAACAATGCAGGTGTATGTATATCAAGCCCTATACTCGAAACGTCCGTAGAAGAATGGGATACTAACATGAACGTAAATCTTAAGGGAACGTTTTTATGTCTTCAAAGTGCCGCTAAATATATGATTGAAGCAAGATATGGGAAGATTGTAAATATTTCTTCTGTTTGTGGAAGAGGTGCGACAAGTGAAGGGATAAGTTATAGTGCCGCGAAGGCTGGAGTTATCCAGGTAACCTATAATGCTGCGGCAGAACTAGGAAAATATAACATTAATGTGAATAGTATTGCTCCGGGATTTATTGCCACTCCTATGGTTAAGCTTGGAAAAACACCTCAAGAGTATGAAGAAATGATAGCTGAATTTAGTAAATCTAACGTCTTGGGTAAAACGGGTTTACCTCAAGATATAGCTAATACTGCTCTATTTTTGGTGTCAGATGAATCTTCATACATTAGTGGACAGACTATTCCTGTTGATGGAGGAAGAATGAACAGGATGTAATACCCGCCTAAATTAAATCACATTGATTGTTAATCTGATAACCTACTTGCAGGTAGTAATAACAAAAAACTAGGAGGAAAATAATGAGTCAATCAGATGAAATATTAAAGGATAGGGTTGCTCTTATCACCGGAGGTGGAACAGGGATAGGACGCACTATTGCTATGGAGCTTGCTAAAGCCGGAGCAGACATTGCAATTACCAGTCGAAACATGGAAAACCTTGAAAAAGTAGTTGCTGAACTAAGGACTCTGGGCAGACGAACGATAGGTGTTGCTGCAGATATTACTAAAAAGATTGAAGTGGATACAATGTATCAACGTGTTATAGATGAATTTGGGAGAGTTGATATTTTAGTCAATTGCTCAGGCGGCAGTGCTCGTGAAAGGTCTTCTCTTTTCTGTCAGTCTACTGAGGAAGTCTGGGATGATATTATTAATCTTAACTACAAGGGAGTACTCAATGTTACACGAGCGGTAATAAATCAGATGATAGAACAAAGAAGTGGAAGAATAATAAGTATTTCGTCACTGGATGGAGTTTTAGGAGCCATGGGACGGGCGGATTATTCCGGAGCCAAGGCAGCGGTAATTGGTTTTAGTAAAGCGCTCGCCAAAGAAGTCGCACAGTATAATATAACAGTTAATTGTATTTCTCCAGGTCCTATTGTAAGTGGTTACGATGAAGTAATGTTGGCAAACAAATCTGAAGAAGCAATGAAATGGGTTGAGAAACTTCAATCGGTAACAGGCTTCGGGTATGGTAAGAAAGAGGATATCTCTGCTATGGCACTATATTTGGCGTCTGATAAATCTGGTTTCATAAGCGGACAAAACATGTCTGTCTGCGGACTAGCAAATATAAATCCAGAATGGTAAGGATATCCAGATAGGAGAGTTCGGTATTGCTTACGGCGTAGCGGTCCTTGTATGTGGCATCACTAGGTCAACAACAGTTAATCTTTATGGCTTTATACACATATCAAGCCTTGATAGTCATATTCCCAGTCACAGTTTTGGGTTTATATTGGAAGAGGGCAAATAAGTTTGGCGCTATCCTATCTTTAGTGGTCGGCCTAAAGATTTCTATGTATATATGTCTTGCTCAGCCCGCCTTTTTAGCTTTGCGAATGTGCGAAAGCTTCAAGCGATCGAAAAGGAACCGCTGCTTCAGATCCATCCAAAGGATGCAGAGGAGCGGGAGATTGCCGATGGAGATCCGGTCTTCGTTTGGAATGAGCGAGGACGATGTGAGCTTCGCGCCAAGGTCTTTGAGGCAATGCTTCCTGGAGAGTCAACATTAGCCAAGGGCTTGGTGGGGAGTAGAAAACTGCCCGCATACCGTTAACCGGTTAACGCCAGACCGAATCGCGGACATGGGTGGGGGAGCGACATCTTTTCCACAACCGTACAGGTTAAGCCCAGGCAGGGATAGATTGATATCACTGATAGATTTGGCATAAACCCTCACCAGAGGTTTTTTTGTAAGCGTCAAACCCTACCCACCTACTAATCATGAGGCAGAGCTGAGATAATCCTCCTTACTTTGGAGGATTATTATATCATTTTGGAGCTTTAGAATAGAAATCTGTATCTCAGTTTTACGTGAGGGGTATCTTTTTTGAACGGCCTCTTAATATATAAATGCTCAGAGTAGTAATAATGTGAAAACTTCAAAAAGTGTTTACAAATAAAAGTTAATATAATATACTAAACTTACTTACCATTCAGTAAAAAAGGAGGGTAAAAATAGGTAGATACTATAGTGAATGCTTTTATACACTAAGAAAAAGGAAATACGAGTAGTTCAGATGCGCTAGCTCTACTTCAGCAAACTATTAATATACCTAGTACAATGAAAAATTTGCCTTTGAAATATCTCATACAAGGAGTGTTTTAAATGAAAGCTGCGGTATTAACAGAACTTAGAAAGCCCTTAGAAATCTTACAAGTTGCAGACCCCGATTTAACTCCAGATGGAGTAATCATAAAAGTATTGGCTAGTGGTGTATGTAGAAGTGACTTGCATATATGGGATGGAGGATTAGACGGGATTGGCCAATCACAAGAATTACCATTTGTCATGGGGCATGAATTTTGTGGGATAATTGAAGAGGTTGGTAAAAATGTTACCAAATTTAAAAAAGGTGATAGAGTTGTAGTTCCATTAACCCATGGATGTGGGCATTGTTATGAATGTTCATCTGGTCACCCTAATGTATGTGGGGATCGTATGGAGATTGGTATTACATGTTGGGGAGGTTTTGCAGAATACGCACTTATCCCAAAGGCAGATACAACGTTAGTTCATTTACCTGAAGAGATAGGTTTTGTGGAAGCCGCTTCATTAGGCTGCAGATTTCCCACTGCCTATCACGGCATTGTTGCTCAAGGGCAAGTACGGCCGGGCGAATGGGTTGCGATTTTTGGGTGTGGGGGTGTTGGTTTATCTGCTATTCATACTGCTGCATCCATAGGAGCGATTGTAATTGCTGTTGACATTAATGACGAAGCATTAAAATTAGCTAAAGAACTGGGGGCGTCATTTACAATTAACGCGAGAGGAAAAGACGTACCTTCCGAAATAAAAGAACTATCCAAGGGCGGAGTTCATGTATCTTTAGATGCTTTAGGCTCTAAACAAACAATTCAACCTGCAATTAAAAGCCTAAGAGCTAGAGGGCGACATGTCCAGATTGGTATCACTGCAACTAATTTTATTGAAGTTCCCGTTGACGACATTATGATGTATGAGTTAACTATGATTGGATCAGCTGGAATTCCATCCTATCAATATCCTTCTATTATTCAATTGATTAAAGATGGAACCCTTAACCCTGGAAAAATGGTTACAAAAACAATTCCTCTTGAGGAAGCTGGACAAATCCTTTTAGATATGCAGGCTCAAAAAAATGTAGGAGCGGTTATAATTGATCGTTTCTAATTGTTAGAAATCTCAACTAAATTTCTTGATAATAAAATTTATAAGCATCGGTTTACATGAATTGAAAATGGAAAGTCTTTTACCAAAAGTAGCATAGAAGGAAATATGACGGATCAGAAAAATCGTCGAGCCTTAAGAATAATAAGGAGGAATATACTATGTCAACATTGGTTTCCCTAAATCCTAAAGCAGCAGAATTTGCATTTAAACCATTAAAAATGTTTATAGGTGGCAAGTGGGTAGATGCTCTAAGTGGTAAGAGAACAGAAATTATTAATCCTGCCGATGGAACAATAATTACGACGGCTCCTGAGGCGGACAAGGAGGACGTCAATCTAGCAGTTATGCATGCGAGGAAAGCGTTTGAAGAAGGACCATGGGCAAGAGTGAAACCAAATGAACGTGCAAAACTGATGTTAAAGATTGCCGATTTAATTGAAAAAAATGCGGAAGAATTTGCCCATTTAGAAACCCTGGATTACGGTCAGCCGTTGTCTACTACGAGTGAGTTTGCAGCCTTTGTAGCCGAAAATTTCAGATATTATGCGGGGTGTGCAACAAAAATTACTGGGGAGACTTTCACCTCATCTATTCCTGGGGAAGTTTTTAATTTTACCAAAAGAGAACCCTTAGGAGTATGTGCAGGAATTCTTCCTTGGAATGCCCCATTAATAGGTGCTGTGATGAAAATTACCGCTCCACTTGCTGTAGGAAATACAATTGTTATTAAACCATCGATAGAAACACCAATTAGTTTATTGCGCTTAGGAGAGCTTATGCAGGAAGCGGGAATTCCTGATGGGGTTGTTAATATTATTACTGGTCGAGGTACCACAGTGGGAGATGCATTGGCTTCACACCCAGATGTCGATAAAGTTGCATTTACTGGTTCAACAGAAGTTGGAAGGAAAATAATTCAGAACAGTGCAATTAATATTAAAAAAGTTACATTAGAATTGGGCGGTAAATCAGCTAACATAATTTTTTCGGATGCAGATTACGAAAATGCCTTGGAAAATGCAGCAAATGCAATTTTCCTTAACACTGGTCAAGTATGTTATGCAGGTTCAAGACTGCTAGTGGAAAAGAAAATTTATGATAGATTTGTTGCAGATTTAGCTGAATACTCAAAAAAATACAAGGTTGGTAATGGTTTTGATGAATCATCCGTAATTGGTCCATTAATTTCAGCAAAAGCGAAAAAACGTGTTTTAAATTATATAGATATTGGACGGAAAGAAGGAGCAGAAATGCTTATCGGTGGTGATGCAACGGAAGGGCATTTAAGCCAAGGGTACTTTGTTAAGCCGACAGTAATGGCCAATGTGAACAATGATATGACCATTGCAAAAGAAGAGATCTTTGGACCTGTTGTTTCAGTTATTCCATTTGATGGAGTGGACGAAGCCATTCGGATTGCTAATCAAACTGAATATGGCTTAGGTGGTGGAGTTTGCACAACAAATCTTAAAAAAGCATTTAAAGTAGTTAATTCTATGCAAACTGGTAATATTTGGGTAAATACGTACAACCTTGAAGAGCCTAATTCCCCTTTTGGTGGATATAAACAAAGTGGTATCGGAAAAGAAAATGGAGAAGCTTCAATTGATGCTTACACACAAATCAAAAATGTGTGGATTGATCTTAACTAAAAAAATGAACTTAATCTATTGATTTGCTAGTTATATAGAATAAATATTATTCATCGATAACTAAATTTTAATTTCTATGAGGTGAGTTATCTTGATTAAAGAAGTTGCAAATAATAAAAGTACCACTACAATGCGTGCGGTTGTTTTGACTGGACATGGTGGTATAGACAAATTAGAATATAGAGCACAATATCCTGTTCCTAATATTGGTGAGAAAGAAGTACTTGTACAAGTTGGTGCATGTGCACTAAATAATACAGATATTAACGTACGTGTTGGGTGGTATGAAGCAAATAATAAGAGTGGTATTACCTTTGATGTTGTGAAAAATGGTTTTCAAGATATGAAAACTATTTTGGGAACATGGGAGCGAAAAGAAATGAGCTTCCCTCGTATACAAGGAGCTTCAATTGCTGGAACAATTGTAGCTGTTGGCTCAAAGGTAAGTAATGAACGTATTGGTGAAAGAGTCGTGGTTGATCCAATAATTAGAGAAAAGAAGTTACCTCCCTATGCACCTAGAGTGCAGTATCTTGGAATGGAAAAGGATGGAGGATATGCAGATTATGTTTCTGTACCTGCAGAAAATGCTATCAAGGTAAATTCTAATACAAGTTTTGCTCATCTCTCAACTCTTCCATGTGCATATCAGACTGCAGAGGAAATGCAGATTCGTGCAGGAGTAAAAAGAAACGATGTTGTTGTGGTTACAGGTGCTTCAGGAGGTGTCGGACTTGCCAATGTTCAATTAGCTAAACTACGTGGTGCTCAGGTCATTGCGATTAGTAGCCGTTCAAAAAAAGAACAGGTCCTTGAACATGGCGCTGACAAAGTACTAACAAGAGACGATGGAGATATTGGTGAACAACTTAAAGCCACAATCGGAGAACACGGAGCAACGGTTGCTTTAGATGTTGTAGGTGGGGAAGACTTTAATAAATTATGTAATATACTAGATCGTGAAGGCCGTCTTTCAACAGCAGGAGCTCTTGTAGGTCCAGCAGTAAATATAGATTTGAGAGACTTAATTTATAAGGATCTACAATATTTTGGAATTTGTTTTCCAGAACCAGAGGCACTTAGCAACTTGGTAAATTATGTAGAGTCTGGTAGGTTGAACCCTATTGTTCATGAATTGTTCCCTCTTGAAAAGCTGTCGGAAGCCCAGCTTGCTTTTGGTTCCAAGAATTATGTTGGTAAACTTGTAATTGATATGAGTATTTAGGTTAAACACCCGTAAATTATGATGAGTTTCATGATTTGCGGGTGTTTATGGTTGATTAAAAGCTACGTGAAGTAAACTGTATTAACTAAGGGGCAGACAAAATTATGAAAGCAATAGTAGTACGTGAAACGGGAGATTCTTCCGTCTTAAAAGTTGAAAATTTACCTGTTCCGGAGCCAAAGGATAACGAGGTTCTAATTAAAGTTCATGCATGTGGTGTTTGTTTTCATGATGTTGTTACTAGAAATGGTACGTTAAGACGAGGAATTAAAATGCCTTTAATTCCAGGACATGAAATTTCTGGTGAAATAGTGGCTATAGGGGAGAGTGTAATTGATTTTAAAATTGGTGACAAGGTTGCAACGACCCAACGACATCATATATGTGGGCACTGTAAATGGTGTAGAGGTGGGAAAGAAACACTATGCCCTGAGGCCAGGGTTTTAGGTGATTACGGTTTGAATGGTGGTTATGCGGAATATGTTGTTGTGGAAGAAGATAATTTAGCCCTTGTTCCTGAGGGGGTCTCGTTAGATGAAGCGGCGATTGCAGCTTGTGCTGTGGGAACGGAATTAAACGCTATAAGAGAAATTGGCAATTTAGTGCTAGGAGAAAGAGTATTAGTGACTGGTGCAGGGGGCGGCATTGGAATACATGGAGTACAGATTGCAAAAAGTGCTGGAGGATTTGTCATTTGTGTCACAACGTCTTCGAGTAAAGTCGATGTAATAAAAGATGCTGGAGCAGATGTTGTAATTTTGATAGAAAAAGGTGAGGAATTTTCAAAAAAGGTAAAAGAGGTCACCAACGGTTATGGTGTTGATCTGATTATCGATAATGTTGGAACACCAGTATTTAATTCAGTTAGAAAAAGTCTGGCGTTGGGGGGGCGTTGGATAGTAGTCGGTCAACTGTCCGGTGAGTTTGTAAAATTCAACCCAGCTCAATTTTTTTTGAAAGGAAACAGTATATTTTCGGCGATGAGTACTACGAGACAGTAGCTAGTTGATTCATTAAACCTAATCAAAAATCATCAAGGTACTTGGTGGAATTTATGGTGGTATTTTCACTCCTACTGAAGCAGCTGCTATGTCAATAATTTATATATTAATCATTAGTTTTATTTTTAATAGAAAAGAATTTACAATACTTAATATAAAGAAAAGCCTTGTTAGATCAATGGTCACTACTTCTGTTATTTATTTAATTTTATGCGGGGCTACTGTATTTTCAACGGCTTTATCATTTTCACAAATTCCTCAACAAATCACACAAATATTAGCAAATCTTACTGCTCCTAGTTGGGTTATTATGATATGCATATTAGTTTTAATTTTAGTATTCGGAACCTTTCTAGAATCTGTTCCTATTTTATATATTTCTATACCAATATTATTCCCTACGGCTATAAGTCTTGGTTATGATCCTATTCATTTTGGAATCCTAATAGTGATTTGTTTAATGTTAGGACAAATAACACCACCAATAGGTTCGAGTTTATTTGAAATTTCTGGTAATTTCGATGAAAAGTTGGAGGTTGTAATTAAAGGTACAATCCCGTGTATAATTGCTCTTTTGGTTGAGATAATTATTTTACTATATGTTTCTTGGTTAAGTACAGCCTTAACATAATGTATTATGTGAAGCATCCCATAAAAAGGATAAATCACCTATACGATGATCGGTGATCCTTCCCATACCCTCTCTCATAATTTTGATGTACTGAACGAAGAAGGTATCGGTTAAGAAATGCAACAAAAGGCAGAATTCTGTAGATTAATCTCGGTTTATTTTGGCCACTTTGGCAAACAGGCCTTTCGTGCTATTACTAAGGAGTAAAAATTTTTCAAAATAAATATTAACTAAACACCTCTTGAGGGTCTTAATGTTTGATTACCAAATTGTGGCTTGGAATAGATTGTAGAATATTTCAAAAATTATATATACAAATTGTGCGGTATAATGTACAATAAATTTGAAACTTACTCTAATGGGGGTGAAAGATAACATAAAAAATAGAAAAAAATTTTACCTACTGGTAAGTAACAAAGGGAGGTTTGTGAATTCTTACCTTGTGAATAATTGTAATAAAATGATTGTGTAAGCTACCGCGAATAATAAACGCCTAGGGTTGTAAGCGTTGTCACATTAAGGGTAACAAAGTCTTTATGCTTCGAATATGGGCGAAAAAGAAGATGTTCCGTTTTACTTTCCGGTAAGTAAAAAAACAAGTGCAAAGATGAAATGGATAGCAAAAAGGGTAGCAACTACGTAATTTACTTAACAGTAAGTAATGAGGAAGTATGATTTTTCTATGCGTGGGTGTTGGTGTTAAAAGGTTCGGATAAATCAAGTTTATTGAGGAGGCTATGAAATGACAACACAAA
Organism: Ammoniphilus soli; assembly: GCF_040813775.1. Lineage (NCBI taxonomy): Bacteria > Bacillati > Bacillota > Bacilli > Caryophanales > Paenibacillaceae > Ammoniphilus > Ammoniphilus soli. The sequence continues at coordinate 23,393 of NZ_JBEGDL010000036.1, forward strand.
AAGTAGAAAAACGGTATAAGGCATTTATTAATGGTGAGCTAATAGAAAGTGTAGATAGTAATTAATTCCCTATTTTGAATCCAGTGACAGAAGAGATTATTGCAGAAGTTCCGTTATGTACAGAAGTGGATGTCAATAGAGCAGTAGAAGCTGCTGAAGAGGCATTTATAACATGAAAGAAAACAACGACACCGTCTGAAAGAAGCTCACTTCTATTAAAATGGGCCGATCTAATCGAACAGAATAGCGAACGTTTGGCGCATTTAGAATCGCTTAATGTGGGGAAACCAATTGCGTATGCACAGGCGGATATTGAATTTGTTATCAATCAAATTCGTTTTTTCGCAGGAACTGCGAGAAATCTGCAAGGATTGAGTATGGGAGAGTATGTTCCAAATCATTCAAGCATGATTGATTTAGATGAAGGGACACACGTAACAGCTCGTCTTGTTAAGAGTGAACCAACCATAAATCAAAAAGTAAAACTTTATAAGAACGAAAATTCCTTTTATTGGTTTCAATCTTGAACAGTTTGTAGAAGGGTGCAATGATGACAAATCGATTAAAGAATAATTTGGAGCAGGATCAGTTGGGGAAGGATGGGGAAATGGCAAAGCGGCAGCAGTTGCTTATGCACGTGAAGGTGCAAAAGTCATGGCCGTAGACTTACATGCTAAAGCTGCGGAACAAACGTGCCAAATTATTCTTAATGAAAAAGGGGTCTGTTCTTATCGAACGGCAAATGTAACAAATTCAGCTGAAGTTCAAAAAGTCGTTACAGACACAATTAAGGAGTTTGGTCAAATTGAATTCTTTATAAGAATGTAGGATTTGCTCAAATGGGAGGAGTCGTCGATCTACCTGAGGAGGATTGCATCTAAAGTTAATTTGATTGGTTGGTCTATGGGATGTTCCGTTATATGGGGGTATATTGAGCTGTTTGGTCAGGATATGATTAATAAGCTCAGTTTTGTTGTGAACTACCGTTTTTGTCTGCCAACCCCTATCCCCCTATGATTTTCAAGAAGAAATCCTCCAATACGGTGGCAGTCATTTAGACATATGGCATATTCATCACATAACTGGAAAACAGAGTAATATCAATGCACCTGGTCACGAAAGTATGAAATCCCTTTTAAGTGTGCGAAGCCTTAATTAATTGTTGACGAAAGAAAAAATATAGTTTTCTAATCTAGAGAAATGGGGAAAGAGTATGAAAAGATATTTACAATTAGGCGTTGTCTATTTAGGTTCGTTTACTTCATGGTTTTTTGTTGTTTCAATCGTTGTCTATGGATATATCGTTAATAGCTTCCCTGGGCAGGGTTCTCTCACCGTTTTGATGATGTCATTACCATCGTTATTCGCTTTGATCGGTGGACTTGCCGCAATACCATTGATGCGCATTATGAGTAAGAAATCAATTGTGATGATTGCCCTCTGCCTAAGTCTTTGCGGCGGTCTGATTATCCGTTTCATGGGAACAAACAGTTTGACATTTGCATTGATTGGAACAGCATTGACTGGACTGCCGGCAGGATTGCTGCCCTCGGTGAATAATGTGACTCTGACATTCATCGCACCTGAGAAACTTCGAGATAAAGTAATTGGATTTGATTACGCAGTGCTTTCTTTGGGGATGGTTATGGTTCAGGCGTTGGCAGGCTATCTTGCATCTGATGGAGACTGGGCAAGTGCGTACAATGTTTTTTATTTAATTATTCCAATTATTATTTTGACAGTATTTTTCTATCCAAGTGTAAATAGTGATAACACAAACGATATTGCAATGACAACAACAACTGAATCCGAAAAGGGAACCAGTTTATCCATAAAATCCGTATTATCTATAGTTCCCAAATTTATAATTGCCCTTTTGGTTGTTCGGTTTATCGCAGGATTTTTCTATATAGGATTTCCTTATAATGTGTCTGACTATTTCATTAATGAACGGAATATTAGTTCAAGTCAGGTCGGAATGGGCGCTTCCATAGGAAATTTCTTTGGCATTTTTGCTACTGCCTTTATATTTATATGGATGAAAAAATTAAAAAGATTTAGTCTGATGATAGCGTTAGTAGTTGTCGCAATGGCAGGTATCTTCTGCATAACTCTACCTAGTAATTACGCTGTTATATTAGGATGGATTTTTGCAGGGATGGGGGCTCTGATATTTTCCTCAGCTGTAAATACGCTTGTAATTTTGGGATTCAAGGGTAGGATTGCTGAAATTATTAGCTCTTTATGCATTGTAGCAATGTTCTCCGGGGAATTTCTTGCCGGATATGTTAATCCCTTGCTATCCAAACTGATATTTGGAGACGTTACTGCTTTAAATAATATTCTGGTTGCCAGTATGGGTTGTATCGTTATGGGTATTGTTTCTGTACCATTTTGCAAAAATGCATATAAACACTTATATCTTTCAAAAAAGACAGATAGTTACGAAAGTATAGAGGACTCAGAAACTGCAATGTAGATGTCACGAAGTGCGTCATCGAGACTAGCTTATAATCTTTTGGTAAAAGAAATAATTTTATATTTGTGTAAAATATTAAAGAGCCATTATTGGAATAGGTGTAGCAGCGTTAATAATCGCTCCTTATACCCTTGCTATATTATGGTTTCAAGATTCTAAAGCCCAATGGAATTAGTATGGGCGTAATGTTAGGAGCAGATGGAGTTGGAACATTAGTTGCTACTTATCTATTCTCGATATTTCTCATCACATTTGGTTGGAGGTCTGGCTCCTTAATAGGTTGCTTACCGTTCTTAATCATTCTCTTTATCGCTTTAAAATATCTAAAAGATCCACCAAATTTTAGCAAAACCATTGAAGTTGAAACATTGAAAAAGAATAATGGATTTAAATCTAATATACCATTATTAATTAACAGAAATGTGATCGGTAGTTCGATATACGTAATAGCTCAAATCAGCGCATTTAGTTTAGCAGTCTATTGGGTGCCAACTATTCTTATAGAGGAAAGTGGATGGTCTGAAGGACTTGCAGGGTTTATTGGAGCATCCTTTGCAGTTGCAGGTACACTAGGTGCTATTGCCGCTGGATTTTTTTCAGATAAGCTAGGTAAACGTGCACTACTCATTAATGTTGCTGGTGTTGGATTACTAGTAATGTTTTTTGGTTTCACCTATTCTTATGTGATAGGGAATTATACTTTACTGGCCATTTTGCTTCCATTAGCAGGTTTGTTTGCTTATGCAGGAATGCCAGTCGCCTATGCTCTTGTAGCTGATACGGTTGATCAAAGTAAAATAGGCTTTGTAAATGGTATCGTTATATGTTTAGGTTTTACAATAGGAGGATTAGTTGTCCCGTTATTAATTGGCTATGTTAAAGATACAACAGATTCTTATTCCATTGGATTCGTGGCTTTAACTATATATCTATTTGTATCTATTTTAATTAATATGTTTTTACTTAAAGACAGAGTAAATACGAACAAAGAACATACGAGTAGTAAAGAGGCAGCTAGCTTTACTTAAGCAAACTACCAAAGTACCTAAAGTGGAATTCGAATAGCCCTAATCTATATGGAATCGTATTGATAAGCGCGAAGTTCATGTAAGTGGATCTTCGCGGAGTTGAGCTAGGTAAGGATTGCGTATTCCACAAAGATTGGGACGGGTTAACGAAGTTGGCAACTTGGATGAAAGAACTAGGCCGAGTGTATAAAAAATCGAATGGGCGTTCTCACTTTGCCAGCTTCTTAGCCAAGGTTGAACTTGTGAGATGAAGTGAAAACTTCACACTACAGCACTAACTGAAAATGAGAGAGAAAATGAAAGAAAACATTACTTTTAGGAGGATGATTAAAGTGGTTATTGGAGATCTGATTTTTACTGTTTTTTTCGGGGGTTCCTTAATAATTTATGGAGTGATTTGCAAATACCATATCCTTAGAATAGAGAAATCCATTAATAATATTCAAGATCTGTCCAATGTAACTAAAGATAACGTAAATAAAGAATTGGGGGGATTATAGTGTTTGCTGTAGGTGTAGTTACATTCTTTATATTGATCACTTTATTAGGTATCTATGTCTCTAAAAAGGTTACTAATGCAGCTGATTATTACGTGGCAGGCAGAAATGCATCTACTGTTCTTATTGTAGGATCATTGGTAGCGTCAGTAGTAAGCAGTGTAGGTTTTACTGGAGAAGTTGGTTTTGCTTATGATGGATATCCCATTTTGTTAGCCATTTTTATTATGATTATGTGTAGTGGGTATGTTCTAGGTACAATTATGTTCGGTAAATACCTAAGAAGAAGTGAAGCTCTTACATTACCAGAATTCTTTGGTAATCGATTTCAATCGAAAAAAGTCCAAGTTGCTGCTTCTATTACAGTAATTGTAGGAATTACTGCTTATTTAGTTTCCGTTGCACAAGCTGGTACCATAATTCTTGCAGACATTTTGGGCATAAATTATGTTCTCGCACTCATTATAATGTGGTTAGTTTATACTACGTTTACGTTTTTGTCTGGTGCTAAGGGTGTTTTAGTAACTGATACTTTTATGTTCTTTTTATTTTTTATTGCAAGTGTAATTTCTGTTCCAGTCATACTAATGGCAACAGGTGGTTGGCCTGATGCATTTATTAATAGTGTAGCACAACAAGGTAGAGAAGGAGTTTTTAACTGGCATGGTATAACTGGTGAAGGTGCATATATGGGTACGAAAAGTGAAGTTCTTATTTGGGTTATCACTATGGCAATTTCTTGGGCATTCGTAACAGCTATAAGTCCTTGGCAAACTAGCCGATACCTTATGGCAAAGAATGAACATGTTATACTTAGAGCTGGAATGCTGGCACCAATACCTATGCTAATTATTTATCTATTCTTGCATTCCACTATGGCTACATTACCTTTAATTAAACCGGAAATAACCAATTCGGAGAGTGCTTACATTTGGGCGGCGCAGAATATTCTACCAATGTGGATGGGAGTTATTGTAGTTAGCGGGATCATGGCGGCTGTACTTTCATCTTGTTCCACTTTCTTACAATTGATTGGAAACACAATTGCTAGAGATATAATTCCAAATAAAAATCTGTCTGACAAAAAGGTGCTCAATTTGGCAAAGGCTTCAATGCTGATTGCAAGTGTGATCGTATTAATTATTGGGTTAAAACCGCCAACTTCTGTGATGTGGCTTGCCTATAGTGCGGCTACAATGTTTGCTGCTTCGTGGGGTCCAATGGCTTTGGCCAGTATTTATTCTAAAAAGGTGACTAAAACAGCAGCATTTTGGAGTATTCTATTAGGATTATTTGGAGTACTAGTAGGAGAGGCGTTGAAATTATTTGGATTAACGTTGCCTTTATTCTTGCCACCAGTAATAATTGGCACAATTTTATCGATCACATCATTAGTCTTAATTTCAAAGTTGACTAACGTTACAGAAGAAGAACGATTAGAAAGAGAAAAGCTTTTTGTCATACCAGAGTCTATGTATGATAGTAAGGAACTAGCAATAACCAAAAGATACCCTTTATTTATGATAATAAGTGGAGTGGGTCTTATTGCAATCACTTTCGTTTATTATTACTTACCAGTTCACCTAATGTAGCTAGTGGGTTGTTATTTTGACTGAACAGGGGCGGGCCAGAAAAGCCGAAAGCGCTCCTGCTTTTTTAACGATATGAATAGCCCTTATAACGCCGACTGGCTCGACGATTGTGTGCTTCGTATAGATAATAGAAATTTCTGTACAATTAAAATTGCAGAAGGTATAATAACATTATACCTTACTTACTGTTAAGTAAAATAAATTAAGAAATTTTTAAGATGGGAGACGAATTATTGAATGGGATATTACTACGAAGACTTCGAAGTAAATAAAAAATTTGAAAGTCCACGCCGAACAATTACTGAGACAGATTTAGCTTTTTATGCGGGGTATTCTGGGGATTATAATCCAATTCATACGGATGAGGAGTTTGCCAAAAAGACAGCTTTTGGAACAAGAATATTACATGGTCCAGCTGGATTTGCCATTGCAATTGGATTAGAAAGCAGACTAGGAATAAAAGAGGGAACAGCCATTGCTTTTTTAGGAATGACATGGGATCTTAAAGCTCCAATTAAAATTGGTGATACGATTAAAGTCATTGAAACCATCCTGTCAAAACGTGAAACATCAAAACCTGATCGTGGAATTGTAAATTTTCATGTTGAGGTTGTAAATCAGCTTGGTGAAGTGTGTCAAGAAGGTGAATGGAAAGTGATGATGATGAGGAGAACTTAAGTTACAATCTACTGAACGGTAAGTAAAATATTGCACAAAACAGCAATTTACAATATGAAAGAAGGAATTATTATGAAAATATACAATATCGCTGTAATACCAGGTGATGGCATTGGTCCTGAAGTAATCGCAGAAGGTGTCAAGGTTTTAAAGAAAGTAGCGGAAATACGTGGAGAATTTAAATTCCAATTTACCTATTTTCCTTGGGGGTGTGAATATTATACGAAGCATGGAGAAATGATGCCGAGTGAAGGTTTGGAACAGTTATTACAGTTTGATGCCATATATTTAGGGGCGGTTGGATATCCTGGAGTTCCTGACCATATATCCCTTTGGGATTTGCTCCTTAAGATTCGAAAGGGGTTTGACCAATATATAAATATTCGACCGATTAAGTTACTAAAAGGTGCACCTAAAACCTTAATGGATGCTAAAAGGGAAGACATTGACATGCTTTTCATTAGAGAAAATAGTGAAGGTGAATATGCAGGAAAAGGAGATTGGTTATTTCCAGGAAAACCAGAAGAAGTGGTTTTACAAACAGGTGTCTTCTCGCGTAAAGGAACTGAACGAGTTATACGATACGCCTATGAAACGGCCCGAAGGATGGGGAAATCATTGACTAGCATCAGTAAGGCCAATGCATTGAATTACTCGATGGTGTTCTGGGATCAAGTGTTTGAAGAAATAGGAATGGAATATCCGGATGTAAAAACTTATTCCTATTTAGTTGACGCAGCTAGTATGTTCATGATTAAACAACCTCAGCGTTTTGAAGTGGTTGTGACATCCAATTTATTTGGAGACATCTTAACCGATCTTGGCGCGGGGATTGCAGGAGGGTTGGGATTAGCTGCTGGAGCTAATATCAATCCGGAAAAAGTTTACCCTTCGATGTTCGAACCTATCCATGGTTCCGCACCGGATATTGCAGGTAAAGGGGTGGCTAACCCACTTGCAGCCATATGGTCCGCTAGCCAAATGTTGGAATTCCTTGGGTATGAGAAGCTTGCTGAAATGACATTAGATGCTATTGAATCCATTATGATAGAAAGACAGGTTCTTACGCCGGACATGAATGGACAGGCTGCCACTTCTGAAGTTGGAGATCGGATTGTTCAGATCTTGTCAGATAAACTTTTGCATACGAGTAACCACTAAAACATTTTACCCCACTCTCGTCTGCTGATTCTACATTTTATAATTAATAACGCTCGCCTGCGCACTTTTCTGTTCGTTTGAAAAAAAATATATTATAGGGAGAGAGATGTTTTGAAACATATTAAAGTTTCTGGAAACTCGTATGAATGTGGCTTCCAAGTTGGTGTGAAAGCTCGTGAAGAAATAACAAAGGCAGTACAGCTATATAAAAAAATGTTCCGTTATAATAAAGTAGAGTGGGAAAAGGCCCGTGAGGAAGCCAATAAATATATTCCATGGATTCAAGAGTACGATGAAGACATTATGGAAGAAATTCGTGGAATTAGTGAAGGGGCAGAAATTGACCTACTAGATATCGTCGCGCTAAATGCTAGAAGTGAAATTATGTCAAGTAATGATGGCTGTACATCAATGGCTGCTGTTCCTCCAAGTACAAAATATAGAGAAACTATCATTGGACAAAATTGGGATTGGGTTGGGAAAATAAAGGATAGCTTAATTATTCTTGAAATTGAGCAAGATAATAAACCAAAGATTCTAATGTGTACAGAAGCAGGTATAGTAGGAAAAATTGGGATGAATAGCAGCGGAATAGGGGTATGCTTAAACTTTTTAAGTATTCAGCAAAAGGAATACGGAGTTCCCATTCATATTGTATTAAGAGGAATTTTAAATAGTGAGTTTCATTCACAAACGATTGGACAAATCTCCCGTATGCCAAGAGGAACAGCGGCAAACTATTTAATTGCTTCTAAAGAGGGAGAAGCCATTGATGTTGAAGTAACATGTGATGATTATGATGTTATATATGCAGAAAACAATTATATTACGCATTCCAATCATTTCTGTGGGCCTAAATATATTAATATTAAAGATACTTCAAGATTGAAATTCCCAGACACACATTTAAGAAACAAACGAGCTGAAAAGTTATTGAAGCAGGTAGATGGAGAAATCACTGTAGAAACGTTTAAGGAAATTTTGTCAGATCATATTAATTTCCCAGACAGTATTTGTCGACATGGAGAAGAGATAAAACCTAAGTTAGGTAGACCACTTCTAGCTAATACCGTATTTTCAATCATAATGAATTTAACTTCAGGATATATAGAGGTTGCACCAGGACAACCATGTCGTAATGATTTCAAACGATACGAAATTTAATTTCCATTATGCAGTTGAGATTGATATTAATTAATTGATTTATCAGATATTGAGGTGTACAATTCTATAAAAAACCCTTATTTATCTGCCAGCTGTTTCTATTGATCTATGGAAAAGATTATGAATATAAATTTGTTGATGAGGGTGGACAGCAACATGACGACAAAAGTTTTACTAACATTCGATGTGGATTTTCAATTGTTATGGACTGGAACCTTTCACAAAACAACGTTAGCTGAACTCTCCAGAGGAGAATATGGAGCGCGTGTAGGGTTAGAACGTATTTTGAATTTGTTAGAACAAGAAGCAATTAAAGCAACGTTTTTTGTACCAGCTAAACAAATTGAAAATTATCCATATTTAATAAAAAAAATACGCGATAATGGACATGAAATAGGTCTTCATGGTATCTCTCACGAAAGATGGAATCAATTATCTGAAGAGCAAGAAAGAGAAATACTTTTTCATGGAAAGAAGATGTTAGAAGAGTTTTTACAAACTACTATTTCAGGTTTTAGGTCACCAGCGTGGAACTTGAATATGATTACCCCATCTCTTTTGCAAGAATATGGGTTCAAATATGATTCTAGTTTAATGGCAGATGACTACACACCCTATTACTTACGTATAGGGGATTCAGCTGATATCGACGGTAATATAAAATTCGGACAGCCATCTAGTATTTTAGAAATTCCTGTTTCCTGGGAATTGGATGATTTTCCCTATTTTGCTTTTACAGGCCAAAATAGAGGACTTAGTTCTCCAGATTTTGTGTTTAACCGCTGGATGGAAGAGTTCTATTATGCTGATAAATTAGAGAATAGTGTGTATACCTTGACTATGCATCCACAAGTTATTGGCAGAGGCCCTCGGATAGAGATGGTAGAACGTTTGATTAAAACGATTAAAGAAAAATCAAATGCGGTCTTTCATACAATGTCTGAATGTCTGGAGTAGAAGTCAGAGGATTCAACATCAGCAATATCGATATGAAGTATGCCAAGAAAGGCGGTATAATAATGAATTTAGCAAAAGAGTTTATTCAAATTGCCAACTCTTATGGTAACAGGCCTGCAATTTCTTTTAAGGATCAAGATATTTCATATGTAGAGTTAGCCAATCAAATTAAGGCGACCATTAATATCTTAAAAGAAAATGTTAAATTTGGAGATATTATTTGTTGCTTTTCAGAAAATAGGCCGGAAATTATTAGTCTTTATTTAGCAACAACCGCTTTAGGAGCTATTTTCGTACCTATTAATCATCAACTGACTGCGGATGAAGTGGCAGATATATTAAAAAGAACAAACCCGGTTCAATGTTTTACTTCTGAAAATTCGGAGGATTTATTCAAGGAAGCCTTAAAAATTACTGCATTTGAAAAAGAGTATAAATTGATTGGAAATCCTGTGGCTGTAAATAAAAATGATAGTTATGGAGTAGCTGAATTGCAGGAGTTTGACCAGGATACAGACGCATTAATCATTTTTACTTCTGGCAGTACAGGTGTACCCAAAGGAGTTGTAGCCACTCATCTCAATGAATTAGAATCAACCAAACAATATAAAGAAGTATGGCATATTAATGAAAATGATAAAGTATTAATTACTTTACCGATGTCCTTTTTATACGGATTAACTACTGGAACTCTTACTTGCTTATTTGCTGGAGCACATGTTGTCTTGGAAGAAAAATTCCATCCTGTAAAAGTGTTAAATAAAATGGTTCAAGAGAAAATTACATTATTTATGGGTGTACCTACGATGTATAATATGATGCTAAATGCATCTGAGAAGATGGATATCACTAGATTAGATTCTATTCGATTGATGTTAACAGCTGGTGCACCTATCGCTGAGAGTACAGTGAAGCATTTTAAACAAAAGTTAAATATTCAAATTATGAATTTCTTTGCCTTAACAGAAGTGAGACCTGTGATTGCTTATAATACGAAAACAGATACTTTTAAAGAGGGTTCATGCGGTAGAGTTGCTCCAGGTGTTCAAATTAAAATTCAAGATAATGATGGAAACGAAGTCGTTTCTCCCCAAACAGAGGGCGAACTACTCATTAAGAGTAATACGTTATTTAAGTGTTATTATAACGACCCTGATCAGACTAAATCGGTTATCAAAGATGGGTGGTTTTATACAGGAGATTTGGTCAAGTATGATGAAGAAGGTTATTTTTATATAGTTGGCCGGAAAAAAGAGTTAATTATACGTGGAGGTATTAATATTTCTCCTAGTGAAATAGAAGAATGTATTTCAAAACATCCATCTATCTATGAAGTAGCAGTTATTGGCATCCCAGATGATGTGTTTGGTGAAAAAGTAGCAGCGGTTATTTCTTTAAAAGAGGAACACACATTATCTCCTGATGAAATTCAAATGTTTGTAAAAGAAAGAATGGCTGAGTTTAAGGTACCTGAACATATCGTGATCGTATCAGAATTACCTAAAAGTGGAGTGGGCAAAATTAATAAAAAAGAACTTAAGAAATTGTTGAATAACGAATGTAGAGTAATTTTTTAGTGAGGGGTTACTTATGAAGGTTATGAAACATAGAGTTCGGTATAATGAAGTGGATGCACAAGGAATTGTATTTAACGCCCATTATTTAACATGGTGTGATAATGCCTCCTATGAATTCTTTAGAAAAAAGGGCTGGTCCCCTCATGAATTGGCCTCCAAAGACTTTGATTTTGTAGTGAGATCAGCAAATATAGACTACAGAGAACCAGCTTATTTAGATGATTTATTAGATATTGATTTATATGTCAAGAAAATAGGAGTCACTAGTTATCATGTTGTATTTAATATAATGCGTAATGAAACAATCCTTGCTGTTGTAGAAATGACTCATATTAACATAAAAGATAAACAATCCTATCCAATACCTGAAGAGATAAAATCGTACCTTAATGAAAGCCTCTTTGGCACGTGTTACTCTTAACGGCAATGTAGGTCGGACAGATTCACCATCGGTTCTGCCATGAAAGTGTATCCATTTAAAGCCACGACAACTGCTCTCGTGGCTTTTCCTTTTATTTAGAGTATATGCCTTGTAGTAGACAAAATCATATTCCCGAGGTATGATAAGGTTAAAAATTTACTTACTGATAAGTAATGTGACCTGGAGGTTAGGATGCAGCACGGGAATGGTATTACAACGAGGACCATACTTTTAACTGCTTCTGAGATATTTGCAAAAAAAGGGTATCGAGCATCTACACTTGAAGATGTGTCTAAAGAACTTGGGGTAACAAAGCCAGCGCTATATTATTATGTTAAGAACAAGCATCAAATTCTTTGGTCGATTTTTGAAGAAATTATGGATATATATCTTCGTTCCGCAATGACTATCATGGAAAAGGATATAGATCCAAAAGAAAAGCTCCGCGGATTAATTGAAGGTCATGCACACGCTGTTCTTGATAACCAAACTTTTACCACTATCTTTAATCATGAACAATCCGAGCTTAAAGAGGAAGAACTCAAATCGTTGAGAAGTAGGGTTAAGGCATATGAAATGTTATTTGTCCAAGTATATAAAGAAGGCATAAATTTGGGTCACTTTAGATCTTTAGATCCTCATACTGTTGTTAGGGGTATATTTGGAATGGTAAATGGATTGTATCAATGGTATGACGCGGAAGGTCCAATTTCTAAAAAAGAAATAATAGGTATTTATTTGCAATTACTTGAAGGCGGGTATATGAATTAAGTGTCGAAGTATGCAATTGATTATATCTCACCTTTGACAGTGGTCCTAATAGATTGGGCTTCTGTGGGAGCGTTTGCGCTACAACCTTAAAACCTCTGCATAGGAAGGGGGTGTTTCCCTAATCGAAAAATATGTTCTTGGGGGCAAAGACGACCTATTCATGGCGCTTATCAGGATGCGGCGAAGAGAGAGCTTCATATGTTTGAGTTTTGCAATGAGAAGTCTACCTATGGGTACGGCTTATGCAATATGGACCGGGATCGGTACTGTAGGAGGAGCATCGGTTGGCATGTTTTTCTTTGGTGAATCAAAAAACTGCGTCGCATCCTGTTCATTGCAATGGTATTAGCTGCTGCTGTCGGGTTGAAGATCATCTCTTGACCAGGCTTTGACGTATCTGCTGACATTTATAGCTAAGGTTTGACCGTCATAATGGACATCGAAAAAGTCTTGCTTTGGAGTTCGGCATTCCCGCTAAGTGCTGAATGGCACAAGAAATCCCACAAGCAATATATAAATCAGGATTAACTACTTTGCACATACAAGTATTTTTTTCCCACGCTGTATATCCTCTTCTTATAAAAAAATAGACTATTTTTGTTGCCAAGAATGGTAGATTAACTTCAATCACCTCTATGTCCTCTTCTGCATTGCCAAGAAACGACTATCGAAGTTTATGGAGATGATATAGAATAACCGGTAAGTTCAATTACTAAATATCGAGTATTCAAAAAATACTGTACATTACATCTGTGATTGGGTATAATTTACTTACTGATAAGTAAGTGAATTTGTTGTCGACCAAATTTGCTTCTTTGCGGGAGCTGCTAGGAATTTGCAAGGATTGAGTATGGGAGAGTATGTTCCAAATATTCAAGCATGATTTGGAGAGAGCCCGTAGGACCTACTTTTTAAAAAGGATCCTAAAAAATTCTTATCCAACTTGAAAGAAAAAATGGATAAATTGTTAATTGTGCTGATTGTTCCGTCTAGCAAAATTTAAAATTGGAGGGAGCTAATGTTAATCGGTCATATCAAGGAAATTGTTCGCCACCCTGTGAAATCCTTTTACGGAGAAAGTTTACAGAAAACAAAAGTAATGGAATATGGATTATATGGAGACCGTAGCCATGGTTATTTAGATGAAACAAAGCCAGGGAAGTTTTTAACCATTGCACAATTCCCGGAAATGGCTCAATATAAAGCAAGGTTTGTAGGAGAAGAGCTCATGAAGGAATATCCCAAGGTCGAAATAATAACACCCGAAGGTAGGGTTTTTGATTGGAAAGATACAGAACTGATTAAAGAAATTGAAAACAAAACAAACAGGAAAATTTCAACTTTTGCATATACCCCTTCGTATGTCCCTATCGGGCCAATTGCAGTAGATCACATACATCTGGTATTTGATACTTCCATAAATAAGTTAAAAGAATTGTGGGGAAAAGGAGAAGTCGATCATCGGCGGTTTCGCCCTAATTTTATTATATCATTAATAGAAAAAAATCCATTTATAGAAGAAACGTGGTTTGGAAAACAAATGAAAATAGGGGAAGAGGTGGAAATTGAATTAACAAGTGATTGTCCAAGATGTATGATTATTACCGTTAATCCTGATAGTGGAGAACGAGATGCAACTTTACTTAAAACCATTGTAAAAGAAAGAAAACAAAATTTCGGCATTTATGCTTCTGTGAAAAAAACAGGTGAAATTCATGTAGGTGATGAAGTCCATTTGTTTGAATGAATAACACTTTATAAATTATAGAATATATACCACCGTTGCCGTTGTTCACCCATGTGGACACCTCCTCGTTAGGATCAGTATTGCACGATTAATACCTTCTTAACGGTGTGTCCACTATGTATTCTAGCTTCGTTTTTTACTTAACAGTAAGTAAAGAACACCGAAAAACCTTTTAGGTAAGTACAATAAGGGGGTGATTTAGCCCAATAGAGCAAAATTAGTTTTTTGTTACCGTTTAGATTCGATGCCGTAACACTATGCATTTCTAGGAAATCACAAAATGTTAAGTAAATCTTGGCACATTGCCTCAATGAATCTTTGGAGCAAAAGTAGGTGTCCTATAGCAGGTATTTTATTCTGGGTTGGGTAGCTCCAAAAATATGATAAAAGGAGAATAATAATGAAAAAATTGATCACCAGTTTGTTTATATTAGTTTTGGTATTTAGTCTGATTGGATGCAGCAGTTCAGAATCTTCTTCCTCTGGCAAGGAATCAGAAGGGGAGACAACATTAGAAAAAGTTAAAAGGGAAGGGAAAGTGACGGTTGGATTTGCCAATGAGATTCCATATGCATATAAAACACCAGACGGTGAATTGACGGGATTGGGGGTTGAGGTAGCGCGTGCGGTTTTTAAAAGAATGGGAATCAATGAGATGGAAGGTGTATTAACAGAATTTGGTTCAATGATTCCAGCAGTAAAAGCGAAACGTTTTGATATTATTACAGCAGGTATGTATATCACTCCAGAACGGGCTAAAGAAGTTGACTTTGCTAATCCGGAGTATAGTATTGGTGAGAGCATTGGTGTAAAAGTTGGAAATCCTTTTAATATAAAAAGTTATGAAGATATTAAAAATAATAAAGATATTAAAGTAGCTGTCTTAAGTGGGACTGTTGAACAGAAGTACTTACTAAAAGTTGGAGTTTCTGAAGATCAAATAAAGCTACTTCCTGACCTTCCAAGCGCCTTTTCTGCTCTTAAATCAGGGAGAGTAGATGTGGTTGCGACGACAAGACCATCACTGAAAGATTTGTTAGATAAAACTAAAGATAGCGGTATAGAGATTGTAGAGGATTTTGTACAACCTGTGATAGATGGGAAAAGTGTACGTTCATATGGTGCAACAGTTTTTCGTCAAGAAGATGATGATTTTAGAGAAGCCTTTAATAAAGAGCTTGAAGTATTGAAAGAATCCGGAGAATTACTAGAAATTCTTGAGAAATTTGGACTTACAGAACAGGAACTGCCTGGCGATGTAAAAGCGGAGGAGTTATTAAAAGACTAATCTTAAAGGATAATATCAAAGTAATAATTGGAAAGACGAGAAGAATCTTTCTTTCCTTTCGTCTTTTCTAGAAGGTGAGGATAGTAAGAATGTATTCCATAATAGATTTTATTCCACCGCTCCTAAGTGGACTAGTTGTTACATTAGAAATCTTAATCTATTCTGCTTTTCTGGGTTTAGCCTTATCTTTTATATTGGGATTTATGAAACTATCAAAATGGATTGTTATTAGAATTATTTCAAACTTTTATATTGAAGTATTTCGAGGAACATCATTATTAATACAGTTATTCTGGTTATATTTTGCACTTCCAATTATGGGTATTGAATTATCAGCTATGACAGCTGGGGTGTTAGCTCTTGGGTTAAATATGGGGGCTTATGGTGCTGAAGTTGTCAGAAGTTCTATCCAATCTGTTCCAAAAGGGCAAACAGAAGCAACGATTGCCTTAAATATGACGCCTATCAAAAGAATGAGAAGAGTG
This sequence comes from Ammoniphilus soli, assembly GCF_040813775.1. Taxonomy (NCBI): domain Bacteria; kingdom Bacillati; phylum Bacillota; class Bacilli; order Caryophanales; family Paenibacillaceae; genus Ammoniphilus; species Ammoniphilus soli. The sequence goes on from NZ_JBEGDL010000036.1 coordinate 39,238, forward strand.
ATTCTTCCTCAAGCAATTTTATTAATAATTCCTACATTCGGGAATTTAATGATTGAATTACTAAAGGGAACAAGCCTTGTGTCTCTTATAACCTTATCTGACTTAACCTTCCAAGCAATGTCCTTACGAAACTCTACGATGCAATCAACTGAATTATTCACTTTACTTTTAATCTTTTATTTTATTATAGCTTATCCTATTACATTTAGTTTTCGAAAGTTAGAAAAAAAATTATCTGCTGGGAGGGTATAATTGATGTGGGATTGGGAGTTCGCATGGTCAATTCTTCCAGACTTATTGAATGCTATGAAAATCACAATAGCTGCAACGATAATAGGTTTTTTGCTCGCTGCCTTTCTGGGATTAGTTTGGGTATTTTGCAGGAGATCAACCTTTAAACCATTAGTGATCGTAGTAACATGGTTTACTGAATTTATTCGCAGTACTCCACTATTAGTGCAACTATTTTTCATTTTTTATGTGTTGCCGGAGTTTGGAATTTCTTTTTCGAGTTTTGTTGCCGGTGTGATCGGTCTTGGCCTTCATTACAGTACTTATCTGGCAGAAGTGTATAGATCAAGTATCGAATCATTACCAAAAGGTCAATGGGAAGCAAGTATAGCAATAAACCATTCAAAGACTAAAACATGGTTTCGTATCATTTTGCCACAAGCAATTGGTTTGGTAATACCAATACTAGGTAATTATTTCATTGTTATGTTTAAAGAAACTCCACTTCTATCCGCCATTACACTAATTGAAATGATGCAAACAGCTAAAATCATTGGTTCAACATCTTTTAGATATTTTGAGTCATTCACAATTGTAGGATTGCTATTTTTACTTTTAAGTTATCCGTCATCTATTCTTATTCGTTACATTGAAGAGAAAATGAATAAAGGTATTGGAAAAGGGACTGCTTAAGTATACGAGTAAAGGATGTGTGAAATATGAATTCAATACTTTCAGTTAATCATTTAGAAAAGATAAATGGTTATAAAAGCCTCGATCAAGTAACGCCGATTGTTAAATATCGAAACATAACAAAGTCATTTGATGATGTGAAAATTTTGAAAGGTGTTGATCTCGATATTTTCCCAGGGGAAAAGGTTGCAATTATTGGCCCAAGTGGATCAGGTAAAACAACACTTGCCAGGATGTTAATGACGTTAGAGAAGCCATCAAGTGGAACAATCCAAGTAGAAGACGAATATTTATGGCATACAGAAAAAAACGGTAAACTAATTCCTGCAGACGAAAAGCATTTCCGTAGGATACGTGGAAAGATAGGAATGGTTTTTCAACAATATAATTTATTTCCACATATGACTATTCTTAAAAATGTGATGGAAGGCCCGGTACATGTATTGGGGATGCCAAAAACAAAAGCGAAGGAAATAGCAATTGAAATGTTAACAAAAGTGGGTCTTGAACATAAACTTGATGCTTATCCCGCAAAACTTTCCGGTGGACAACAACAGCGAGTGGCTATCGCAAGAGCATTAGTCATGAAACCCCAAATTATGTTATTTGATGAAGTAACAGCTGCATTAGATCCGGAACTAGTCGGTGAAGTATTAGAGGTGATTAGAGAAATCGCAAATGAGGGGGAAATGGCCATGCTATTGATTACTCACGAGATGGATTTTGCCAGAGATATTGCTGATAGAGTCGTTTTTATGGCTGATGGGAATATTATAGAACAAGGCCCGCCGCAAAAGCTCTTTCAAGATCCGAAAGAACAGCGTACGAAAGATTTCCTAAGTCGTTTTCGATCTAGATTTTAGTGTTAAAGCAGTGGATCATATTCAGCTATACGAAGGCTTTCAACTACTTTTCCGTTTTCAAGTTATTTAGAGACTTATAAGTATGGTGGAATTACAAAAGAAATCTCCTTTCGTTATTTGAGTAAGTCTTACGCTTATCTCTTATAACGATTGGAGATCTTTTCTGTTACAACGCTGTAAATTTCATTAGGCATAGCCAGTAGTTAATAAAAATTAATTTTAATTGCTCATCCTAAGCAGGAATGAAACATCAGGAAGTAACCAATGCTTTCTTAAACTCTTCCGTTAATAACGGTACAACTTCAAATAGATCTCCTACAATCCCATAATCCGCCACTTGAAAAATCGGCGCTTCAGGATCTTTGTTAATGGCTACAATCACTTTGGAGTTCGACATTCCCGCTAAGTGCTGAATGGCCCCAGAAATCCCACAAGCAATATATAAATCCGGATTAACGACTTTACCTGTCTGCCCAATTTGTAAAGAGTAATCGCTATAACCTGCATCACATGCACCTCGTGAAGCCCCTATAGCACCTCCCAATACATCCGCTAACTCTTGAAGCACCTTAAATCCATCCTTATCATTAACACCACGACCACCGGATACAATGACTTTTGCTTCACTCAGGTCGACTTTGGATGAGGTTTTTCTAACAATTTCCTTGATCGTGGTTCTTATATCTTTAATAACAGGTTGGAAAGGTACTGTCACATATTGTTTAGGATTTTCAAGAACTTCAAAGTTATTAGGGCGTAGTGTTGCAAATATTTTTCCTTGATTAAAGACCTTTTCCTGAAATGCTCTTCCGGCAAAAATGGGTCGGGTAAAAACAACCATATCGTTTCTAATTTCAACCGCAGTGCAATCAGAAATTAAACCTACTCCCAATCTAGCGGCTACTCTCGGTGCAAGATCTTTGCCAAGTGAAGTATGGCCCATTAAAATAACATCCGCTTGCACCTCTTCGATAAGCTGAGCTAATGCTTGAGTATACGCATCGTTATTGTAAGTGGATAGGGCAGCTTCATCTGCGATATATATTTTTTTTGGCCCATATTTACTTAGTTCTTCAACATGAGAAGAAGCTTCTGTACCAAAAAGAGCAGCAACTACTTCCCCATCTTCAGCCAATTGGTTGGCTAAAGTTAGAGCTTCAAAAGAGATATTACGTAACTTTCCATCCTTACATTCTGCAAGTACAAGTATTTTTTTCACTGTTTGTCCTCCTCGAATAAATAATTAGACTATTTGGATTCATTACGAAGCAGATGTACTAGATCACTAACTTGTTGAGAAATATCTCCGGTTAGAATTTTACCTTGCGGTTTCTCTGGTGAAGAATATTGATTTAGAACAGAAGTGCGAGTATTTATATCCTCACCAGTCATATTTAAATCCGTTATTGTAAAATGCTCAAAAGATTTTTTCTTTGCTTTTAGGATCCCTGATAGAGATGGGTACCGAGGTTCATTTAATCCCTGTTGGGCTGTCGCCAAGAATGGTAGATTAACTTCAATAACCTCTATGTCTCCTTCTACATCACGCTCTATTATCGCCTTTCTATCTTCAATTGATAGTTTAGTAATGGAGGATAAATGAGGGATCCCCAATTCTTCTGCTACTCGGATCGCAACCTGACCAGAGCCAGAATCTACGGCCATATTTCCTCCTAATATTAAATCATACTCATATTTTTTTATCGCAGCTGCAATAACTTTAGCCGTGTTATACTCATCTGTTAACTCTTTCTCAACGTCAATGACGATGCCCTTATCGGCCCCCATTGCTAGTGCAGTTCGAAGCGAACTTTCAACCCTTGGTGGTCCTACCGTAATGACGGTCACTTCAGCTCCCATGGTTTCTTTCAACTTCACTGCTTCTTCAATGGCATATTCATCATATGGATTAATAATGAACTCCACATCATCCTCAATGACCTTTCCGTTGTCGATAACTATTTTTTCTTCAGTCCCAATGGTTTGTTTTAATAACACTAAAATTTTCATTTTAAAATCCCTCCATTCTTTAATATCCTAATGAAAAATTCTTTCATGATATTTTTATAAGCAATTACCATGCCAAGATATCCCTTTTCGCGTTAGAAAACTTGAGGAGTAGGGTTCGAAATTGAATCACTATATTGAAAATTAAGAGATATATCTTGTACAATAACGATATGTACAAAAAACGAAGCATATTATGTGTAAATTTTAGAATAATGTATGAATTTTAGAACAGGAGGATTCTATGAAACATCAGCTTCCAAAGATTGAAAACCTACTGAATGAATCTTTTGCATTTGTAGATGATGACATCTATCCAGAGAAACAAGATCAAACCGTGTACTTCTCTTATAAGAATCAACAATTGTATTATTTAAGGCCACCCATCTCTAAAATTGAAGTTCTGTCATGGATAAAAACAAAGTCAGTTCCTATTTCCATTGAATTTGATGAATTAATGAAGAGCTTGGATGAATATGAGGTGATTCTAATAACTAACGACATGGGTTCCCCTATGGGATACATTGAAGTTCATGATGTTTACAAAAAAATATACAATGCTTACAGATATCTGAAAGCTTACTATGATTCAATCATTGAAACTGCAGAGGAAGCATTGGCTGTTATTGATAAAAATGGGATAACTGTTGAATGGTCAAGAGGAGTGGAACGTTTATATTCAATGAAAAAAGAAGAGGTAATAGGGAATCCAGTGATTAACTATTTTCCCTATGAAAAATTGCAAATGGTAAGAGTTCTTAAGACTGGAGAAAGGTTGCATCGAACGATTAGTCGGCCTCGAGATGATCTTGTTTTATTTGTGAATATGAGTCCCATTGAATTAGACGGGGAAATTGTTGGAGTCACATGTGCAGAAACGGATATATCAAATGAAATTCGACTAACTCAAAAATTAATCAATACCACCAGAGAAGTTGAACAACTAAAAAATGAGGTAGAAAAATTAGCCCCTTCTAACAACCCCTTTAACTTGATTATAGGAAAGAGCGAAGCTATAACTAAAACGATTGAATTATGTAAAAAAACGGCAAATACTAGCACTACTTGTCTTATATATGGTGAGAGCGGGGTCGGAAAAGAGCTATTTGCTAAGGCTATTCATAATTTAAGGGAAAAACCTGGTTCGCCCTTTATTGAAATCAACTGTGGGGCAATTCCTCCAACCTTATTTGAGAGTGAACTCTTTGGGTATGAAAAAGGGGCTTTTTCAGGGGCGGATCAAAAAGGGAAAAAGGGGAAAATTGAACTTGCTAAAGGAGGGACGTTATTTCTCGATGAAATTGGAGAATTGCCCCTTGATATGCAGGTCAAACTGTTACGGGTTTTACAAGAGAAAAAATACTATCCTGTTGGTGGTACTAAGGAACTCGAAGTAGATTTTCGAATAATTGCTGCTACAAATCGAGACTTATTTGAAATGGCTCAAAAAGGATTATTTCGAGAGGATCTCTACTACCGATTAAATATTATTGGGATTCATATCCCCCCACTTAGGGAACGTTTACAGGATATAGTAGAATTAACGAAATACTTTTTATACGAATTCTCCACAAAGTATAATCGTTTTATTAAAGAGATTCCATATAATGTAATGGAAATACTTATTAACTACCCTTGGCCTGGAAATGTACGTGAGCTTAGGAATGTAATTGAGCGTCTAGTCGTTTTTTCTGCTGATGAAACGATATTAGTGGATTACCTTCCAAAAAACTTAATTAACACAAGCCAGACGATAAATCATAACGATACATCGATTAGGGTGGATCTTGAAAATACGGAGGGGAGTTACACTTCAATAGCTACATCTTTACAAGAGGATGTATCTTTACAAGAAGATATACTTTTACAAGTATCTTTACAAGATGGGGTGGATTTATTCGAAAAAAAGATGATTATGCAAACTCTATCTCTAGAAAAAGGCAATAAACTAGAAACAGCAAAACGTTTAGGATTATCTCGCTCTGCACTCTACTATAAAATGAGGAAATTAGGAATAGAGTAAGGGGTGAATTTCAAAAATTAACACACGGTGTATCGATTTTGATACACGATTTTCAGTTTTTAATACAGATCTTATCCCGTTTGATTGTTAAAGTTAAAAAACCATTTTAAGAAATGCTCTTCCTAAATATATTGATGAATAATTTCATAATTGTTTTATTATCCCTCCCCATTATAACATTACAGAGTAAAATGTACTTGGCACGAAACTTGCTTTATATCTTTATAAGTTTGATAAAAAGCTAGTAGTAAAATGGAGGGATCATTTGATGAAAACTAAAGTGCTTATCATTGGTGGAGGGGTCATAGGAGGAAGTATTTTATATCATCTGGCTAAAAAAGGGCTCACAGATGCTCAGTTGCTTGAAAAGGGGGCATATGGAAGTGGTGCAACGGGTAAATCTTCCGGTGTTGTACAAACCCAATATCTAGATGAAGGCGATATTGTACAAAGAGCTGTAAGCATGGAAGTATTTGAAGAATTTCATAGAAATGGTGATATTAAATTAGAGATTACTGGATACTTGAGACTGGGGAAATACGAAGAAGACACGGAAGCTTTTAAAAAATCGAATGAAATTCAAGCGAAATACGGAAGGATTTCCGCGACAGTTAGACCTGAGGAAATCAAAAAGATTATTCCTGATTTAGATGTTTCTAAAGTTCCATCTGCTTTATGGGGACCAAATGATGCCTACCTAGATCCTTATTTACTTACACAAGTGTTTATAAATAAAGCGAAGGAACTCGGTGCTAAGGCATCTCAAAATACGAAGGTAGAGAACATAATTATCCACGATGGTAGTGGTTTTACTGTTGTTACTAATAAAGGAAATTTTGAATGTGAATATATTGTTAATGCAGCTGGTGCTCATGCTGATCAAATTGGACGTATGATCGGTGTGGATTTTCCAGTAAAAGGATTCAGAAGGCAAACTGCGGTGTTTAAAACTCATGTTGACTATGTAGTTCCACATGTTACGACTTATTTCCCTGGAAGAGAAGAAATGAGTGTTTATTTTAGGGATGAAGTAGGCGGTAAAATATTTGCTGGCCTCCATAGTGAAGATTGTGAAGAAGGTGAACAACCAGTTGATCCAGATAACTTTAAAGAATCGATTGATCGAGAATTTGTTGAGGAATTATCAGAAAAACTTATGGATGTTGCCCCAGGATTTGAGAATATTGAATTTCAAACGGGCTGGGCAGGATTATATGCCCTTACACCGGATCACCTACCCATCATTGGAGAACTAGACGAGGTAAAAGGATTCTTTAATTGTATCGGAATTGGTGGATTTGGAGGGATTCAAACTTCTCCTTTCTATGGCAAAGTGATGGCGGATCTTATTGTAGATGGCAAAACGGATCTGGTAGATGTTACTCAGTATGATATTAACAGATTTAAAAACAGCGAATTAATGAATTCTAATGCGGCGAAAGCATTTATTAATAAATAGGTGTTGGTTCTAAAATAAATATTATTTCAAATTTTGTTGATCATTAAAAAATAAAGAGGTATAAGGAAGGCGATAAACAATGAAAACGAAGGCTACAGAGATGTTAGGTATGGAGTTACCAATATTTGCATTTAGTCATTGTCGGGATGTTGTTGTTGAACTTACCAAAGCTGGCGGATTTGGTGTTCTTGGTGCGGCTTATATGGACGCCGAAATGCTAGAGCAAGAATTAAGGTGGATTGACGAACATACAGGCGGAAAACCTTACGGTGTTGATCTTGTTATGCCATCTAAACAAGAGAAAAACGTGTTGAGTGAAACTACAACACTTGCAGACATTACACCAAAGGAACATAAGGATTTTGTTGATCAATTGCTTGAAGAAGCTAACATTCCACACTTACCTGAGGATTTAAAGGAAGAAAAGCGTAAGGAAGTTTTCAATATATACAACTGGAACCCGGAAAGAAATGACGAGATGTTAGAGGTTGTCTATCGTCATCCGAATGTGAAGTTGATCGTCAGTGCGCTAGGTGCTCCCCCGAAGCACCAGGTCGAAAGAGCACATTCTAAGGGCATTAAAGTGGGGGCGTTAGCAGGGAATCTTAAACATGCCATGAAACATAAAGAAGTGGGTGTCGATCTTGTCATTGCTCAGGGATATGAAGCGGGGGGACACACAGGGCAAATCGGCTCGATGGTTTTATGGCCTGAACTTGTCGAAGCACTAGATCCGATACCTGTTTTAGCCGCAGGAGGGGTTGGACGTGGGAATCAAATAGCTGCCGCTCTAGCGATGGGCGCAGCGGGCGTTTGGTGTGGCTCCGTCTGGCTTGCTACAAGGGAAAGTGAATTAACTCCAGAAGAGAGGGAAGTTATATTACAGGCTAAATCCGAGGATACCGTTCTGTCACGCCATTTGACTGGTAAACCGTCTCGTATGATACGGGATAAAGCAACGGATGCCTGGGTAAGGCCTGACGCACCAAATACGCTTGGATTACCGCGACAAACTTTATTTTGGAGGGGTTATGCACTCCCACGTATTCATCGTGCAAAAGCTAAAGACTATATGGCCCCAGTTGTTGGTCAGGTTGTTGGACAGATGACGAAAGAGACAACAGTTAAGCGAGTGGTTGAAGAAATGCTAGAAGAGTTTATTGAATCGGTTGAGCGCTTGAATAAAATGATGGATTACTAAATTTTGCTAGATTTATTTCATAGTTTTCCAATCCTCGATAGTCTGTCAAGGGGTTTCTTTCACGGGCTATCTAGGGTCTTTGGCAGGTTTGTAAGCTTGAAGGACTATTTACTAACTGATTAGTAAACAGGGGATTTATAATATGTGTTATTGCTATTTTCGATAAATTAGACCCTGAGAATGAAGGGAGAGCAACCAATGAATATTTTGGTTTTAGTTAAACAGACCTTTGATACGGAAGAAAAAATTGCCGTTCAAAATGGCCAAATCATTGAAGATGGAGTGGAATTTATCATGAACCCCTATGATGAATATGCCATTGAAGAAGCTGTGAAAGTAAAGGAAGAAAAAGGCGGCGAGGTGACCGTTTTAACGGTTGGACCCGCACGTTCCGACAGTGTGCTGCGTACGGCATTAGCGATGGGAGCGGACAAGGCGGTACGGATTGAACAGGAAGAAGGAGAATACGATGAATTCGTGGTGGCTAAATGGTTGGCAGCAGCGATTCGGAACCGTTCGTTTGACCTGATCCTCGGAGGTAATCTGGCGGTGGATTCGGGGGCTGGTCAGGTTGCTGTCCGAGTAGCAGAAGAACTGGATATTGCCCATGTATCTAGCATTACAAAATTATCACTAGATGGTAGAAAGGCAATCATCGAAAGAAATGTAGAAGGAGATCTGGAAATCATTGAGGCTTCTTTGCCGGTGTTACTGACGGCCCAACAAGGGTTAAATGAACCGCGCTATCCGTCTCTTCCGGGAATCATGAAGGCGAAGAAAAAGCCATTGGAAGTGATTTCAATAAGTGATCTTGGCCTATCCGAAGAGGAATCGCAGGCGCTCACGGTGGTCACAGACCAGTACTTGCCAGGCAAAAAAGAGGCCGGACGCGTTTTACAAGGAGAAGTAAAGCAGCAAGTTCGTGAGTTAGCTCAGTTACTTCGTACAGAAGCCAAAGTGATCTAAGAGGAGGGAGAACGAATGGGAAGAAGAGTACTTGTATTAACCGAAGTGAAAGATGGGAAATTGCGTCAAGTTTCTTTAGAGGCCTTGTCCGTTGCCCAACGGCTTGCAGAAGGCGGAGAGATTATTGCGGCTTTGTTTGGTGCAGACTCTGGAGAATATGTTTCCGGAATTTCACGATATGGGGCCCAGAAGTTATATGTAAGTACCGAGGCAAGCCTCTCAGTGTATACGACAGATGCCTATACTCAAGCGGTCGTGCAATTGGTTCAACAAGTAGGAGCAGATGTAGTTCTAATGGGACATACCGGTATGGGTAAAGATTTGGCACCAAGGGCAGCCGCTCGGTTGGGATCCGGTTTAATTACGGACTGCATTGGACTTGATACAGCTGAGGGGAATATCACTTTTATCCGACCGATATATGGGGGGAAGGCTTTCCAAAAGAAGAGCTTCAAGAAAGGAACGATCTTTGTAACCCTGCGTTCCAATAACTTCGAAATGAAAGAAGCACCTACAGAAACCGAGATCGTCCCCTTCCAACCTGTGATCAAGGATCTGCGCACCATCGTGAAAGAAGTCGTACGTAAAGCGGTTGGCGGAGTTGATTTAAGTGAAGCGAAAGTGGTTGTAGCCGGAGGACGCGGGGTAAAGAGCGCTGAAGGGTTTAAAACCTTACAAGAGTTAGCGGATGTGTTAGGCGGAGCTGTAGGGTCTTCCCGTGGAGCATGTGATGCGGGATATTCCGACTATGCCTTGCTTGTTGGACAAACGGGCAAAGTGGTCACACCGGACTTGTACATTGCTTGTGGGATTTCTGGTGCCATTCAGCACTTAGCGGGAATGTCGAACTCCAAAGTGATTGTAGCCATTAACAAAGATCCTGAAGCCCCTATTTTTCAAGTGGCCGACTATGGGATTGTAGGAGATTTATTTGAAGTAGTACCTTTATTGACGGAAGAATTGAAAGAAGTTTTTAATGGAGCTGCGGTTTGACTTGTCCCCGTTTGTGGGAGGAATCCATTTCCTCCCTTTTTCCTTCTATGGGGTAGGTATCCCTCATCACAACGGTAGCGGGAGTTCACCATGACCAATACAGAAGTAATGGAGGTTAGGGAATGTTAGATTTATTTAATTTTATAACCCTCATGGCCGTGACCGGTTATGCTTTCTACTTGTTCTTCAATGTCGTATACAGCCGATATTTGTTTGTGAAACTTGGCAAGAAGGCCGAGTTTGAACCAAGCCTTAAAGAAAGAATTAATGCTGTTTTAATCAATGGGTTCGGCCAACGTAAATTATTTAAAGACAAGAAAAGTGGATGTATGCACTTGATCCTGTTTTATGGCTTCATGATCATCCAAGTGGGACTGA